>JBLMZV010000001.1:0-18699 GCA_050259015.1 Candidatus Saccharimonadota bacterium
ACGGCATAACCGACGGCTACGACACCAACGGCGACGGGAATGCCGACTACTGTTTGTTCGGCGGCACCACCACGCCCTTAGGACCGCCCTGCAAGGGATCTGGAGAGGCGACGACGCCGCCCGCGGACAGCGGCGATGGCAGCTGTGTCAGCGGAACCGCCATCAAGATGCCGACAATGGCCAAGTACGGCGGGGAAGTTCGGGCGGCTCTGGACCAGGCTTTGGCCGACCATCCGGCGGAGGCAAGCGCTATCGTTCCGACTGAGGAAGATCCGGCTCTGGCCACCATCAAGCAGGCCACCATCGCCAATCTTCAGGCTGCGGGTTTCGATCGCGTCGGCTCCATCGCCAACTGTTCCAGCGGCAGGGTGGGGTATGACACAATCATGGTCGCCCACAGCACGGACATCTTCCCGGTTTACGGCGGGCTTGGCGAGATTTACGACATCTTTCGGGGCGCGCCGGAACAACCTATCAGCCAGCGGGCCCAGAACAGCTACGTGGAGCACGGCGACTTTGGCCGGCTGAGGTAGTCTGTGGTATAATAAATTAAATGCTCTCGTCTTAACGAAATGCCAAACAAAAGCAAAATCTGGCTAATACTCCTGATAATTGCGGCAAACATGATATTTGCTGGTTTTGCTAATGCCCAATCCGTTGCTCCCGATGAACTCAGTAGTATGAATAAAGCAGCAGAAGCGGCCAAAGGAAAAGACCCTAAGAGTCCGGAAGTTCAAGCAATCAAAACTACCATAATCAATGCCTGCAAAGGTTTAGGTGAGCGGATTATGGCCATTACGGAAAATAAATTTACCACTGCCCTCCAGACGAACGACAGGGATTATTTCGAATGCGTATTCGGGCTTTATCAAGGGACATCAACCCAACCTGACTACATGGGTAGGATGATTAAAGATCCTTATAGGAGCGCAGACGCGGCCGACAAAATAGCTCAGGCAATCAAGAATCAGACAGCACCGGTAACCAAACAAACGTACGACCAGAATATCAGGGATCAGATAGCTCCTCCCGCCGCCGATAGTGAAGCCGGTACTTTTGCTAAGATAGTGGGATGGATAGCTAAAATGCTTTTTGCCCTTTTGACCAGTGCCTTGCTTGCTTTGGCGGCTGTTGCCGGGCAGATTCTGACTTATTTTATTGATAGCAGCGTTGGCGCCACGATGCCAGAATCTGTTTCGGCGGCTTGGACAATGGTCAGAGACGTGATGAATTTAGTTTTTATCATTGCTTTGATTGTGATTGCCATCGGGACGATATTGCGGATAGAAAGCTATAGTTACAAGAAGCTTTTGGTGCGTTTGGTTCTCATGGCATTGTTGATCAATTTCAGCAAGGTTATTGCTGACACTTTAATCGGATTTGCAGATAACCTCACCAAGGTAATCGCACAGGGGGCAAACTTTACAAGTTACGGACTGCTCTTCAAGAGTGTCGTTGGGCAAGGCCAGAATTTGACGGACTTTTTTACCACTTCCGGCGGTTGGAAAGAAGCTGGTTACGGGTTGGTTTCCATCGTTTTCGCTGTAATTCTCACCGTCAGTATGTGCGCAATCGCACTGCTATTGTTGGTGCGTACGATTGGGCTGTGGGTTCTGGTTGTTGTTTCTCCGGCTGCATACGCCTTGAATGTCCTTCCCTCGACCCAAAAGTATGCCAAGCAATGGTGGAGTAAATTTATCCAGTACCTCATTTGGGCCCCTATTTCCATCTTCTTCTTGCGGCTCGGTCTGGCATTAATTGACGCTAACCGAAAACAAGGTCCTGATTATTTTTTAATCCTCATCTCAACTGGTTTTATGTGGGCCGGTTTTTACATGGCCAAGTCTTCGGGTATGATTGGGGCCGCAGCCATTACCGGCGCAGCGGATAAGGCTCTTAGTAAAGCCAAGCAGGCCGGCAAGTGGACCGCCGGAGCAGCTGGTTCCATGGCTGCCCGGGGCACTTTATTGAAGGGCGCCGGGGCATTGGCTGGCGGGGACAGGACCGCTGTTGGTCGCGGCCTGAAGTCCGCCGGCAACTGGGTCGGCACCAAGTCAGCGCAGATTAAGACTTTGCCGGGTGCTGTAAAACAAAAGGCTTTCGACAACCCGAACGCAGCAAGAAAGAGAGAGGTGGATAAGCAGGCGGCACGCTGGCAACTTGGTTTGGCTGGCGGCAGGGTGGGCCAAGCTTTGACTGGATCATTCAGCGGAGAGGTGACAAAAGACAATGCCGCGTTGCTTAAGCCGCAGCTTTTGTGGGAAATGATGCAAAAGGGCGACAAGCGGATCAACGCTACCCTTGTGGAGGGCGTGAAGGAGTTCGGCAACCGCAACCAACTGAACGCCTTGGCAAACGGCATCAAACAGGGCCTCCTGGATGATAAGGGTGAGAATGGCAGGGACACCGCGATGGCTATCCGCAAGGCCCACTATATGGCAACAGGCGGCAAGGAAAAGGATTGGAATGCTTACGTAGAGCCAAGTATCAATGATCCCCTTAAGAAGGATGATATCGAAGTCAGAAATAACCCGACAAAGCCTGCCGAAGGGAAAGATAAGGAGAAAGACTACGAGAAGAAGGTCGTCATCAATTATAAACAGGATGTCAGAGGTAATCAGGGCGGAGGAGGGGAACAGTCGCAGTCGACTATCGTCATAACTGATGCGAACCGGCCTGCTCCTGAGTTGTCTAACGAAGAAAGACGGGCAAGGAAATATGCAGCCGCTGGCATGACCAGACCGGAAGAGGGGAACCGGCCGAACAACCCCCCGCAGGCTTAAGTACTAACTCTATACTATGGCTGAAGCAACCGCTACTGTTGCCCAAAAACAAGACCAGCAGAACCTTCTCGATTACGCTTTGTCGTACGAGGCTCCTTTGGAGTTGTATTTCTTGAAGCAGAAGCAGAAGGATCAGCTGGAAAAGGAAAAGGCGAAGCTCGAGTCGACTGTCCAGTATGTGACCGCGGTTTTGGAAAATCCGGAAATCGATCAGGATCTGGACCGGGCAGTCGCCGAAGGGAAGATCTATTCGCCGGCCATGACCGCAAACATCCGGTCTAAGATACGGGTCGTTTACGACGGCATGGGCAACCGGGCGGATCTGAGCAGATGCCTCGTGAGCGAGACCGGCCAGTTCGTCCTGATGAGCGAAAATTGCGCCAGCAAGCTCAAGATTTTCACTGATGACTATCTGACCAAGGACCAGATCGGAGGCCTGATCAGTGTCCTTTCCGAAGAGGGTTTGCCGAAGGACAGGATCGAGCGCGTGAAACAGGCGGCCGCTGAACACGGGGCGATTATCCTGCAGCGGGGCGCGTTCGAGGCCTTGAGGGGCATGCTTGAAGAGGCTTTGGCCATCGAGGACGTCCGGCAGTCATACGACGAATTCAAGCACAGAATCGAGAATCAGGATAAGGCAATGGACATGGAAGCTCCGAAAAAGGACCACGGCACCACCATCGATGAGCTCAAGTCGCGTCTAAGCCCGCAGCCGAAAGCCCCTGCCATGACGCCTCAGGAAATCAAGCGGGAGGTTGCCACCAAGGAAATCGGCGACGGGCAGGCGCCTGCGCAACCTCGGCGTCCGGAACCCGCAAGGCCCGCTCCGGTGGAGCTTAACCTAAAGCCGCAGGAAGGCCTGAAGAGCCTGGATGACGTAAAGACCATCGACGATCTGAAGAGGGTGGAGCCCGCGCACCTTCGCCAGGCGGCTTTGCCGGACCAGATCAAGAAACTGAAGGCCAAAATCGTTTACCTGGCCGCGGTCAACAAGCAGCTGCCGGTGTTTGCCTTGAGCGCTTTCGAGCAGAGCCCGCTTTTTCGGCAGTATCTCAAGATCGGGGGAGCGGCCATCACTGGCGGCGACACGAAAGCCGGTTACATCCAGGTCATGACCAAGCTTAAGGATGCTGGAGAAGACGTGATCAATCTTTATGAGTTCGAGGCGATAGCCGATCTAAGAAAGGAAATGGAGCGCCTGTAACGGTTGAGGGATCAGGCCTGCTATGGTAGAATTGAAAAGACAATGCGAAAGCATAGTCTTTTTTTAACCGCAGAAGCCCATGTACAAGATAGTCATCGATACCAACCTGCTTATCGACGGATCCGAGGACGATTATAACTTCGGGAACCGGATCATCGACGAGGTTTTGTCAGGCAAGCTCGCCGCTTACGCGAACCGCCCGACTTTGAAAGAGAACCGTTTTTTGGTTTCCCAAAAGGTTAAAGACAAAGAATACCGCGACAAGCTCGACCGCTATTTCGAGATGGTCAATCTCGTGGACGGCTCCGAGAGGCTGTCCGTGGTGGATGACCCGGAAGACAACAAGCTGCTGGAGTCCGCTGTCGCCGCCCAGGCAGATTATCTCCTGAGTTCCGACCGGCATCTTTTGAAGATCGGGGAATACCGCGGAATCAAAGTCCTCCCGCCTTCCGGCTTTTGGAGCGTTTATCAGGAAGAGACCGACAAGGGTTGGGATTCCTGGCTTAAGAGTTTCATCCAGTAGTCCCTGGGGATAAGCCCTTGAAGTTGCTTTGCTATTCCGGGCTGATTTATGGTATAATCTAAGGGCAGAAAATCCTTCCGAAACAAAAACAATGCAATTTGCGGTTCCGCAATTCGTCGACATCGAAGACAAGCTTATCGGGCCATTGACCCTTAAGCAGTTTTTGATGCTTTTGGGCACCGGCGGCGCAGTGCTGTTCGTCTGGTCCATCCTCGGCGTAGGGATCATTTTCTTCGCAGTCGCGATCCCCGTGGCTATCGCCGGAATCGCGATTACGTTCGGCAAGTTCAACGGCCGGCCCCTGTATGTCTACCTGATGCCGCTGTTCTCATTCCTGTCGTCTCCCAAAGTCTGGGTGTTCCGGCGGGAAACGGCCGTGGTCAGCTTCTCCAACAAGAAGGTGGTGCAGGCCAAGCCGGCCAAACTGACCGGGCCCGAGGACAACGAGGCGCCGGACAGTCGTTTGCGTAAGCTGGCTTACCTTTTGGATCAGAAGCACCTGGAGGAAGAGGAATTAATCAAAGGGGATCAGATCCCGAAATAAAAACGTATGGCAAATACCGAGATGCAGTCGCCCAAGCGGACCGGAGGAAGCACCCAGTCCCTCTTGAATATCGAGGAGATCAAGGAGGGGACGGTCGTGCTCAAGGACGGATCGCTCAGGGGAGTTCTCGTGGTTTCATCCACCAATTTTTCCCTGAAGAGCCCCCAGGAACAGGCCGCCCTGATAAGCGCGTTCCAGAGCTTCCTCAATTCGCTGGATTTTTCGGTCCAGATTCTGATGCAGTCCCGGAAGCTGGATATCAATTCCTATCTGGACAAGCTCAGGGTGATCATGCAGAAACAGACCAACGAGCTGCTGCGGCTCCAGACCCAGGAATATATCGAATATATCGCCAAGCTGGTGGAGTTCGCGAGCATCATGAACAAGACTTTTTACGTCATCGTGCCGTTTTCCGTCGACGTGGCCAAGGAAGGATTCCTGAGCAAGATGGGCAGCCTGTTCAACCCGGCCGGCAAGGTCAGCAAGAAGGAGATCGACTTCCAGAAGCACCGCGAGGGCCTGTACCAGCGGATCAACCACGTGTCGGGGACCCTAAACGGCATGGGCTTAAGGAGCCTTACGTTGAGCACCGAGGAGCTGCTGGAGCTTTTGTATAACAGTTACAACCTGAACGCCGCCTCGCCGATCCATATCAAGAAACTGGATGAATTGGAACTCGTGGCCAATCAACAAGAAAATTAACGAAAACGCATGGGATTATTTTCATCAGGCAATAGACAGCTGACACCCGAACAGGAGGCCGAACGGAAGCTCCTGCAGGCCGAGAAAGAGTACAAGAGCGGGCTCAATAGCCTCAAGGATCTGATCGCGCCGGCAGCCTTCAGGGTCAACCAGAATTCCGTGGAGGTGTCCGGCAAGCTCGCCCGTTCGTTTTTCGTCATGGCCTATCCGCGTTTCATTTCCGTAAACTGGCTGGCGCCCGTGATCAACATGGATATAGCCATGGACATGGCCATGTATATCTACCCGATGAACACGGAAGACATCATGAAGAAATTGCGGAGCAAAGTCGGGCAGCTGCAGTCCACCATCACCATGGAACAGGAGAAGGGGAACGTCCGCGATCCGATGCTGGAGACGGCTTATCAGGACGTGGAAGCGCTGCGCGACAAGCTGCAGCAGGGTACGGAAAAATATTTCCGCTTCTCGCTTTACTTCACGATCTATGCCGACGATCAGAAACAGCTGGACGACGCCTCAGCCACTTTGGAATCCATCCTGGGGTCCAAGATGATCATCGCCAAGCAGGCGATCCTGCAGATGGAGCAGGGTTTCAATGCCACGCTGCCCTTGGGCAACGACGTTCTGGCGATCGGCACCAACATGAACACCGAACCGCTGTCCACCACTTTCCCGTTCGTGTCCTCCGAACTTACTTCCAACGACGGCATCCTCTACGGCATCAACCGGCACAACAACAGCCTGGTTCTGTTCGATCGGTTCCAGATGGAGAACGCCAACACCCTGGTATTCGCCAAATCCGGCGCCGGCAAAAGCTATGCCGTCAAACTCGAGGTCTTGCGTTCTCTGATGGTCGGCTGCGAAGTGATCATCATCGACCCGGAGAACGAGTATAAGCACCTAAGCGAAGCGGTGGGAGGATCGTTTCTGAACATTTCCCTTAACTCCAACTCCCGGGTCAACCCGTTCGATCTGCCGCCGGGGATCGAGGGAGAAACCAACGAAGATCTCCTGCGGGCGGCAATCGTGAATCTGATCGGGCTCATGAACCTGATGCTCGGGAAGATGAATCCCACGGAAGAGGCGATCATGGACCGGGCGCTTTGGGAAACCTACGCCAAGAAGGATATCACTCCGTCTTCGGATTTCAGCCATATAGAGGCTCCGACCATGCAGGATCTGGTGGAAGTCTTGGGCGGCATGGTGGGCGGCGAAAGCCTGGCCCAGCGGCTTACCAAGTACACGGAAGGCACTTTTTCCGGGATCTTCAACCATCCCACGAACATCAGCATGGACAATCAGCTGGTGGTCTTTTCCGTCCGGGACCTGGAGGAATCGCTCCGGCCGATCGCCATTTATGTTACGTTGAACTATCTTTGGAATATCGTCCGCGCATCGCTTAAGAGACGCATCCTGGTCATCGATGAGGCGTGGTGGATGATGCAACACGAGGACTCGGCCCGTTTCCTGTTCGGGCTGGCCAAGCGCGCCCGCAAATATTACCTGGGCGTCACCACCATCACCCAGGACGTGTCGGACTTCCTGCAGTCGCCTTACGGCAAGCCGATCGTCACCAACTCGTCGATCCAGCTGCTTTTGAAGCAGTCGCCGGCCGCTATTGACCTTATCGCTGACACCTTCTTCCTCACCGAAGGCGAGAAATACCTGCTCCTGGAATCGGAAGTGGGGGAGGGGATATTCTTCGCGGGCTTAAAGCACGTGGCAATCAAGATCATCGCCTCGTACATGGAAGATCAGATCATTACTACCGATCCGAGGCAGGCTTTGGAGATCGAGGCGGCCAAGAAAGAGCTAAAGGCGGAAATTTCGACTCCGCAATAACATGCCAGACGACTTAGACGAAAAACTCCGGCAGCACGAGGAAGAACTGGAGCGGCAGCAGGAGCTGGAAATCATCAAACAGCAGGAGCGCGTGGCCGCCCTGCGCGCCAACGAAGAGGAAAGCACCTTTCCTCTTCCTTCTGTTATAGGGCGCAACGCGCGCTACGCGGAGAGCGAACTTGTGGCGCTTGGGCTTAAGGTGTTTAAAGTATCGGTCCCCGAGGCGGGCGTCCAAGACGAACTGATCTTAGGCATGAAGCCGGAGCCCGGAAGCGGCGTGACCCGCGGCGAAACCGTGACCTTGATGGTCTCCGAGCCTGAACACGGGGATGACGAAGAAGAAGAGGGGGAAGCAGAAGAGGAAGGGCAGGAACAGGGGGAGGAGACCCGGAGATCAGGAACAAAGAGCGCAAAAAAACAAGGTGAGGTTGGCGAGGCGGGTGAAGCTCGCGAGGTTGCCCAGGCAGGAGAGGCGGTAGAAGGCCTGGCGGCTGGTGGAGAAGGCGCGGCAGCTGCGGCAGGGGCGGCCGAGGGTACGGCGGCAGCTGGGGCTGCTGCTGGGGCAGCGGCAGGAGAAGGTGCGACGGCCGCAACTGCGGGAGCAGCGGCCACTTCTGAAGTTTGGGTTCCGATTGCAGTTGCGATTGCTGGGTTAGTAGTAGTTTTTTTACTCGTGATGTTTATTGTGGCTGGTATGGTTTCCTTATGTAATGACACGACTTGGAAAGGAAAAATGGTTACATGGGCCTCATGGCTTTATTCTTTTGTTGGTTCGGATTATTGTAAGCAGTTTGCATTAAACGGTCAGGATAACAACGGACTATTCGCCGGCGGACAAGGCGGGGGCGGCGGGGGCGGGGCGACCTGGGGCAAGATGACAGATGCCCAGGCGCGCCTCTATTTTGCGCAGGCCAGGCCGCCGATTACGGTATGGGCCTCGGCTGGCGGCGTCACGTCTTTTGAAGGGATCAACACCGAGACGGTCAGCGCCATCGTCGATTTCAATAACAATTGCAACGCTTGGGCCGCGGCTTATGGACTCGGTTCCTGCAATATGGTGTTGACCGGCGGCACCGAAGCCGGCCATGCGGCAGGGACCTGTTCCCACTCCAATGGTTATAAATTCGACTTAGATGACAGCTCGGCGGTGATTAATCGCTACATTCAGGAAAATTTTTACGATACCGGCCAAAACCGTTCCGGCGACGGAGCTCGTATCTGGATGAACGGGTCCCAGGTTTGGGCCAAGGAAGGTACCCACTGGGACGTTACGGTAGCTTGCAGCGCTACGCCTTCACCATAAAATTATATGTCACTGAAGAAAACATTCATTGTCCTAAGCCTGGTCATTGTCGCAGCGGCTGCAGTCGCCAGTTTGGGCTGGCTGTATTATAGGCGGCAGATCAGGACGGAGAACGCGGCGGTGATCCCGGCCAATCTGACGATGAAGAAAATTTCGGACAATTCAGTGGTGTCGCCGGTTGCGTCCGACGACGGTCAGTCTCTTTGGTTTTTCACGGACACAGGTCGCCTGTATCGCATCTCCTCAGTGGGAGGGTTCACTGAATTCCCGTTGCCGCCGCTTACGGGCACTTTTTTGAAAGCCTATTGGTCCAAATCGGACGGCCAGGACTTCTTGGCGCAGGCGACCCAGGCCGGCAGGAATTTTCTGTTCTATTACGATCAATCGCAGGGTAAGTATAAGCCTCTGACGGGCAACATTAGCGACCCGGCGTGGGTCGGGAATGGCAAACAGATCGTTTTTGTCTGGAAGTCCGGCGACAATAAGACTCAACAGCTGGTGATTTCCGGGCCGGACGGGAGCGGCTATAAGGTTTTGTCCGATCTGCCCTGGCCGGACTTCGATATCTACCCGTCCCCGACGGAAGACCTGGCTTTGCTTATCCCTTCGCATCTGTCAGGCAGCGTAAATAAGATCTATAAGTTTTCATTGCAGGACGGGAAATATCAGGTCTTGGTCGAGGACGGAGCCAGCACTTTCGCCTTGTGGGCACCGGACGGCAAGTCCTTCGCCTATGTCAGGGACGGCGAACTGATGCGGTACGATCTGGCGACGGGCAAATCGGCTGACCTCAACGCCAAGACCGGCAAAGGGAAGATATCTTTCGATCAAACCGGCAGATTCCTTTACGCTGCAGTCAGCGGAAGCGAGGGAAGCGAGAGATTCATCCGGATCGATTGGGCCTCTTCCGAGCGGACCGAATATTACGTTCCCAAGTCGGAAATTGCGGTGGCGGACCTGGTCTTTAGCGGCGGCAATCTGTATTTCACCGATCAAAAGAACGGCGGTTTATACCTGGTATCTAAGTAATAAAATCTTTCCTGACCGAGCCTTCGGGCTCGGTTTTTTGAATCAAAAAAGCCGCCTAATCGAGGATTAGACGGCAGGGGCCCTTGTTTGTGAAAACAGCTCTATCGCCGGTACCCCAGGTACTTGGTCGGGTCCTGGTTGAGGATGCCCGCGTACCTGCGGATGATACCCTCTGCGTCAGGCCTGTTGATCCTGATGTTCTTCGGGTGGACGAGGACGGGCAGGGGAGCGGACGGCAGGCGCACGAGGAATCGGCTGTCGTTGGACAAGCCGGTAACTTCGAGCTTCTGCCTGGGCCGGATCGGGACCTGCCGGACTTCGCTTACGTCCGGACGGTACTCGTCCGCACGTGTCGCAGCCACGGCCTTACCGACCACCTCTTCTCCGCTGAACATCAGAACTGTCGGCCGAATGCGCATGTTCTCTCCTTCGACAGATTCCCTTACGTTGATGCCTTCGTGACGAGCTGGTGGCGTAGGGTTTGCTTACGCTATGGCCTCCTTTTGGTTGCAAGCATACGATATTTTACAACGGAACCCGGCCGGTGTCAATGTCATTCCAGGTGGATGGCCGGCTGCTTGGCGATCATTTCCTTGAGGAGAGGAAGTTTGGTAAGTTCCGGATCGGAAGACAGGATCTCTTCGGCATAGCGCTTGGAACGCTCCACGGATTGGAGGTTGGCCAGGGTCGCGACCTTGAAACCATAGCCGCTTTGCTCGGTTCCGTACAGGTTGCCGGACCCGCGGATCTGGAGATCTTTTTCAGCCAGCTCGAATCCGTTGTTGCTTGAAGTGAAGGCCTTAAGCCTCGGGTTGGTCTCGGCTTGCGGATCGTCGGAAAAGAGGAGACAGTACGACTGATAGACGCTTCTGCCGACCCGTCCCCGGAATTGGTGCAGCTGGGCAAGCCCGAACCGTTCAGCTCCCTCTATGACGATTACCGACGCGTTCGGGACATCGACGCCGACTTCCACGACCGAGGTGGAAATCAGGATCTGAACCTCGTTGTTTTTAAATGCCGCCATGACGGCTTCCTTGTCCTTAGGCTTGAGTTTTCCGTGCAGGAGTCCCAGCCGGCACTCCGTAAACACCTCCGTCTGCAGCCGTTCGAATTCGGCGGTGGCCGCTTTTACGCCCAACTTGTCGGATTCTTCGACCAGCGGACAGATGACGAAGGCCTGCCGACCCAGAGCGACCTGTTTTTTGATGAAGCCGTAGGCATCCTGGCGCTTATGCTCGGGGACGAGCAGGGTCTGGATTTTTATCCTCCCCTTGGGGAGTTCCCTTAAGACCGAAATATCCAAGTCGCCATACAGGGTCAGGGCCAGGGTACGGGGGATGGGGGTGGCGGTCATGCTGATCAGATGCGTGTCGTTGAGCTGCTTAAGCAGGGACCGTTGCTCGACGCCGAACCGATGCTGCTCGTCCACGATCACCAGAAACAGGTTCTTGAACCGGACGCTCTTTTCGAGCAGGGAATGGGTGCCGACGATGAGCCTGGCTTTTCCGTTTTTGACCTGAGCCAAGAACGTTTCCTTGGAAACCGGGTTGCCGTTGATTTTCGTGGCGGAGGAGGTGACTAATCCTATATCCAGCCCCTCGTCTTTATAGAGCTTAAGCAGGGTCAGATAATGCTGTTGGGCCAGAACTTCGGTCGGGGCCAAAAGAGCGCTCTGGCGGCCGTTTTTTGCGGTAAGGAGCATGCTGATGGCCGCTATGATGGTTTTACCGGAACCCACATCCCCCTCGAGCAGCCGGTTTGAGGGGTAAGGTCTTTTGAGGTCCGACAGGATTTCGGCCAGGGCCTGGTGCTGCGAACCGGTTAGCTCGAACGGGAGCTTCCGGAGTTCCTGTTCCAGTTCCGGTACGCCTGCCGCGAGCGGCTCCAGCCTGCGCCGCTGCCTGATCCTCTTGTATTGCAGGACCCGTATTTGAGTCTGGAAAATCTCGTCGAAAGAAAGGCGGCGCTGGGACGCTTCCAGGCTTTCTTGGCTGTCGGGGAAATGGAAATCCCTTACCGCCCGGTTTTCATCCATCAGCTTCTCTTTGCGCAGGATTTCCCGGGGCAGGTATTCCGGGATACTGACCTTGTCCAGATAATTCTTGATGATGCTCCTCAGCTGTTTCTGGGTAAGGTTGGCTGTCAGGGGATAGATCGGAACCAGTCTTGCGGTATGGATCTGTTCGGCCTTCTCCTGTTCATAGACGGGGTTTTGCAGCTGCGGCTTCCCTTTGGAAATTCCGGCTTTGCCCGAAAGGATGAAGGTCGAATGGGGTTTGATGATCTTGGCCAGAAACGGCTGGTTGAACCAGACGCAAAGGATGCTGCCGCTCCCGTCCTGCACGAGCGCCTGGGTGATGTTAAGCCTGCGGATCCTGCTTCGGAAGTTTTTGATGGTAAGCACTTCCGCCTTGATGCTTGCCGTCTCTCCGGCCTTAAGGTCCGCAATCTCGGAAAAACGGGAAAGGTCCTGATGCGAGCGGGGGAAATAGAAAAGCAGATCGCCGAGAGTCGAGACTCCGAGGCGTTTTAGGAGTTTGGCCCTGGCCGGTCCGACGAGATACAGTTGTTCGACCGGGGTCGCGAGATCAAATAGCATACGTTAAATTTATCAAGTTTGTGCGGCTTGGGCAAACGGACAATTAAAAAACGGCTTTCGCCGCCTTTTCGAAAACAGATTTTATGGTGCGCCCGGGAGGATTCGAACCTCCGACCTTGGGTTCCGCAAACCCACACTCTAATCCACTGAGCTACGGGCGCACGCACGTCGCAACCGATCGAATCTTCGCATCCAGCTTCGCTGGCTGCTTCGATCGATATGTTGCTCCTTTCAAATTGAAGCGCTAATTAATATCCTAACCCGCTTCAATTTGTTAAACAACCTAATCTCCGCACAGTCAGTCAATTCTATCAGAATTTCAGCTTTCGCGCAATGGCGTCGGACAGCGTCTCTTCCCGGTCCAGGTCTTCGGCCAGATATTTTTTAAGGTAATTCCGGACCTCGATGGGGTCCTGCTTGTCCAGCTGCAGGGTGACCATGTTATTCACGTAGGCAGTGGTTTCGAAGTTTAGGGTCTTGGTCACGGCGGGGTCGTAATGGATCCAGAATTTCTTGATTTCCTTGTAAGGGAACGATGTCTTGCCGACCGTTATGCCGGTGGGCCCGATGATGTGACCCAGGCGGCGGGGCCGTTTGACCGCAAAACCGTAACTGACGGCGGCCAGTAAGACGAATAAGACGACGGTTATGTAACTTTTGGTGTAGAACCCGAAAGCGATTAATCCCCCGAAGATCAAGAAGAACAGGGTGAACCATACGGCGCGTTTTTCCCGAGGCTCGTATTCAAGCGCTGTCCAGCTGATCGAGGCGTGCAGAGACGGAGCGGGTTTCCCGGCTGGCGGGACGTTCGAGGGAGGGGGAGGCGGATTTCTCCGCGGGTTGGATTTTTGTTGGGCCATGTTTTTATGTTCAATGCGGCTGCCGGCCGTCTCCTTACCCGGTCCGGGGAAGGGCGGCGTCTGGCCGTGTCGTTAAACTGGCGGAGAGGGAGGGATTCGAACCCTCGGTGGGTTTTCACCCACAACAGTTTTCAAGACTGTCCGATTAAACCACTCTCGCACCTCTCCATATATCCCCGGCCTGCATAAATTATACCATCCGGGGTAAGAAAAGGCCACGGTTACCCGTGGCACTTCTCTTCATATGATTTTTCAGCCCCCCAGCATGTTGCCGGAGTTTTGTTTCAGTTGGCTGGCGGAAGACCCTTAGGTCCTCGCTCAGTCCGGTACGGCTTTAGCGTACTTGGGCTGACAAAAAGTTAGTTTCCTGTCTCCTGGTTCTCGGGTGCAGTTGCCGGTGTTTCCGATGGACTGGTTGAAGGCTCGGCCTTCAAAGTGATTTGCGTGGCGTAGGTCTTGGTTCCCTCGGTCTTGCCGGAAATATCAACAGTCAGGCCGATCTTCAACCCCGCAGGATCCATATTAACAAATTTGGTCTCGTTTGTCACGAAGAATTTCGCTGTCCCGATGCTCACGGAGCCGTCGGTGATCGCGGTCAGCTTGCCGGTGGCTGTAACCTGTTCGGCGGGCGCCTGATCTTCGATTGTCACCGGGTTTTCCTCGACCTTAAGTCCGGCCCGTTCGATGTTCTCGATGGCTTTGTCCTTGGTCAGCTGCGATGCTTCCAGAGCTTTTTGGAGTTCAATCTTGACTTCTCCCTCGCTTTGGACGGTTGCGGTCTGGAGCAGCGCGGTCTGCTTGTTGTTGAGGTCCACCAGCTTGGTTAAGATGGCGACAGGCTTATCGGAGGAAGTCTTGGTTTGGGTGATGGCGGTATTGGTGGATTCCAGATCTTTGACGGTCTTGGTTACGATCTGCTGGACCTCCTGGCCGGAGATCTCGCCCTGTTTGTTCTTTTCCAGGACTTTTTCCAGTTCGTCCAGGCGGTTGTTCGCGAACTTGATCTGCAGGTTGGCGCGCTGCGCATCGTCGGTGGCGAGCTTCATTTGGACTTTTTCGACGACGGTCTTGAGGGAATAGAGCGGCTGGCCCGGGAGGCTTTCAAGCGATGCGGCAGCAGTCCCGATGGCCAGGCTTATCACAACTATCACGGAAGCGACTACGCCGCTGCCGATCTTGAGCACTGCCGGCACGGAATGGAGTACGGCGGCCCAGAACGGCTGTTTTTCGGTTGTCGGTTCCGCGGCGATGCGCTGCATGATCTGGGTTTTCACCCTGCCGAAGTCGGGCCGTTCAATCCGTTTCCTGGGCATGGCGTTGAGGCTGGCGATTACCGAGAGCAGGGGAGAGACGGCGGCTTCTTTTTTCCATGCCGAAATATCGCCGTCGGTCTTCACCTTACGGATCAGCTCGTCGATTAATTTTTCCTCGTGTTCAACGCTCATATATTCTTCTTGTGCAAAAGTTCCTTAAGCTTAAGTATCGCACGATGCTGGATGACCCTTATCGCGCCTTCTGTCTTGTTCATGACGTGCGCGATCTCTTCGTTGGTCATGTCTTCAAAAAACTTGTAGCGGATCACCTCCTGCTGATCGGCCGGCAACCGTTCCAGCAAAATCATGATTTTACGGTGTTCGATGGTGAGGTTCGCTTCGTCGACCGGGTTGATTGCGTCTTCCTCAAGGAAGTCCTCAACCTCCTCAAGATCCACGGTCGTTTTCCTTATCCGGTAGTAGTCGATGATGTTGTTCTTGGCGACCTGGTAAAGCCAGCCTGACAGCGCTTTGGGGGAGTTAACCTGCCCGATCTTGACCCAGGCCTTAACGAAGGTGTCCGCCAGGATGTCCTCTGAGATTTCCCTATGTCCTATCCGGAAGAAGACGAAACGGTAGATTTTGTCCCGGAAATGGTCGTAAATCCTGCCGAAAGCCTCTTGTTTGCCCTGTTGGGCCTCGAAAAGCGCGTTGTTTAACTCGAATTCGTTCATAAATAAAGACGGATTAGCCTGGGATTTTGTTACAAAGTCAAGCAGTATAGTACCATAACTGTACCATAATTATAAGCCCTTGAGTCTTCCGGCCAAATTGACTTTTCAAGGGTTTTTACGGTAAAATTAAATCCTGGTTAAACTTTAGAAACCAAATCGAAGTGCACATTGGACAACCAGAGCACTTCGATTTGAAACCGAGCGACCTGTCGACCGTAGCGGGTTAGGCGGAGCCTGAGCCGCGAAGGTTCGACCAGTCGAGAGTGGGAGAGGTGGCCGAGTGGCTTAAGGCAACGGTTTGCTAAACCGTGGTGCTCTAATAAGCGCCTCATGGGTTCGAATCCCATCCTCTCCGCCAAAGGCCTGTCCGTCACTTTGTGGCGATCAGGCCTTTTGTTGAGTATCAAAGATAGATAATTTTCTATCCAAAAATAATATGAAAACCCGAGCTGTAAAAAAAGGGAAATTGGATAAGTCATTTGTAGAATTTATCATTGAGCAAATTCAAGATGTCGGTAATATTTCTTACAAATATATGTTCGGCGGATGTGCGATTTATCGCGGAAGTAAAGTGGTAGCGCTTATTTGCGATAACCAGCTTTACATACGGCCGACAGTTAAAGGAAAAAAGTTTCTGAAAAACGTCAATGAGAAGCCTCCGTACCCCGGGGCAAAACCGCATTTTTTGATCGAAGACGGCATCGATAACAAAGAATTGTTGTGCGATATTATCAGGATTACCGACAAGGAGTTAAGCTGATCAGGAACCTTAGGACCGCCGGATAGGTTGGAACACGCCGCATGGCGTGTTATTTATTTGTCTGATTGATTGCTTTCTCGGCCGGCTTTAAGTTAACCTCATGGATCGCGAACAGCTTTTCAATTTTCTTGCGGCATCGCCGGGATTCGCTTCATCGGTAATCCAAAAGGCTTTTACGGAAGTCGATCGGCGCGATTTCGTGCCGGACGCCATATCGCATTTGGCTTACTTGGATCAGGCGCTGCCTATCGGGGGAGGGGCCACTATTTCGCAGCCGACGGTCGTTTTATTCATGCTCAACCAGCTGGATATCCGATCCGGCCAGAAAGTGCTCGATATCGGGTCCGGTTCCGGCTGGACCACGGCCCTGCTTTCGGCTGCGGTCGGCGCCAAAGGCCGGATTTACGGAGTGGAGATGGTGCCGGAATTGGTCAAGCTTGGCCGCGACAACCTGAGTAAGTATCCGCTCCTTAAGAATTGGGAGATTTTGCCGGCCGGACCCCAGCTCGGTCTGTCCAAGCACGCGCCGTTCGACAGGATTCTGGTCTCGGCCGCGGCGGGCTCGCTGCCGCCTTCTCTCCTTCCGCAGCTGAACAACTGGGGGATAATGGTCCTGCCTGTGGCAAGCTCCGTGGTCCGGGTGGCCAAAGAAGGCGAAAAAATAAGCCGGGAAGATTTTCCCGGTTTCGTATTCGTGCCGCTGGTATAAAATTTTTAGTCGCGCGCCACCGTGGCCGCCCAAACCTCCGACGCCCCGGCGCGTTTCAGGGCCTTCGAAATCTCGTTGATCGTGCTGCCGGAAGTGACCACGTCGTCGATTATCAGATACTTGCCGGGGGCGATGCCGTTGACCGAGAACGCCTCCCGCATGTTTTCCGTACGTTCTCTGGCGTTTAACGTAACCTGCGGCTTGGTATGTCTTACCCGAGTCAGCAGGTTTTTTTCCACGCCGATATTTAGGATCCGAGACAAGCTTTCGGAAAGGAGTTCCGCCTGGTTGAATCCGCGCCAGACCTGCCGCCGTTTATGCAGCGGCACCGGAACGAGCAGGAAGCCACCGAAAAAAGCCGACAGGTTCTGGTTTTCGAACTCTTCTGCCATGAACTTCGAGAGATTTTCCGCCAGTGCGTCCACGAAATGGTATTTGAAAGTTTCGATGGTTTTCTTGACCAGGGGATTGGGATAGGGGAGGCAGCTTATCAGTCCGTCGGCAAAATTTCTGGAACGGCAGTCGGGGTGCGTCTTGCCGAAGGGGCTGGGCTGCTGGCACCGGATGCAGACCTGACGCGATTCCCGGGGCAGCTTTGCAAGGCAGGCCGCGCAAAGATAGCTGCCTTCCATCCCGCAGCCTAAGCAGGACACAGGAAACACCAGGTCGAGCGCGGCCCGGCCCAGTGTTCTGAAGGGATCGATCAGGTTTTTCATTTTTGTTTTTTAATTAGGCGGGAGTCGCCTCGACCTGCCTGATGGCGATCTTGCCGTTTTCCATCACCACCCGAGCCTCGGTGTCAGGCTGAAGTTCTCCGTTGATAATTTTTTCCGCCATCTGATCCTCCACCGTCTCCTGGATGTTCCGCCTGATCAGGCGGGCGCCTTGGGCCGGATCGTAGCTTTTTTCGGACAGGTATTTGATCGCTTCCCGGTCGACGGTGATCCGGATGTTTTGCTGCTTCTGGATGTGGTTGGCCAGGATGTTCAGCTCGAGATTGACGATTTTGCGGATCTCCTCGACTCCAAGCGGGCGAAACACGAGAACCTTGTCGATACGGTTGATCAGTTCCGGGCGCATCGCTTCCCTGAGCGACTTGAGGACATTGTCTTTCACCTGGTCGTATTCCGCCTCCGCGCGTTTCCTTTCCGTATCGCTTCCGTCCTGGGATTTCGGCTGGGAAAACCCGAAAGCCGCCGCCTGTCTGGTCAGGTCGGACACCCCGATATTGGAGGTCATGATGATTACCGTATTCCGGAAGTTGACTTTTTTGCCTGTCGCGTCGGTCAGTTCGCCCTCCTCAAGGATCTGAAGCAGGATGTTGAAGACATCGGGATGGGCTTTTTCTATTTCATCAAACAGGATGACGGCATAGGGTTTCTTGCGGATCTCTTCGGTGAGCCGGCCGCCTTCTTCGTACCCGACATAGCCGGCGGGCGCGCCGATAAGGCGGGCGACGTTATGCCTCTCCATAAATTCCGACATATCCACTCTGATCAGGGCATCCGGGTCCTCGAACACTTCCTGCGCCAGGACTTTCGCGGTTTCCGTCTTGCCGACGCCGGTCGGGCCCAAGAACAGGAACGAGGCGATCGGACGGCGGGGAGATGTGATGCCGGCCCGGGAGCGTCGGATGGCAGAGGCGATCGTCTTGATCGATTCGTCCTGGCCGACTATCCGCGCCTGCATGACCTTTTCCAGGCCGACCAGCTTTTTGGCCTCAGCCTTCACCAGCTTGTTCAGAGGGATTTTGGTTATCGTCGAAACCGTGCGGGCGATATCTTCCGCGTTGATCTCGAGCGCCGCTCCCGGTTTGCGGCTTATGATCCGCTGGTAATCGGTTTTTTGCTTCTT
>JBLMZV010000002.1:0-6808 GCA_050259015.1 Candidatus Saccharimonadota bacterium
AGGGCGCGTTTGGAAAAGTTGTCCCCCAAACAGCTTCACGACAGGATAAAACGCCAAGATCCGAAACGGGCGGCGACCATCGATCCCAATAACAAACGCCGGCTGATCCGGGCTCTCGAAATCATCCAGGCGGCCGGTTCGGTCCCGCCCCTCGAACGCAAGCAGGGATACGACGCCCTATTTATAGGGATCGCCAGACCAAAAGAAACGCTCAAGAGGCTGATCCAGGACCGGCTCAAGAAGCGCCTCAAACAGGGAATGATCGCCGAGGCGGTAAAATTGAGGAAATCAGGCCTAAGTTTCAAGAGGATGCGCGAATTCGGCTTGGAATACCGTTTCCTCGCCGACTTTCTCGAAGGGCGGCTGGACAGGCAGGAACTGGAAACCCGGCTCGGCACGGCAATTTACCGTTTCTCCAAACGGCAAATGACCTGGTTTAGGAAAGACTCCCGGATAATCTGGATCAAGTCGCCCCGGCAGGCGGAGAGAGCCATCTCGAATTTCTTGAAAAAACGTGGTAAAATATAGGCGCGTAACAACGCCTCATGGAAACAAAAACTCCAACGATTCACGTACGTAAGCACAAAAATCTTTTTGCCGGTTTTACACTGATCGAGGCCTTAGTCGGCCTCGCGATTTTCGCCGTGCTGATGACCGGAGTGATCACGACGTTCGCCCTGCTTTCGAGAACCGTAAAAATCGACCGGGAGAAGACGATCGTCGCCAGCCTGACCAATAGCCGCCTGGAAACGGTGCGCAATCTCCCCTACAGCGAGGTCGGGACTTTAAACGGAAACCCGCACGGCAATCTCCCCGATCTGACCGATCCGGAGAACGTGACTATCGAATCCGGCTCATACCGGCTGTATTACGAAATAACCTACCAGGATGATCCGGCGGACGGCACCATGCTGCTGGGCAACGACTCGGCGCCGAACGACTACAAACAGGTCAAGCTGTTCGTGACGAATGTCAGCACCGGAATGACCACAAACTTCCTCACTACCGTGTCCCCGCAGGGTCTGGAGAGCCTGAATAACGCCGGCGCCCTGGCGATCCAAGTCATCAACGCGCAAGGCCAGCCAGTTCCCGGGGCCAGCGTCCATATCGAGAACATGATCCTCGTCCCGAACATCGTCCTCGATCGGACGACCGATGCCAACGGCAACGTCCTTGAAGTCGGCCTGCCGGCCAGCGTCAACGGCTACCACATAGTAGCCACGAAGGCCGGTTACTCCACCGACCAGACCTACCCCATCACTCCCCAGAACCCTAACCCGATCAAGCCTGACGCGACCATCCTGAACGGCAAAGTCACCCAGGTCAGCTTCTCCATCGATTTATTAAGTGACCTTCTGATCCGTACGCTGGGGCTTTCCTGCGAGAACCTGAACGGCGTGAACGTGAACGTTTCGGGGGAGAAACTCATAGGGGTTAATCCGGATGTCCTGAAATTCAACCAGAACTTCTCCTCGGTAAACGGCGCCATCAACCTCACCGGCATCGAATGGGACACCTATACTCCCACGCTCCTCACCGGACAGGGTTTGATGGTTTACGGCACTTCGCCGGTCCAGCGGATCGACGTCCTGCCGGGCACCAGCCAGACCTTTACTTTAATCCTCGGGCCTTACTCCACCAACAGCCTTCTCGTCATAGTGAAAGACGCGGCGACCGGCATGCCGCTTGAAGGCGCCAATGTCCATTTGCAGAAAGGCGGCAGCGAGCCGCAGGATTATTACGGCACCACGGGCGGCAGCGTCTTGTCGCAGATCGACTGGACAGGAGGCTCCGGACAGGCCAACTACACCGATCATACGATGTATTTCGCGGATGACGGATTCGTGGACAGTAACAGCATCCCGACGGGACTGAAACTGCTGAAGACCTCCGGAAGGTACGCCGACAGCGGTACTTTGATCTCGTCAACATTCGACACCGGATCCACCGGAACCAACTATACCACCATAACCTGGGGGCCGACTTCGCAGAACCCGGGCACGGAGCTTAAGTTCCAGATCGCCACCAACAACGACAATGCCACATGGAATTTCAAGGGGCCGGATGGCACGGACAGCACCTACTACAGCGTATCCGGCACGAACATAAGCGCCTCGCACGACGGCGACCGATACCTCCGCTACAAGGTCTTCCTTTCCACCACCAACGACAAGAAGACTCCGGTCCTGACCAGCCTGAACATCAATTACGTATCCGGCTGTTTCACTCCCGGCCAGACCATGTTCGCGAACCTGACCGCAGGCAACAACTATGCGCTCTATGTCAACCTGGCCGGCTACGCGGAGAAGGTCATCGACACCCTGACCATCACCAATAACCAGACGATCGAAGTGCTGATGAATCCATGACAAACTCCTCCCACAAATCAGCCGGGTACACTCTCATCGAAGCCGTCGTGGTGGTGTTCGTCTTCAGCATGATCGTCTACGGGGTCATCATGCTGGTTTCCAATCTTCTGGGCGGATCCAACAAGCAGGGCAATCTCCTAAACGGCTCCGATCAGGCCCGGCGGGTGGGAGCGGCATTCACCAACGAACTGAGGAGATCCTCAAACGGAATCAACGGCGCCTTCCCCATCGGTCTGGCCGGCGACCAGGAAATCCTTTTCTACTCGAACATCGACAGTTCGCCGGATATCGAACGGGTGCGGTATTACTCGCAGAACGGTAGCCTCATGAAAGGTGTGGTCAAGCCAAGCGGCGGGATCTACAACCTCGCCGCGGAAACGGTTTCGGCCGTCCAAAACGACCTGGGCAACGGCGCGACGCCTGTCTTCTACTACTACAGCAGCGACTATGACGGGACCGCGGACAGCCACCTGACCCAACCCGTGAACATAAACCAGGTCAAATACGTGCGGCTCAACCTTCTCATAAAAAACAGGGGCGGCCTGACCGACGCCAATACCTACACCGTCACCGCCGGAGCGGCCGTCAGGAATCTGAAGACGAATTTGGGAGATTAAAACATATGCACAACCATCGCGAAAAAGGCGTCATCATCATCTACGAAGTGATCATCATCTTCATCCTGTCGGTCGTCCTGCTGGCCGTCCTGTCCAATGCGGCGTTTCAGCTGAAGGCGATCCGCTCTACCATCAACCGCGAGCAGGCTTTCCAGATCGCGGAGGCGGGCGTCAATTACTACCAGTGGCGGCTCTCCCACTTCCCCACCGATTATCAGGACGGCACCGGAGCCGCCGGACCTTACGTCCACGATTACCGCGACCAGGATACGACCCAGATCATCGGCCGATTCAGTTTGGACGTCACGCCCCCTCCGGTCGGCTCGACCGTAGTCACCATCAGCTCCACCGGCTGGACGCTGGACAATCCGTCCCAAAAACGGACTATAGTCACCCGTTACGGAATCCCTTCCCTGGCCAAATACGCCTTCCTGACAAACGCGGCCGTCTGGATCGGACAGAACGAATCGGTAACCGGGGAACTGCACTCGAACAACGGAATCCGTTTCGACGGCACGGGCAATGCCCCGATAACCTCCGCCAAACAGACCTATACATGTTATTCCTGGCAAGGCAGCCCCTGTCCGGCGGCCAAGGACGGCATCTGGGGTTCGGCGGCGCAGTCCACCAAAAACTTCTGGCAACACCCCGTTCCCGCCGTAGACTTCTCGAGCATCACTTCCGACCTGGCGCAGATAAAAAACGACGCCCAAACCGACGGCCTCTACCTGCCGCCTTCCAATCGCCAGGGCTACAGCCTGGTATTCAACGCCAACGGCACTGTCACGGTCTACAAGGTCACGAGCCTTCGGAGCACCCCGTCGGCCTGGGACGTAAACGGCAACGTCCATAACGAAGATCTTGATTACAACAACCGGACCCTTCAATTCACGCAGGCCCTGCCCGCGAACGGTTTGATTTACGTGGAGGACCGGACCTGGGTCGAAGGCACGATCGCCGGCCGGGTCATGGTCACGGCCGCGAGACTGCCCTATAACTCCTCGACCGCTCCCAGCATCCTCATCCCAAACAACATCGTTTACAGCGCCAAGGACGGCTCCTCCTCCCTCGGCCTGCTCGCGCAAAAGGACATCATCGTAACTTATTATTCGCCGGACAACCTCGAAATCGATGCCGCCATGATCGCCCAGAACGGGAGCGTGCAACGGTATAACTTCTCGGGATCCGGGAGCTACAACATCCGCAACAGCATCACGACATACGGGGCGATCATGAGTTTCGGCGTCTGGACCTGGAGCTGGGTCAACGGGTCGGGCGTAGTCACCAACGGCTACGAATCCACGAATACCACTTACGATTCCAACCTCCTATACTCTCCCCCTCCGAGCTTCCCCTTAGCTGCCGATGAATACCAACAGGTCAGCTGGACCAGCAATTAACGACCGCCTATGAGAATAAAAATCCTGATTGTCTCTTGCCTCATCGGACTGCAGCTCGCGCCGTTTGCCGCGCTCGCCGCCAGAACGGTACAGGGCACCGTGCCGGTGATCCCTCCGCTGCAGCCGGCGCCTCAAAACGTGAAGCCGAATCTTTCCGGGAACGTGGACTACGGCAAAACCACGACGGCCCCGGCGGAATCGTCGAGGGAGTCTAAAAACGAGCCGGCGTCGATCCCTGTCCAGGCAGTCCCGAAAACTACGGACGAGCCCGGCGGTTCAAGTGTCTGGATCTGGATATTCTCGGCGTTTTCGGCGGCGCTTATCGCAGCCGCCTATTGGTTCTACCGTAAAGACAAATTGCCCAAGAAATCCAAATAAAACAAAAAACCGCCGTATGGCGGCTTTTTTTATATCCCGAGTTCTTTCTTGAGCAGCTGGTTGATCAGCTGCGGGTTTCCTTTCCCTTTCAGCTCCTTCATGACCTGCCCCACCAGGAAGCCGAACGCTCTCTCCCCCTTCGTCCTGGCATCCTCTACACCCTTCGGGTTCCCTGCGATGACTTTCCTTACGGCTTCCAAAAGCTGGGCTTCGTCGGAAACCTGGTGCAGACCGAGCTCATCCAGAATATTGGAGGGATCTTCGCCGGTTTCGAACATTTTCTGGAACACATCCTTGGCGGCGAGCGACGATACCCGACCCTGGCTGATGAGCTTGATGAGTTCCGCGAAATTTTCCGCCGTGATCCGGCTTGATTTCGGCGATTGCTTATTGTCGTTCAGAAGCGAGAGAAATTGACCCAAACACCAATTGGCCGCCACCCGGTAATAGTCGCGGCGGCCGGAATCGTCCAGTTTCACCCCCTCATCCTGCCACCAGGCGGACAGTTCCGAGATCACCTGCTCGTAATAATCCGAAAGCTCCTTGTTGCCGACCAGGACGGACACGTCCTTATCCTGCAGCGAATACTCGCCGGCAAACCGCACCCGGCGCTGGGCCGGAAGCTCGGGCAGATGGCGCCGGATTTCGGCGATCCAATCGCGTGATAATTCCAGGACCGGCAGATCCGGCTCCGGGAAGTAGCGGTAATCCTGAGATTCTTCCTTGGATCTTTGGGAGACGGTCACACCCTTGTCATCCACCCAACCGCGGGTTTCTTTCGCCGGCAGCTTGTCCGCACTCAGAACTTCCGCTTGGCGCTTGATTTCGTATTCAATGGCCAAAGCCACGGACCGGAAGGAGTTCATGTTCTTTACCTCGACTTTATATGGAGGCAGCTCCGTTTCGCCGGTTTTCCGAAGCGAGATATTGGCATCGCAGCGCAGATGGCCCTTTTCCATGTCCGCATCCGAGACGCCGAGATAGCGCATGAGATTCTGCAGCTCCTGCAGGTAAATCCTGGCTTCCTCGCTGCCCCTAAGATCCGGCTCGCTGACGATCTCGAGAAGCGGCACGCCGGCCCGGTTGAAATCGACCAGGCTGTACTTGGCTCCGGCGGGATGGATCAGTTTCCCGGCGTCCTCTTCCAGATGCGCCCGGGTAATCCCGATCCGTCTGACTCCCCCGTTGACCGAAATCTCGATAAAACCCCGGCCGTTGATCGGCATGTCGAACTGCGAGATCTGGTAGCCCTTGGGCAGGTCGGGATAGAAATAGTTTTTCCGGTCGAACTTGGAATATTCGGCTACTTCGCAATTCAAAGCCAGACCCACCATGACGGCCTTCTCCACAGCCTCCCGGTTGATCACCGGAAGGGTGCCCGGCTGACCGGTGCATATCTCGCAAATGTTGACGTTCGGCTCCGCGCTTTCCGCGTTCCGCGACCGGCAGAACATCTTGCTTTCGGTTTTAAGTTGGACGTGAACCTCCAGTCCGATTATCGGTTCGTAATTCATGAAATTTTATTGCGCGGGCGGCGATGTCTGATTCAAGCCGCTGAAATCAATATGAAAATTGGTCAGGTCGGGGTTGATGGTATTAAGCAGGAAATAGGCTCCGAGCAGCAGGACCAGGCCCGTAATGGAGGACACGAGGAACGACTTGCCGGTCGCCGCCCGCTGCGCGTTCCCGCCAGCCGTCATCACCATATACCCGCCGAAGATAAGCATAAGTAAGGCCAGGATACCGGCGGCGCCGATCGCCCAAATATAGATTTTGCTGACGCAGTTGCCGATTTCGCCCCCGCAGAAGCCGTCTTGCGCGGATGCGGCCAGGGGAAGCAGCAAAAACAGCAACAGCCAAACGAGTAGTTTCGATTTCATAATCAATGTCTTAAATTTTAGGTTTTAATTTTAAATTGAGAGCTTGTTCGAACGCCCGCCCGGCCCGGAACAGAGAGTCTTCCCTGAAATGAGGGCCGACGATCTGCAGACCCACCGGCAGTCCGGCAGCCGTCAGGCCGGCCGGCACCGTCAGCCCGGGGACC
>JBLMZV010000003.1:0-9789 GCA_050259015.1 Candidatus Saccharimonadota bacterium
GGCAAAGCGTTCAGGTCGCTTAACGGGTAGGAATCAAGATCCCCCTGGTTTACCGTTCGGACCTGGCTTAGCGTGTAGCCGAATCGGGCGAATTCATCCATGGACCGGAAGGCGTAGCGCGTGCCGTTCCCGAGAATCAGGTAGATTTGCTCGGAGTCCGCGGTCTTAACCAGTGTGCCGCCCGAATATCTGACCGCATCGCCGGTAGGGTATTGTTCGGAGTCGGAGATCGTGGCTATCGGCCGGTTCTGGAAATTCTTTTGGTATACGCCGAAGCTGACGATAGGATTCTTCTTGCCGTCGCTTAAGACATAGACCGTGGGATCGGAAGCGTATTTGACCAGCCGGCCGGAGATGATCGAAGACCCTTTCCCCTTGCCGTTGTGCTTGCCGTTGTTGCCGGTGCTGCCTCCGCCTCCTCCATTGCCGTTGCCTCCGCCGCCCCCGCCTCCGCCGGAAGTCTGAGTGGTCGCGTTTACGGCGGCGCTTTGGGCGGACAGGTTGCCTGCGGCATCATAAGCGGCGACCGTGTAAGCGTAAGTCGTGCCGGAAGCCAAACCATTGTCGCCAAAACTTGTGGTGGTGCCGTTTCCGATCTGGGTGCCGTTGCGGTAAATTCGGTAGCCGGTAACTGCGACATTATCGGTCGCGGCGGACCAGGCCAAGTTGATGTGAGAAGCGGAAGTGGCACTGGCGGTAAGATTTACGGGGACCGTGGGCGCTTCCGTATCCACGAAATTGTTCACTATAACCGCTACCGTGGCGGTTGCGGAATTGTTGGCCGCATCCTTCGCGACTGCCGACAGGGTATGGTCGCCGTTTGCTGTGAGGGTCGAGTCCCAGGTCAGGGAATAAGGGGCTGTCGTGTCTGCGGAACTCAAGTTGTTCCCGTCGAGCATGAACTGCACCCCGGTTACACCGACGTTGTCGGAAGCGGTCGCGGTGATCGCCACCGCAGACCCGGACAGCGTCGCGCCTTCGTTCGGCGCCGAGAAGTTAACTGTCGGTTTGGTGGAGTCGGCGTTGGTGACCGTGACGGTCACGGCTGCCGAGGTTTTTTTGTTGCCCGCGGCATCGCGCGCTACGGCGGTGATGCTATGGGTTCCGTTGCTTGCGGCGGTCGTGTCCCAAGCCGCGGAATACGGAGCCGAAGTGTCTTCCGGGCCGACGTTTACGCCGTCGATCTTGAATTGCACGCCGCTCACCCCGATATTATCCGAGGCGATGGCGTTGATGGGTGCAACGCCCGAAACCTGCGCGCCGTCAGCCGGAGAAGCGATCGAGACTGAGGGGGGCACGGTATCGGCATTATTCACCGTTACCTGGATGGCCGGCGAGGATGCCGTATTGCCCGCGGCATCGCGCGCCACCGCAATTATCGTGTGGCTGCCGTTTGCCGCGGCTTTGGTGTCCCACGCGGCGGAGTAGGGACTGGCTGTATCCTCGGAACCGAGAATGGTTCCGTCCACCTTGAACTGCACGCCCGCCACGCCCACGTTGTCGGAAGCGTTCGCGGTTATGATTACCGCGTCGGATAAGGTCGCGTTGTTGGCGGGAAAAGTGATATTTGCAGTCGGGGCGATGACATCCGGGAGGGCGGCGGTGCGGATATTTGCAGCGGTCGATCTGGCGGATTCGTTGTTCGCGGCGTCAAAGGCCGAGACCTCGTACGAATATTGGGTATCCGGGGTCAGTCCGGTGTCGTGGAAGGTTGTCCCTGTCGCGGATTGGACCAGGTTGCCGTTGCGGAAAATCTTGTAACCGGCGACCGCGGTGTTGTCCGTGGAGGCGGACCAATTCAGATCTAAGGCGTTGGCTGATACAGCGTGTCCGGCAAGACCGGCGGGTACGGTCGGGGGAGTGGTGTCAGCAATTACGGAATATGGATCCGCGATCGGCTGTCTGGAAACTATGACTTCGTCGTACCAGGCGTAAGCCGGGGCGTCGACTGCGGACCTGGCGATGTCCGGGCCGAGCAGTATCTGATTGATGCCTGAATCGGAATCATTCGGGTTCCTGGAAAAGACCAGGCCGGTGAGGTGGTTTACTTGCTTGAGGGGCTGGTTTTCCTGGGCGACCCAGAAGTCGACCGTACTGTCCGGCTGACCCCACTGGCCGACCGTGACCTTGAGGTAAAAAGTCATCCACTGGTCGATGGCGTAGGGGATAGGGATATTGTCAGCCGGGGCCTGCGGGTAAGAAACGGAACCCGAATAGAACTGCGGGTAATTCGAAAAGGAATCGTTCTTGATGCCGAAATCCAAGGGGTCGCCGTAAGAACCGAAGGACGAGGTCAGTGTCGCGTCCCGCCAGCCGTTGTCGGTAAGCGTGGAATTGAACATCTCGGGGGAGAAGGCTTGTCTGAACTGCACGTAAAAAGTGTCTCCCGCACCGAACCCTTGGCTGGACTCGTCGATGATCCGGCTGAAAGCTCCGGAGTATGTCTCGTCCGGAAGCAGGGTCTGGAACAGCAGAGAGCCGTCGCCCGAGGATTTATGCAGGCTGTCAGAGAAGGCGGGGAGATTAGTTTCCGGAAAGGTTACGCCCATTAGAAAAGGATCGATTTCGGCATCGGAATCAAGGCCTGTGCAAAACGCCACGCCCGGGGCCGTGCAGCGGGACGGAAAGTCAGCGGCCAGGACCGGATTCGCGTTTGGCGTAAGCCAGCCGAAAATGAGCAGGACAGCGACAAAAGCCGCGATTTTGGGGCTTTTTCGCGTAAGTACCGGTTTATTTTTCGCGCCCAGGGTCGATTGGTTGGTCATGATGGTTAAGTTAAGAAAACGGTAAAGCATATTCCCCACGGGAAATTTTGTCAAGGGCCCGTTGCCTTCGGCAAAGAAAATTAATTCTCGCTTGACAAACGGAAATGCTTGGGGCAAACTTGTCAGTTCCGATTTTTCAGAATCGGGCAATGTCCCTAATCAGCCCCAAGGAGGAGCGATGAAGTCAGTATTCGCAGCTTTTCTCGTGCTGTGCGTTTCGATAAACGTTTCAGCCCAGACAACCACGGGCGTCAAACGGGAGGTGTGGGCCGGAGCTACGCTTGCGAGCCTCAACGACCTGGCCATCAATCCGAATCTGCTCGGGATCCCGACCGGCACCGCGATCATCCCCAGTTTCCAGCAGACCCCGCAGAACGCGGCCGGGAAATTCGTGGCCCGCTATCTGGCCATGGTCACGCCCCCCGTCACCGGCAACTACACGTTCTGGGTCGCGGCCAACCAGTTCGCCAAGGTCTGGATTAACTCCACGGGCAACTTCGCGAACCAGAACTATCTCTGTCAGATGACGCAGGCGGTGGCTCCGCTGTCCGGCCAGTACACCAAATACCCCGAGCAAAAGTCAAGTCCTGTGGCTCTGATTGCCGGCCAGGTTTATTACATCCTGGTCGTGCAGTTCGAATCCGGCGACGGCGTCAATCATATGGCGCTCGGGTGGCAGCTGCCCAGCGGCACTTACGAGCGGCCGATTCCGGGGAAGACCTCGGCAGGCGTCACCCGGTTGCAGCCCGCCTCTTACCCTGTGGAATCGACGCTCACGGCGAATCCGGCCACGATCGCGCCCGGACAGTCTTCTCTCCTGACCTGGATTGCGCGCAACGCCAACGCCTGCACGGCCAGCGCCAGCCCCGCCACTTCGCAGTGGACGGGCGGCAAGCCGATTTCGGGTAACGCAAGCGTGACTCCGACGGCGACCACGACGTACTATCTGGTCTGCGACAGCGTCTCGGTGTACTCCACCGTGACGGTGCGGACGACGGCGCTAAATCCGCATGCCGTGCAATTCGATCCCTCGCCGGACCACTATCTGCTGGACGCAAACAGCCAGCCGATGGTCCAGCGCTACGACCTGGAATTCTACTTGTCCGGAGCTTCGGCGCCGTTTACCACCACCAGCCTGGGCAAGCCTTCGCCGGGAGCGGGCGGATCGATTGTCGTGGATTTCTCGGGTATGTTGATTGCCTGGCCGTTTCCGATAGGCGACTACCAGGCGCGCGTGTCGGCGATCGGCTCAAACGGCATCGGCCGCTCGGATCCGTCCAACATCTTCACGTACGTCCGGTGACTTCTTCAAGGAGGTGCATCAAACCGCCTCGTCTCCTTCGGGAGCCGGGCGGTTTTTTTAAGCCTAAAAAGACAATTGACCGCGAATATTCTTCGGGGGAAAATGACCGCGATCTAATCTGTCGTCCAAATAGTAAATTTTTTAATGTTGCATTTATGGCATTCGAACAATACCACGAGCCGGTGCAGGAGCTTCCGGATTCCATCCGGACTTTCGCCCGGATGATGATCGGACTGATCGAGGAAGCGGAGGCTATCGATTGGTACGAGCAGCGCATGGCCGCGGAAAAGGACATAACAGCGCGCGCTATCATGGCCAATGAGCAGACCGAGGAGATGAAGCATTTCGGCATGGACCTGGCGTTCCTCATCAGGATGAAACCGCAATGGAAACAGATCCTGGAGGGGATCCTGTTCAAGGACGGGGATATCGTGTCTTTAGGCGAGGAGGCCGAGGAGCAGGCGCTCGGGAAGGACGGACGCGATGGCTAAATACGGAAAGCGGGCGGGTAAAATCGTGGCCCGGGAAATGGGCAGGTATAAACGGGGCAAACTGAAAAGTGGCGGATCAAACAAGCGCGTGAAAAGCCGCAGGCAGGCGATCGCCATCGGGCTTTCGGAGGCCAGGAAAGCCGGGGCCAAGGTGCCGCCTCCCAGGAAGAGCAGCAGGAAAAAGGCGGAATAGACCGCATATTCTTAAGCTTCCGTCTTGACGGCAGCTTAAGCGCGTGCTATTATTTTGGGTACGTTTCATACCCCAAGGAGGCTTCAACCACTGCAGCTTCTCGGCTGCCACAACCGAAAGGTCGCGCCTATGCGTGCGTTCGGCCCGTCCCTGATCAACATGCTTTCCGCCTGACCCGGCGCCGGCTCGTCCTCTCCGATCGTCGACTCCCGCAAGGTACGTTCCCGGAGGTCCCATGGACTTCGCCCGGACGCAGGCGTCGAGCGCCTGTCTGTCCAAGCCATCGTCTTAGCGCCGCTGCCGACCGCATCCCGCTACGCGCAGGCGGAAGACAGAGCGCAGGCGCTCGAATTCTTCCGCGATGAAGCCGGCGGCCGCCCGAGCAGCAACATCGCCAGGCGCCGGCTTCGAGAACCCTTTGGACAAGCGATAGGTGCGCCCCGATCTCCAGGGCTTAAGGGGGCGCAGCCTCGCGTTCGCGGCCAGATTCCGCGGCGCATCGCTTCGGGGGTAGCCCTTTACGCCGCAGTGGTGCCGGGGAAGGAAAGAGGACAAATCGTTCCTTCCCCAAGCCCGTCCGGCTTCGCAGCATGCGAACGGCGGGCTTTTTTTGTTACTTTTTCCGAGGCAAACCGTAGTAATTTATGACGGTCTATTATTTTTGCTATAATAATTAAGCAATTAATCCAACATATGGAAACAAACAACAATTTTATGCCGAAATGGCTGACGATCGTGCTGGGGATATCGGTTGTCGTATTGATCCTCCTGTTCATCGCGGACAAGGGGTTTACCTTGAGCCATTCGATCATCAAGACCAAGCCGGACAACACCATCTCGATGTCGGCCGAAGGGAAGGTCAATGCCGTGCCGGATCTGGCCACAGTCAATCTTGGCGTTTTGGCGGAAGGCAAGAACGCGGCCCTGGCCGAGCAGGAAGCCACCAAGAAGGTCAACCAGATCACCGAGTTCGTGAAGCAACAGGGCGTGGACAAGAAGGACATCACCACTTCCAATTTCAGCATCAACCCGCGCTACAATTATCATGACGGGAAAAGCGACATCGTGGGATACGACGTGAGCGAGAGCGTGATGGTGAAAGTGCGCGGCGTGGACCAATCGACCGAAATGCTGGGCAAGATCCTCCAGGGCGCCGTCGATAACGGCTCCAACGTGATCAACGGCGTGTCGCTTACGTTTGACGATCCGGACAACCTCAAACAGGAGGCCAGGAAGCTGGCAATCAACAAGGCCAAGGAAAAGGCCCAGGACCTCGCCAAGGAAGCCGGCATCAAACTCGGCAAAGTCATCAGCATCTCGGAAGCCGGTTCGGCCTATCCGACCCCGGTGTATTCCGAAATGGGCTACGGCGGAGCCGCCAGAGACCAGGTGGCCAAATCCGTGGCTCCGAACATCGAAGCCGGCAGCCAGGATGTCGTGGCGAACATCACCGTGACATTTGAAGTGAAATAACAAAGTTTCTCGAGGCAAAAGAAAAAGAGCGGACTTGGGTAAGTCCGCTCTTTTATTGCCATCCCTCTTCAAGCCTGCTTTAGTTGAGCAGGTTTAGGAGGTCGTTTTTCTGATGAAGCTTAAGAAAGCTTTCCGCCTCCCGGAGCAGCCGCTTCTTCTCCTTGAGGGAAGCGACGGGGTTGAACTTCCGTAGAAGCAGCGACCAGCCGATGCGTTGCGCGTCCGTCCAGCTGTTGGCCCAATGGGAACCGACGAGCGAGAGTCTCTCCGCGACAGTTCTCGTGCCTTCTGCCATCATGCCTCCTTGCTGATTGTGCCTTGCGTCATTCTATCAAAGCCCGTCCCCGGTAGGCAACTCCCGGCCGGATTCTCGATCAGTTTCGCAAGCGGCGAGCCGGTCCGGGCCAGGAACTCCCGCATGCGGTAGGCGACCGATTCGATCCTCTTGCCGGCGGCAAGCCTGGCGTCGTAATCCTCCATGAGCTGCCGCCAGATAGTCCGTTGATCCGTCTGAAGCTCCATGTCAGTCCTGACCTGGCGGTCGATGTACTGGATCTGGCTTTCCAGGGACATCTTTGACCACAACGCCGGCGCGTCGCGCAGCCTCATAGTCTCCTCCTTTCCTTCGGGCTGAATATTCTATCCAATTTTCGACCGATTTGTCAACGCTTACCCTAAAGGCATGAAGACATTCGTCGGTACGAGCGGGTGGACCTATAAGCACTGGAACAGGCGCTTTTTTCCGGATGACCTCCCGAAAGAGCAGTGGCTTAATTTCCTTAGCCGTCGGTTTCCGACCGTAGAAGTGAATACCACTTTCTATCATATGGCCCGCAGGACCACCTTCGAAAAATGGAAAGGGGAGGTGGGCGGCGGTTTTAAGTTCGCGCTTAAGATGTACCGGCTGTTTACCCATTTCAAGAAACTCAACCTGGATAAAGAGGATGAGGAAACCCTGAGCGGGTATCTTAGGAACGCTTCCGTCCTCGGCCGCAAGCTCGGGCCGATCCTCATCCAGTTCCCGCCGAGTTTCAGCGTCGAGCTCGAGAAACTCGGCCGATTCCTAAGCCTCATCCGAGAACAGGAGAAGGAGCTCGGACAGCGGTTCAAATTGGCTGTGGAGGTCAGGCATAAGAGCTGGTTTAAAGAAGAGGTCTACGATTTTTTCCGGGACCGCAGGATAGCCTTCGTCATTACCAACTCGCCGGCCTGGCCGAGCAAGGTTATCCGGACCGCCGATTTCGTCTATATGCGGTTTCACGGCCGCACCAAGCTGTTCGCCTCCAATTATACCGATGCCGAGCTCAAGGAATGGGCCGAGACGCTCAAGGGTCTGAAGGCCGAGGAGATGTATGTTTATTTCAATAACGACGCCAACGCCTTTGCCGCGGATAACGCGCTTACCCTCCTTTCGCTGCTGGGCGGAAAAGGTCCCTCAAAACCGCGGAAGTGAGGAGCCGGCGGTTTGGCCATTTGTTTTTCCTGTTATACAATGACCGTGACATTAAAGGAAAGACATGGACCCGGAGATATCAAAAAAACTCGACGAGCAGGAAGCGCAACTCCTGAGAATCTACCTGTCGGTGGAAAAGACGCGGAAATATTTTTTATGGACTTTGATCGTGACGGTTGTGATGCTGATCCTCCCGCTCATCGGCCTTTTGATCGCCATACCGTCGTTCATTTCCACGTATACAAGCGGTCTGCAATAAAAACATGAAAAGAATCATCTATATTCTGTCTTTCACGGTGCTGGGCGTTCTGCTCGGTTTCCTGCTTCACGCCTTCGCGGAGATGGCGTATCTAAGTCTCCTGCTATCGGATTTCGACAGGTACGGCCTGGGTCTGACCTGGGGCCAGTGGTACGCTATCCACGCCGGCTGGACGGTCCTTTGCCTGCTGGTCGGGATAGCGTTCGGCCTGGAACAGGGTCTGCATTGGTGGCGGGTACTGTACGTGGAAGGCCGTTACAACAACCGGCTCAGGCGGCCGCTCAGGCAGACCTTCTTCCGGTAAGGCATTGGGCTTCGGGACAATTGAACGCGGCATCGCTGCGGCTGTATATTGAACCTGACGATTAACGAAAGGGTCAATATGAGAATTTCAAGCACCGATTTCCAGGACGGACAAGCGATTCCATCCAGATTTGCCTGCGATGGGGAGAACGTCAACCCGACGCTTAAGTTTGAAGGCGTGCCCCCTGGGGCAAAGAGCCTTGTTATTATGCTGGAAGATCCCGATGCCCCCAACGGGACCTTTACCCACTGGATGGCCTATGACATGCTGCCGGACACCGTGGAAATCCTGACCGGCATGGAAGCCCCCGGAGTGGGCCTGTTAAACGGCACCGGCAAGCCGGGTTACATGGGCCCGTGTCCGCCCGAAGGCACGCACCGCTATTTTTTCCGGCTGTTTGCGCTCGATGCGACCCTGGCGGGTGACAAGATCGGGAGCCGAGCTGACTTGGAAAAAGCGATGGAAGGACATATAATGGAAACAGCCGAATTAATGGGTACTTATAAGAAATCAAATCCATAAACACATGCCAGACGATGCAGGGGAGGACCGCGACGAACAGAAGATAAAGCAGGAGATGGATAGGCCGAAAATCGACCTGTCCCGCGGCACCTTCAATATCGACGAGATTTATCACGACGAAAAGTTCAAGGACATGCTCAAGGAAGGCCTGTCCGGCGTGGTCCATGACCGGGAAGAGCGGCAGGCCATAATTCGGACGTTTTTCCTGAATCGCAAGCACGGCCTGAGCCGGTCTGAGATGAAGAAGGCGCTGCGGGAGCTCCGCGACTCAGGGGAGATTTCGGAACTCACCGAGATGCGGGTGCGCAGGGAATTCGGCATCTACTGATCAAAATTTAAATCGATCCCTATGCAAAACGACGACTTGGGCGGCGATCTGGACCTTAAGATGATCAAGGACCAGATGTCCCGGCCTCCCGTGGATTTGTCCCGGGAAAATCCTAAAATCGATCTGTCAGAGGGCACTTTCGATCATCCCTACATTTACCACGACGACAAGTTCAAATCTACCCTGAAGAAGGACCTCGCGGGGATCGTGCACAACCACGACGAAAGGGAAGCAATCATGGGTACTTTTTTCGAAAACCGGAAGAACGGATTGAATCGGGCGGAAATGAAAGAAGCCTTGCGCGGCTTAAGAGACCAAGGGACAATTTCCGAAATGACGGAACGGCGGGTCAGAAGGGAATTCGGAATCGAATAACTGTTTAAAAAAACACCCGTTGACGGGTGTTTTTTTGGCGGCTCTTTTTGTCATGTGTCATCCATCTATCGATGGGATTCTTTAAGCTCTTGCTTACAGCGATTTTTTCTGCTATCATGGTGTCCTTATAAGGAGGACAGCAGTGGTTAACAAAACCGTTTACACCAGGGACATGGTCATAGAAGCGAGGGTGCTTGCCAGCCAGCGGAACAACCAGGAAGCAGTCGACCGCCTGGGCGCCCTGCTTGCGCGCATGAAACGCCGCAAGAGCGTTGCCCGCGAATTCCTGACCGTCGAGGAGAAGGATCTCCTCGACTGGGCCC
>JBLMZV010000004.1:0-8239 GCA_050259015.1 Candidatus Saccharimonadota bacterium
CGAAGGCCGAAGTCCATCAGATAGAGGATTACCTTCGCAATATCCCGAAATACTATAACCCGGAAACTGCGGAGTTCAATTTCTGGGGCACGCAGCTGAATAAGCGCAAGGACAGCACCGAGTCCTGCTATCCGATCCGGACCTATCCGGGCTTCGAACATACGGAGCAGGAGACGATCGTCGATCCTCTGTCGAGCGTGCTCGAGGCGCTTTCCAACCTGCAGCCCTACGAGATGATGGCTTACCAGATCGTCTATAAGCCCTTGGATGAGGATTGGAAGAAACCGGCCCGCAAGATCTTGGACAAGCTTAAGGGCAAGCCTTCCAAGGCGCCCGACCCGTCGCTTTTCGAGAGGATCGTCTTCGGCATCCCGAATCTCATCATCTCGCCCATAGCCAACATTCTCGCGCCGCCTCCGGAAAAGGAAAAGAAAGATTCGCCGCCGCCCAGCCTGATGATGCATTTAAGCGAGGGCGAAAAGGGCGTGATCTCAGCAATCGAGCACCAGCTGTCCAAGATTTCGTACGAGGTCAAGATCAGGCTCCTGTATCTGGCGCCCAAGGATAAGTTCAACAAAGGGCTGCACGTTCCGGAGATCATCGGCGCGTTCCGCAACTTCGACGACCCCAGCCTGAACGGGCTTAAGCCGGACGTGAAAAGGACCTGGACGGACGTCAGCTATAAGATTTCGCAGACCCTGGAACAGCCTCTTTTGGACCGCAAGATTATTTACAGGAAACGCAGTTTCCTGTCCGCCTTCATTGCCCGCGACCATTGGCGAGGTTCCGGAAAGAACTACATGAACACCGAGGAATTCGCCACCATTTATCACTTCCCGCAGTCGCCAAACGCGCGCGTCAGCCAGGTGGAACGGGTGCAGAACGTGAAGTCCGCTCCGCCAGTTGACCTGCCGGTGGTGGGATAGTATCATGTTTAGTCGAAAAGGGCGTGAGTCCGAAAAACGCGGGCAAAAACACTTCACCATCATCGAATCCTATGCCGATTGACCAGGACATCACAGTGTTCGCCAAGACCAACTTCCGGAACCGGGAAGTGCCTTTCGGCATCCGCCGGGACGATCGGCGGAGGCACGTCTACATCATCGGGAAGACCGGCATGGGCAAGACGACCCTCATAGAGAACATGGTCATCCAGGATATCCTGAACGGACACGGGGTGGCGTTCGTGGACCCGCACGGCGATTCCGTGGAGAAAGTGCTGTCATATATCCCGTCCAGCCGCATCAATGACGTGGTCTACTTCAATCCTGCCGATATGGATTATCCGATCGCCTTCAATCCGCTGGAATCGGTCGACCCCAAGTACAAGCATCTGGTCGCGTCCGGCCTGATGGGCGTGTTCACCAAGATCTGGGCCGGAGTCTGGTCCCCGCGCATGGAATACATCCTCAATAACACCATCCTGGCTCTGCTGGATTCTCCGGGCAACACCATGATGGGCATCGCCCGCATGCTGGTGAACAAGGCCTACCGCAAGAAGATCGTGGACAACATCAAGGACCCGGTGGTGAAGTCGTTCTGGGTGGACGAGTTCGCCAACTACAACGACAAGTTCCGCAGCGAGGCCGTAGCGCCGATCCAGAACAAGGTCGGTCAGTTCCTGTCTTCGGCCATCATCCGCAACATCGTCGGGCAGACCAAGAGTTCCATCGATCTGCGCGACATCATGGACAATCAGAAGATTTTCCTCATCAACCTGTCCAAGGGGCGGATCGGCGAAGATAATTCCGCGCTGCTCGGAGCCATGCTCATCACCAAGCTGCAGCTGGCGGCCATGAGCCGGGTCGACATCCCGGAAGAGGACCGCAAGGACTTTTATCTTTACGTCGACGAGTTCCAGAATTTCGCGACCGAATCGTTCGCAAACATCCTGTCCGAAGCCCGCAAATACCGGCTTAATCTCATCGTGGCCCACCAGTATATCGGGCAGCTCGTGCACGACAGGAATACGGTGGTGCGCGACGCGATTTTCGGCAACGTGGGGACCATGATCACGTTCCGGGTGGGCGCGGACGACGCGGAATTCCTGGAAAAGGAGTACGAGCCGACCTACACCATGAACGATCTGGTCAACCTGACCAAATTCCAGATTTATCTGAAGCTGATGATCAATGGCGTGGCTTCCAACCCCTTTTCTGCCACGACGCTGCCGCCGATTTCCCAACCCACGGGAAATCTCGAGAAAGTGATCAGCGTTTCCCGCGAGCGCTACGCGAACCGCCGCGAGATAGTGGAAACCAAGATCAACAGATGGATGGGCGCGGAATTCCACGCCGAAGCCGCGGAGGCGGAAAGCCAATCCGTGGAGGAAGAATTCATGCAGGATAACATGCGGTATTCGCATCCTGCCCCGGCGCCGGCCCCGAAGCCCGTCGTCGAGAAGCCGCGGGAAGAAAAACCCGCCGAAAAACCCCAGGAACCCGGTCCCAAACCGGTCGCGGCAGTTGTTCCGGAAAAAGCGGCGGAAACCAGGATGGTTCGCGAACCGGAACGGAGGAAGCCGGAGGAGCCGCGGCAGACAAGCCACGAGCCTAAGTTCAACGACAAGCCGGGTTTTGTCCAGCGATTCGAGAAATACGAACAGCAGCGGCCATCGCAGGGACCCGCCCCGGAGCGCAGATCGCTGGAACGGCGCCACGACCTTGACCGCCGGCATGACGAACGCCGGGACATCGAACGGCGTCTGCAACAGACCGAGAATCATCCGAACCGGCGGGAAACCGACAAGCCGCAAAAAAACCAGAATCCGATCTGGGAAACGGTCAGCAAGATTTCCCAGGAGAAGATAAAGGAAAGCGCCGACCGGACTCTATCCGCCTTGAATTCCATCGAGAAAAGCCTGGAACATTCCATAGGCAAAGCGGAAACCCGCATGGTCGTGCACCCGCACGCGCCGGCTTCCAAAAAACCGGAACGGGATGAGGAGACGGAAGCTCCCGTCCATCACGGACCGGGGCCGAATATCCAGTCTTTCCTGACCGATCACGACAATCCGGTGAGCAAGCAGGGGGTGATCAAGCCGGGCGAAAAAGTGAAATTTTAAGCCGTTTTGAAAATCAAACCCGGCCACAAGCCGGGTTTTGGCCGCCTTGAATAACCGGCCGGAATTTGGTAGGATTAGGCGTTATGAAAAACGCGAAGCGCCAACAGACAGTCGTCGTGGGCATGAGCGGGGGAGTCGATTCCTCCGTGACCGCCGCGCTCCTAAAAAAGCGCGGTTTTGACGTGGTCGGCGTCTTTATGAAGAACTGGTCCCAGGACTTCGGCGATTACGGCTGCACCTGGGCGGAAGACGCGGAAGACGCGCGTCTGGTCGCTGATGTCCTTAAGATCCCTTTTTACGTCTGGAATTTCGAGAAGGAGTATTACGACCGCGTGGTCGAATATTTTTTGCGGGAATATAAGGCGGGTCGCACCCCGAATCCGGATGCGATGTGCAACAAGGAGATCAAGTTCAAGGCTTTCCTCGACAAGGCCCTGAAGCTGGGAGCGGATATGGTCGCCACCGGGCATTACGCCAGGATCGAAAAGGATAAGGCCGGTTACCGCCTCCTGAAAGGCGTCGATCCCGCCAAGGACCAGAGCTATTTTTTGTATACTTTAAAGCAGGAGCAGCTCGCAAAAACGCTGTTTCCGATCGGCGGATACTTCAAGCCGGAAATCCGCAAACTGGCCAAACGCTTCGGTCTGCCCAACCATGCCAAGAAAGACTCGCAGGGCATCTGTTTCATCGGCAAGATCGACGTGACGGAATTCCTGAGGGCCCACATCAAAGCGGAGGCCGGGGAGGTGGTTACGGCATCCGGCCGGGTGGTGGGCAGGCATTACGGTTTGCCGTTCTACACCATCGGACAGCGGGACGGCATCGGGATCGGCGGCACCGGGCCCTATTATGTGGTGGCCAAGAAGTCCAAGACCAACCAGCTGGTCGTGACCAACGATCCCAAGGACAAGAAACTCTGGCGCAAGGAATTCACGATGACGGACCTGACATGGACCGGCCGGCAGCCCAAATTTCCCCTCAGGGCTTCCGTAGTGATCCGCTACCACCATCCGCCTTATCCGGCATTGCTTGGTAAGCCCGATTCTGGTAGCATTAAGGTAACATTCGACGAGCCACAACGGGCGATTACCCCCGGTCAGGCGGCGGTTGTTTTCCACGGTGACGAACTGTTGGGCGGAGGTGTGATAAAAAAAGTGACATAGGAGGAGACTACAATGCGTCCTGCAGGGTTGTTTTCGATCCCATCCGAACACAAGCGGGGATTCGCTGACGTCGACCCCCGCTACGCTGCCGGCAAGATGCCGAATGACGGGAACCCTCAGAGGAATCCGAACCTGCAGTCTGAAGGCGATTCGATGCCCCCGGCGGAGGACGATGGGCGGATCGAAATGGCGACTGATTCGGAGATCGCCGCGTTGTTCCTGTCGTCCTTGACGGTAAACTAACGCAAATGCTGCGATGAAAAAGGCCACTGATCCGTAGATCGGCGGCCTTTTATGTTTGCTTTGTTTACAGCAGGAGTCCGATGATGAGCAATGCGACGATGTTGATGATTTTGATCATCGGGTTGATTGCCGGTCCGGCAGTATCCTTGTAGGGGTCTCCGACCGTATCGCCGGTGACCGCAGCCTGGTGAGCGAACGACTTTTTGCCGCCGTAGTTGCCCTCTTCGATGAACTTCTTGGCGTTGTCCCAAGCCGCGCCGCCGGAGGTCATGGAAATGGCCACGAACAAGCCGGTGACGATGGATCCGACAAGCAACCCGCCCAGGGCCTTGAAGCCGAGGAAGGGAGTGATTGCGACGAGAATCGGCACTACGACCGGCAACAGGGCCGGCACGATCATCTGTTTGATAGCGGATTTGGTGACGATATCCACGGCCTTGCCGTAGTCAGGCTTGTTGGTGCCTTCCATGATGCCCGGGATTTCCTTGAATTGCCGGCGAACTTCGCTGACGACCTGGTGAGCCGCCTTGCCGACCGCCTGCATTGCGATGGAGCCGAACAGATACGGAAGCAGGCCGCCGATGACCAGGCCGGCCAGGACCTTGACGTCCGAGAGGTCGAATACGATGGATTGGCCGAACTTGGCCAGTTCCTGGGTGTAGGAAGCGAAAAGAACCACGGCGGCCAAGCCGGCGGAAGCGATGGCGTAGCCCTTGGTGACGGCTTTGGTGGTGTTGCCGACCGCATCCAAAGCGTCAGTCGATTCGCGCACGGAATCCGGGAGTCCGGACATCTCGGCGATGCCGCCGGCGTTGTCCGTAATCGGTCCGAACGCGTCGATCGCCACGATAATGCCCGCCATGGAAAGCATGGAAACGACCGCGATGGCGGAGCCGTAAATGCCGTCCAGCTGGTAGGAGATCATGATGCCGGCGATGATGGCCAGGACAGGCAGGGCAGTCGCCTGCATGGAGACCGCCAGCCCCGTGATGATGTTGGTGCCGTGGCCGGTGGTCGAGGCTTCGGCGATGGATCTGACCGGCCGGAATTTCTTGGAGGTGTAGTATTCGGTGATTACGACCATGGCGGCGGTTACGCCCAAGCCGACCAGGGTGGAGTAGAACAGCTTATTGCCCAAGGCCTGCTCGAACAGCTGGCGGTTGAGGAAGTAGAATCCGACAGCGGCGAGCACGCCGGAAACGATCAGTCCCTTGTACAGGGCGGTCATGATCGCTTTGCCGGAGAGACGGACGAAGAACGTGCCGATGATGGAGGCGAAAATCGAGATCGCTCCCAGGGCGAGCGGATAGAAAACGTAAAGGGCGTTGCCCGGGAACAGGATGTCCCCGAGAAGCATCGCGGCGATGATGGTTACGGCATAGGTTTCGAACAGGTCAGCGGCCATGCCGGCGTCGTCGCCGACATTATCACCGACGTTATCGGCGATGACAGCCGGGTTGCGGGGATCGTCTTCCGGGATGCCGGCTTCGATCTTGCCGACCATGTCCGCACCCACGTCAGCGGCTTTCGTGAATATGCCGCCGCCCAAGCGGGCGAAAACGGAGATAAGGCTCGCGCCGAAGCCCAGGCCGACGAGCGCGCCGATATCATGAGTAAAGCGATAAAACAGGGAGACCGCGAGCAGTCCCAAGCCTACGACGAACAAGCCGGTAACCGCGCCGCCCTTGAAGGCGAGCGAGAAAGCGGCAGCCAGGCCGGTCTTGGCCGCTTCGGCGGTCCGGACGTTCGCGCGCACCGCGACGTACATGCCGACGAAGCCGGCGAGGGCAGAGGCGATGGCGCCCACGAGGAAACCCATAGCCGTGTGGAAGCTGATGAACTTCCAGATAAGGGCGGCCAGGATGATCGCCACAACGGCGATTGTCTTATACTGTCGGACCAGGTAAGCGGAAGCGCCCTGCTGGATGGCAGCGGCGATGTCCTGCATCTTCTTGTCCCCGGCGGATTTCTTGAGCGTCCAGCTCGTTATGATGAACCCGTAAATGATCGCGGCGACGCCGGCGATGATAGAAAGGTTCAAAATCCCAGATTCTGTGAACATACTTGATTTTGAATATTAATAACAAAAAGCCCCGCATGGAGCTTTTGTAGTATACCTGAAACCCTAAGCAATTTCAACGTTTTTTGCCTGCTTGTGGATAACTTTTACATCATGCCCTTGAATTTATCCACCATGATATTTTTCAATTGCTTCTGGGCGTCTTCATGAGCCTCTTTGACCATCTTCTCGACTTCCGCAGGGGATAAAGATTCGGGCGCTTCGCATTTGACGGACACCAGTTCCTGGGTGCCGTTTATGGTGATTTTCAGGCGACCGTCCCTGGAAGTTCCGGTCACCGCCACCTGTTCCATCTGTTTTTGCATTTCTTGAGCCTGTTTGCGGAGGTTGTAGAGGTCTTTGATCTGGTCAAACATGTCGTTTTGGGAGTGCTTAATGATTATTCGCTTACGCATTATATCCGAAATCAGGATGCGGTTCCAATGTCCGGGTTTTTGGCAGCGACGATTACCGAAGTGCCGAAGGGAAATTTGACGTATCGGCAGAGCCACGCCTCCAGATACAGCAGGGCTATGATGAACCGGTTCAATTTGGGGGGCAGGATCACGTGCGAGCTCTTGGGGTCCGAAATGTCCGTAGAGCGTACGATCATGTTCGCCATGCGGTAAAAGGCGATGATCGGAAACATGAAACTTATCGCGTAGGTGGCTTTTTCCACCCTGAATCCCGCCGCCTCGAGTTTTCGCCTGATTCCGGAGAGGGTATAGCGCCGCTTGTGATGCAGCGCGATGTCATGGCCGCTCCAAAGGAACTGGTAGGCGGGAACCGTGAGCAGGAGCAAGCCGCCCGGGGCAAGGCTTGATTTGAGGGAGCGGATCATGCCGGCATCGTCTTCTATGTGTTCCAGGACATCCAAGAGAGTGATAAGATCCGCGCCGTTGCCGCATCGCGACTTGAGGTCCTCGGGGGATTGGATCAGGAAGACCTGATCTTCTCCGCGCTTCCGGCAATAATCGATGGATTGCGGGGCGATGTCCAGTCCGATGACCTTAGGCCCGAACCGTCTTAAGAGCGGCAGGTTGCTGCCGGTGCCGCAGCCGTAATCTACGGTCAGGGCGGAAGGTTTTTTCATCGTCAGGGACAGGATGTTCCCGATGATCCGCCTGCGGCCGACATACCACCAGTAGTAGTCTTCGAGTTCGTATAGGGTTTTGTATTCGTTTTCCTGCATAATCTGCTGACAGTATAGCAACAATCCCCGGGTTTGGATAAAATTTGCCGGCGATGCCGCCCCGGAATATAATGGCTCTACAGCGTAGAGGAGGGGATATGATGAAAATCGCAGGCGCAGCCCTTGTTATCTGCCTGCTTTCAGGGTCGGGGGCGCTTGCGCCGGTCACGTTGCCGACGCCTTCAGCCGACGCAAGGGAGGAGATATCGGTGATGAACCGGTGGGACGGGCAGAAGGGCTCCGTCACCTTCCGGTTTTCGGTCAGGGACGAAAGCCACGGTGGAAGCGAATTCCGGATCTTCGATTACCTGCTCGATGAGGTGGAAATAGTTTTGGGCGGGAAAACCCTGGTGATTAACAAAAAGACGGCCTCGGAGGAGCAATTGAATCTCTGGCTCGGCCGGTTTCGGGAAATCCTCCTCGAACTTTCAGTCTTGCATCCGGATCCGCCGTCACCGGAATTGCGCGGCGTTTGAGGACATCTCCGCCAGTTCGCCCCAAGGCGTCTGGCGGTTTTT
>JBLMZV010000005.1:0-7735 GCA_050259015.1 Candidatus Saccharimonadota bacterium
GGGCGGCTTTTGTTTAGCCTTGCTTTTTTGTCGGGCTCGGATTTAATAAGGGGCTTAACAATGGCGCCACAGTCACTCCTGCTGCGCTTTTTATCACCCTTGACCGCTAAGCCTGTTTTGACTATAATATATGAGCTTTTAGGCAATATAAGACCCGCTACGTCTTGTACAAAGCTTAATCCATCCATAACATCAAGCCATGAACCAAGCAGTGATCGAAACCGGGGGCAAGCAGTATCTGGTGTCTCCGAAAGAAAAAGTGGTCATCGAGAAGCTCGAGGCCAAGGTCGACGAGACGGTGACTTTCGACAAAGTCCTCCTCGTGACCGATGATTCCAAGACAGTCGTGGGCAAGCCGTTCATTTCCGGGGCCAAGGTGACCGCCAAGGTGCTCTCCCAGGAAAAGGCGGACAAGATCCTGGTCTTCAAATACCGCGCCAAGTCCCGGTACCGCCGGAAACAGGGCCATCGGCAGCTGCAGACCGTAGTAGAAATCCAGACAATCGCATAAATCCGAAAATCCCAGGTTAAGTCCTGGGATTTGTCTTATTTTTACCCTTTTGCTATCGTTAAATTGGATCAAAAAGGAACTCGACACCAAATTACAGGAAGGGGGTGAGAATAATGAAGGCATTATATTACCTTACCTGGCTATTGCTCATCATTGGAGGCTTGAATTGGCTGCTTTTTGGCCTGTTCAAGTGGGACGTCGGGCAGCTGTTCGGAGGCATGGAAGCCATGGTTTCCCGGATTATCTATATACTGGTCGGCTTATCGGCCGTATATCAGCTTTTCGCAAGGAAGCCGGGCGCAGGCCCCGCTGCAATGCAATAATAAGATACAAAAAAAACAGGCCCGTTTGGGCCTGTTTTGATTTGACACGCCGCGCAAGCGCGAGCTATACTTTTTCCATCCTGCAGGAGGACCGAGACCTTTCGCCCACCGCAACCCGTCGGCAACGAGAAGGACGGGTCTGCAACTTCCAGCAACCGGCGCATGCTCTGGAGGGCAAATGCGCAACAAATCGCCGACGGCGATGGAGCTCGAAGCCGCGTAGAGAAGGGTCGGCAGAAAGGGGCCGGAGGACTGGCCAGGTCTGGCAAGACGATAGCCTTCCGGCCCCGACTCACCACAACCTGCTTTAGCAGTAAAGCTGCCTGGCGGGCTTTTTTTTGCGCAAAAAAAAAGAAACCCGAAGAGGGTTTCTTTAAGGATTATACTTCCTGGCGCCCTTCCAGGGACTTGGACAGCGTGAATTCGTCGGCGTATTCGAGGTCCGCTCCCATGGGCAGGCCGCGGCCAAGCCGGGTCACCTTCACGTGTCCGAATTCAGGGGTCTTGAGCTTCTTGATGAGATACATGGAGGTGGCTTCGCCCTCCAGGGACGGATTAGTGGCGAGGACGATCTCTTTCGGTTCCGCCTTGTCCGTAACCCGGGCCAAAAGTTCGGCGATCTTGAGGTTTTCCGGTCCGACTCCATCCAGAGGGGAAATCACGCCTCCTAAAACGTGATAGACGCCGTCGAACCCGGAAATCTGGGACATGGCCACGACATCCAGCGGGTCCTCGACAACGCAGATCAGGTTTTTATTGCGTTTCGGATCCGAGCAGATCCGGCAGGGGTCGGCTTCGGCCATGTTATGGCAAAGCGAGCAGTAGGCGATTCCCTTCTGAAGTTCCGAAACGGCCTTCGAAAAACTATCAACATCCAGAGGCTGCTGCTTGAGCAGGTAGAAAGTCAGCCGGGACGCGGACTTGGGGCCGATTCCCGGGAGCCGGGAAAATTCATTGATCAGGTTTTGGATCGATTTCGGCAGTAAACTCATAGGGCTATTCTATAAAAACCGGGGGTAAAAAACAAGTTGCCTGCTTTTTGCTTTCGGAGTAGAATACTGATGTTCGAAAAGGCTGCCTTGGTGACCGCAACGGGCGGAAAAGTGGGGGCGTGAATGCATACCGCCAGCCAGTCCAGGCAGGCCCTTTAAGGGTCTGCAGCCCGCGTGCATCAGCTGGTAGGCGGGGTAACGGCCCACCTAGGCGACGACGCTTTAAGCGGGACGGGGCGCCTTCAATCAAAGGGTGATCCTTTCCAGGCGGGACATCCTGCAACATGATCGTCTGGAGCCGGGTTCGGGGGAGCGCTAAAACGTCAAGGCGTGGACCTTGGGAGGCCGCAAGGCTGACCGGGGAGAAACCACGGGGCGAACAACTCCTTGTGTACACACCCGATGCAATCCCGGCTTGCGCTGCCGGACCGCCTGCTGAAGCTTTAGATTAGACACCTTGGCTTAAACAGGCTCCAGGAAGGATTCTCGACCATCGGCCTTCCGACAAATCCGCAGCGAAACGTAGGAGGCCAAGTCCTGCTCAAGCCCGATTCAGGCGACTTGCAGGCAGCCGGATGCGACCGTTCGGCTCGAAGACCTGAATAGGCCAAAACCCGGGAATACCAGGGACCCGGTCGATCAAGTTCCTCCGGGACTTGGCGGCAAGCCTGGCTCCTCCTCCTGGATGGGGACGGCAAAATGCATCGGCTTCGGCCAGCATAAAGCCGCTCGCTTCAGAGCCAACTCCAGGGCTTAAAGAGAGGGGACTTTAAGTCACAATAAGCCGGACTCGTTGAGCCGGCGCCCGCTGCTTCTTAGGGAGCGGGCACATGCCTCGGCGGGGTGGCGGTCATTTCCGGCTTAAAAAGCCTGGACTGGCCGCCACCACAACCCAAAGCTGCTTCCTGCAACAGGAAAGCGGCTTTTTTCTTTGCATAAGGATTTTTAAGCGCTATCATTAAGTGGCCAGTCGGGGATCATGCTTGCGTTCGTCGCGGCGCATCTGCTGAGCGGCTCTGCTGCCGGGCTTCACAAACAGACGTCGCAAGCGTTTACCCGGCCCGTCGTCTGGCCGCACCCCGCAGCCACGGTGGCGGACAATGTCGAAACAAAAACTCCTACCTAACATCCTCCCTTAGACGTTGTCCGCCCCGAACCTCCACGCCTGACCCTTTTGGGCCGGGCTTTTTTTCGTCAAAAAAACCGCGACCCTTTAAGATCGCGGCCTTATCTGCTGTTATTCCATGATCTGCTGCATCATGATGTCCTCGGCGGAAGGCGTCTTGGCCAGATTCTTGAAGCTCGTCTTCTCGCCGTCGAAGAACAGCTCCACGTCGCCCGTCGGGCCGTTGCGGTGCTTCTTGATCAGGATTTCGGCGATATGCGGCTTCTTGGAATCCGCTCCGGTGTACATCTCGTCGCGATAGATGAACATGACCACGTCGGCGTCCTGTTCGATGGACCCTGATTCGCGCAAGTCGGAAAGCTGGGGCCGTTTGTCTCCGCCGCGCTGTTCTACGGCGCGGGAAAGCTGGGATAGGGCCAAAACCGGTACGTCCAGCTCCTTGGCCAGAAGCTTAAGAGACCGGGAAATTTCCGAGACTTCCTGCACCCGGTTATCGGTGGAATGGCCCTGCATCAGCTGCAGATAGTCGACTACGATCAGGTCAAGGTCGTGCTCGGTCTGGAGGCGGCGGGCTTTGGTCCGCAGTTCCATGATGTTGAGAGATCCGGAATCGTCGATGAATATCTGCGCTTCGGACAGTCTTCCCAAAGCGTGCCCGATGCGTTCGAAATCGTTGTCCGGACCCATGTCCGAAAGCTTGCCGGTGCGCATCTTCCAGAGGTCCACATCCGCCTCGGCGGACAGCAGGCGATCCACCAGCTGGTCCTTGCTCATTTCCAGGGAAAATACGGCTACGGCGCGCTTGTCGTTCATGGCGACCTGCCTGACCATGTCCAAAGCCAGCGAGGTTTTGCCCATGGAAGGGCGGGCGGCGAGGATGATCAGGTCGGATTTCTGCAGGCCGCCCAGCTTGGAGTCAAGGTCGGTGAATCCGGTGGGCACGCCGCGGAGCTTGCCTTTTTCGCGGTGCAGCTCGTCGATCCGGTCGAAGGTTTCGTGCAGAATCTCGTTGATGGAGATGAAATTCTGCCTCATGGACTTCTGGGAAACCGCGAACAGCTTCTGCTCGGCCTGGTCCAGGATGACTTCCAGGTTCATGTCTTCCTGGTACCCGAGATTCAGGATGTCCGAGGCGCTGGCGATCAGGCGCCTTAACGTGCCCTTGCGGCGGACGATCTGCGCGTAGTGGACGATGTGCGCGGCTGACGGGACGGCATTGACCAGGGTGGTAAGGTAAGACATGCCTCCGGCGATATCCAATGACGCGCCTTCATCGAGCTTGTTGGATACCGTCAGGATGTCGATCGAGCTGCGCTCGTCGTAAAGCTTAAGGATCGCCTGGTAGATTACGCGGTGTTTTTCTTCGTAGAAATCGTCGGCCGTGATCAAATCGGCGATCTTGATGACGGCATCGCGATCGAGCAAAAGGGAGCCTAAGACGCATTGCTCGGCTTCGATGTTCTGGGGCGGAACCCTATGGATGAGGTTTTCGGAAGGTTTGATTTCGGCTCTTTTGGCCATAACGGGAGTGGTTTACGTGCTGGTATTATAGAGCCGCTTCCCGAAGCCGCGCAACCCTGTGGAAAGTGGGGACAATGGGGATAACAATTGCCCGGGATTTTCGTTGTAGATTATAGCTTCCGGTTCGCCTGGGACTCCTAAACTCTTGACAAAACCGGCAGAAAGGAGTATAATTCGTAACTGTAAACCCGCGCGTGGCGAAGCCAGGTTCGGCGGGGATGTTTCAGGGAATGCTAACAAAATGGAGGGTTTCAATATGGCGTCCAGAGATGGCCAGCCGCCTTTACAGGTCGGCAACCGTATCTGGCGCATCGCCAGTACGGGCAGGGATCATTTCCGCTTCGAAAGAGGCGATCGCGGCGACTGGATCCTGCGCGCAGCTTACAGTTACGAGCGGCGCGCCTGGATCGTGGCGGAGTACGGCATGGTCTGCTTCTGTCCCGAACCGACTATCCCGGACAACTGGACGTACTTCCGGGTGGTCAGGATCGATCGGAAATACGCTACGGTAACTCCGGTGGCCGGCAGGGAAGACGAACTGCTCCGCCGTTTCGGCAACGAGCGGCGGGACGAGATGAAGACTCCCGCCGAGGAATGCCTGGGAGTGGCCTGATGTTCAGGCGAAGGTTGGGCGCGTTCTCCAAGAGAACGCGTCTTTTTTTAACGCGTACCGTTTGCGCTATTGGCGGATAATCTTGACAGCGGCGCCAAATGGAGCGATAATTAGTTGCTTTATAGAAAACGCAAAGGAGGTAGCGTTGGGCATCCAAATGTTTTTTGGTTTGTTTTTTCTAATGAGTACGGTTGCAACAGTCTGTTTCCTTATTGGACAAAAGAAACCGAAAAAGATCGTGTCGATGACGGCATATTGGCTTCTGGGCATCGTGCTTTGGCCGCTGTACCTCATCGTCGCGATCGATCAGCACGAGACCTTGGGGGGCAGGCTTACCATCGGCGCCTGGTTTTTGACGGGACTGTCGGCAGCCTGGCTCTGCGGCAGCTTCGTTCATGGCAGGCTCGTCCTGACCTTCGTGCGGGTGGCGCTGTTCGCGTTCGCGTACCTGGTATTCACGGCCTGCTGGCTGTTCGTCGGCATCGGCATCTATAACCTTTTTCGCGCCGCCGCGAAAATACTGCACCTCCGGGTTCCCATCGTCGATTAAGAAAAGCCGCCTGGCCCTTGTTTGGGTCAGACGGCTGTTTTTTATCAAAAACGCTTCCTGATCTTCATCCCGTCGGGAGTGTCCTCGAGGATGTAGCCTTTGCTGTCGATCAGCGTGCGCAGCTCGTCGGATTTGGCGAAGTCCTTGGATTTCCTGGCCTCTTCGCGTTCTGCGATCAGTTTCCGGACCTCTTCGGGAATCTGCGTTGAAGCTTCCCAGATCTCCCTGAATCTCAAACCGAGCGTCCGGTCGAAATCGAACAGGGTGGCGAGCTTATCCGGTCCGTTTTCCTCGGACTTCATGAGGTCCCATACGACGGACAGGGCCTTGGGCATATCGAGATCGGAATCGACCGCCTGGGTGAACGCATCCCGGTACTTCGGTATGATCTCTCCGGGCCCTTCCTTGATGGCGGAAATTTCGCTGTAAAGGTTGTTCAGGGAATTTTGGGCTGCAGTCAGGCTTTCGAAAGTGAAGTTCAGCTTGGAACGGTAATGCGCCGTAAGGGTGAGGTAGCGGTAGGCAAGCGGGTTGTATCCTTTGTTTACGAGTTCTTCGATGGTGATGAAATTGCCTTCGGACTTGCCCATGCGGCCGCCGTCAACCAAAAGGAACTCGCCGTGGATCCAGATGTTGGCCAAAGGTTTGCCGTATGCCGCTTCGCTTTGGGCGATTTCGTTGGTGTGATGGACTGTCAGGTGGTCGATGCCTCCGGCATGGATGTCGAACGGCTGGCCCAAGTATTTGGCGGACATGGCCGAACATTCCACGTGCCAGCCGGGGAAGCCTTCGCCCCAGGGGCTCGGCCAATGCATGATGTGGCGCTGGAATTTGCCGGCGAGCTTGAACCAAAGGGCGAAATCGGCCGGATTCTTCTTGGCCGCGTCCCTGACGACTTCTTCTCTGGCTCCGGTCAGCTTATCCGAAAGTTTCTGTCCCGAGAGCTTGCCGTAGTCGGGGAGCCTTGTGACGTCGAAATAAACGGCTTCCGGCGTATCGTAGGCAAAACCTTTGGTCACGAGTTCCTGAATCAGCGATATTTGGTCCTCTATGTGCTCGGTGGCCTTGGGCAGGACATCCGCCGGCAGGATATTGAGCTTATCGAGGTCGGACAGGAAGGCCTTGGTGTAGTGCGCGGCCACTTCCTCCACGGTCTTGCCTTCGCGCAGGGCGCCTTTTTCCAGTTTATCCTGGCCTTCGTCCGCATCGGACGTCAGGTGTCCCACATCCGTGATGTTCATGACGTGCTTTACAGTAAAGCCTTCGTAGAGCAAGGCCCGCTTGAGGACATCCTCGAACAGGTAAGTCCTTAAGTTTCCGATGTGGGCGTAGTCGTAAACAGTGGGTCCGCAAGCATAAAAGCCGACTGTATTGTCGCGGATAGGCTTCAAGTCTTCTATCTTGCGGGTAAGGGAATTGTAGAGTTTCATGGGATTAGTATAACAAAAAAGCCCGGAGTTGTCGGGGTTGACCGTGAGGGCGAAATTTGCTAACATATAAGGCTTTCAAGGAGGACTGGATGCCGAACATCGAGCTTGTCGGGTATGACGGCGGCAACGAGAGGATCCTGACTGCCCTGGTCAAACGTGCGATACGGGAGCTTGGACTGCAGGACTCTGCTGTCATCACCGGAATCAGTGCGGTCGTCGTGGACCACGCCGGCTGGCGCTTCCCTTACATCCGCATCTGCTCTACGGATAGGCAGGAAATCGACCGCCTGATCGCGAAGTTCAAGGAGCTGAAGATCGGAGAAGATTTGGAATACCTGGTCATAACCGGTTTCATACCCGGCAAGGATATGACGAAGTAACTGTTTGGCGAGAAAAAACGGCTGGCCCTGGGCCAACCGTTTTTATTTTGCTTCGGATATCCTGAACGCGAATACGCGCCACTCGCCGTTCTCCTTGGCCAGGTCAGCCGTTGCCTGGTAGGTTTTACCGCCCAATCCCTCCACCGTTCCCCGGATCACCGTTTTGGTGCCGATTGCCGTGCCTTTAACGTACTCACGCTTTACCGTCTTAAAGGCTGAATTCGGAGCGTTTTCCCTGATGGAAACCGATAAGGCGTTGAGGTTGTTTATGGAGCTCGAGTCCCGGAAC
>JBLMZV010000006.1:0-4648 GCA_050259015.1 Candidatus Saccharimonadota bacterium
GAGACGCTCAGGCGATTGAGGGACGGCGAGCAATAGCGCAAAAAAACCCGGCAGAAAACTTGTTTTCTGTCGGGTTTTTCTAACGCCTCTTGAGCATGAGCATCAGCATGGCGCCGCAGCCGAGGCAGGAGCCGGCGTGCTTCGTCCGCTCGGGCGGCAGATCCCGTCCCTGATCGATAATCCCGTATTCGTAGGGTTCGAGACATTCGGGCGTGATGTAGACCGCCCGGTCCAACGCCTGGAGCTGATCGTCAAGGATTTCCTGGGCGCTGATTCCGGCTTGGGCAGCCTGGTTCTCGGCTGCGACGAGGAAATCGGGCCTGGCCAGGAAACCCGTCAAGGTCCTGCAGAAACGGCATTTGCGGGAGTGCATCGAGCGCTTGAACGGAAGGAGCGGCCATTTCCGGATTTCACCGAGAGTGAGGCACTGTTCGGTCGGCGCATAACCGTCCGATGAGAGTGCCTCGAGTTTCTTCTCAAACTCCTCGGGTCTGACGTTCAGCTCAGCAGCGATGCTGGCAAGAGCCTGTCGGTAATCGCTTTCGAAGCTCATGGTTCCTCCAATACCGGTTTTTAGGTTTCCTATGATAGTATCAGTCTTAAGGCCCCCTGTCAAAACCGCCGTTTTCTTGACTTTTGGTTTAGTGCTATACTGAAAACATGAGCAATCACACCACCGTCAACATTTCCACCCATACCATCCTCAAAGTCGTTTTGGTCCTGATTTTGCTGTGGTTTATATATCTGGTGAAGGATATCGTTCTGGTTCTGCTGATCTCCATCATCATCTCGTCTGCGCTTGATCCGGTGGCTGACTATCTCCAAAAACGGCGGATTCCCCGGGGGTTGAGCGTGTTCGTGGTTTATATCATCCTGTTAGGCGTAGTCGGAGTGATCGTCGCGCTTATGGTCCCGCCGGTTACCCAGCAGTTCCAGCAGATTTCGCAACAGAACTACTTCGATGACTTCAATTCCAAGATAGGCATATTCCGGGCGAATCTGGAGCACTTCGGCATCGGCAAGACGGTGGAGAACAACTTCAAGGACATCGCCTCCTCTTTGGGAGGCACCCTGTTCCAGACCACCAAGGGGGTGGTGACCGGAATCGTCTCCTTCTTCACGATCCTCGTCATTTCTTTTTACATGACCGCCGAGGAGAACGGGTTAAAGAACTTCGTGAAATTCCTGACGCCGTACAGGCACCAGGCATACGCCATGAACCTGACCAATAAGATCCAGAAGAAGATGGGTTATTGGGTGCTGGGGCAGGTCATCCTTTCTTTTGTCATATTCGGCCTGACTTACCTGGGGCTGGTAATTCTCCACGTGAAGTTCGCGCTGGTCCTGGCCCTGATCGCCGGTCTTTTGGAAATCGTTCCGTATATCGGGCCGTTCGTTTCGCTGCTCCCGGCGGTATTCTTCGCTTTCCTCCAAAGCCCGGCCCTCGCCATCGCGGTGATAATCCTTTACCTGGTGGTGCAGCAGTTTGAGGCGCACATCATCGTGCCTGTCGTCATGAGTAAGAGCGTGGGCCTGAACCCGGTTGTGGTGATTTTGGGTATCCTGATCGGCGGCACTCTGGCCGGCGTGGTCGGAGCGTTGATCGCCATCCCGGTCTTAAGCGGCGCTTCGGTTTTCCTGGCCGATTTGATGTCGGACGAAAAACGCGCTGAATGATCGCGGCATTTTCTACATAAGAAAAAGGCCTTGAGCGATCAAGGCCTTTTTTCGAACCGGGAAGCCCTATGCGTGCCGCGCCGAAGGTCAGCGGTAGACAGTCGCCAGGCTTTTGAAAACGTCTTCGCCGACGCGCTCGCGGATACTGGCGGAAAGCGGCGGCACGCGGTTGACGAAGGCCGCCCAGAATTCCTTCCGTTGGACCGCGTTCGCGGTTAGCCGGAAACAAATGTCTGCAAGCGTCGGGGAATCCTCCTCCTGATGCGCGCCTCCTCGTCGGCCGGGCCTTAACGGGATTTTCGCCACCCGGCGGACGGACGAGGAAACGTCGTCGATCATTTTCGTCAGGGTCCTCTTCGGCAGAAGAGCGAGACTTACGGCAATCCAGTCCGAATCCATGGATGCCTCCCTTGGGGGACGAGTCTTATGTTCCAATTATAACGTAAGGAATGGGACAAGGCAAAAGCGGCCGGTTTATGATATAATCCACTTGCTTTTGTTGACGTTAACCACATATAAGGAGCGCTATGAGCGAGGAACGGAAGAAGTTTTACATCGTGACGCCGATCTATTACGTGAACGATAAGCCGCACGTCGGCCATGCCTACACCACCATCGCGGCCGATGTCCTGGCCAGGCTGCACCGGCAGCTCGGGGAGGACGTGTTTTTCCAGACGGGAACGGACGAACATGGCGCGAAAATCGAACAATCCGCGGAGAAGGCGGGAATGGGCGCCAAGGAATTCGCGGATGAATACTCCGCCAAGTTTTCGTTGGCCTGGGATCGCTTGGGCATTACGCCTGATAACTTCATCCGGACCACGGATGCGTATCACGCGGAAGCCGTGACCCTGTTCCTCAATAAGCTGAAGGAATCCGGCAAGCTGTATGAAGGCGAATACGAGGGCCTGTATTGCGTGGGGCATGAGGCGTTCATCAAGGAATCGGAATTGGTCGACGGCGTATGTCCGGACCACAAGACCAAACCGCAGCTGCTCAAGGAGAAGAATTGGTTTTTCCGCCTGTCCGATTACGGCGAAAAGCTTAAGAGTCTCATAGAAGACAACGACCTCAGGATTTATCCCGCCACGCGCAAGAACGAAGTGCTATCCTTCATCAGCCAGGGACTGGAAGACATAGCCATTTCGCGGCCGAACGTGAAGTGGGGATTGCCCCTGCCGTGGGACGAGAAGCAGACGGTGTACGTCTGGGTGGAGGCGCTGTTCAATTACTGTTCCGGTATCGGCTACGGGGAGGACGAGGCCAAGTTCAAGAAATACTGGCCCGCCGACATCCAGCTGATGGCCAAGGACATCATCAAATTTCACTGCATCATCTGGCCGGCCCTGCTTTTGGCTATAGGCGAAGCTCTGCCGGAGAAGACTTTCGCCCACGGGTTTTTTACGATCAACGGGCAGAAGATGAGCAAGACCATCGGCAACGTCGTCGATCCCAACGATTGGGTTGACCGCTACGGGTCGGATGCGGTGAGATATTTCCTGCTGCGCGAGGTCCCGTTCGGGCAGGACGGGGACGTTAGCGAGGAAAAGCTTAAGGCCCGGTATAACGCCGATCTGGCCAACGGACTCGGCAACCTGTTTTCCCGGGTCACTAACATGGTGGAGAAGTATCTGGCCGGTGAAGCGGAGATAGAGCAGAGTCCGAAAGACCTGTCCGGGGCCACCGAGGACCTGTTCAATCTGGATTTCTCGGAAGCTTTGGTGAAGGTATGGGCGGAAATCGCCTGGGCCAACCAGCTTATCGACAAGGCAAAGCCCTGGGAGCTCGTAAAAACCGAGCCCGAGAAGGTGAAAACCCTGCTCATCAGCCTGGTTGCCCTGCTCAGCAACATTGCCCTGGTGCTGTCGCCAGTAATGCCCGAAACAGCGGAGAAGATCCGCAAGCATCTGGAGGCCGAGCGGATCGTCAAGGCCGAGCCGTTGTTTATGAAGGCGGATTAACCAGAAATGTTTTTCGACACGCACGCCCACGCCAATTTCAAATCGTACGAAGGCGGCGATGAGGCCGTAAATAACGCCGTATCCGCAAACACCTGGCTGATTAACGTCGGCACGACTTTGGAAGTGTCCAGGGAAGTCGTGGAGATGGCGGAGCGGTTTCCCGAGGGTGTTTTTTGCGCGATCGGACTGCACCCGGGGCATACGTACGAAGAAGTCCACGACAGGAACGAGAGCCTGTCCCCGATTCCGATCCAGAGTTTTGATGCGGCGGGTTTCCAAAACCTCCTGTCCTCTTCGAAAAAAATCGTGGCGATAGGCGAATGCGGTTTGGACTATTATCGCCTCAAGGAACCGGGACGCGAGGCCGCGATCGCGCGGCAGAAGCGGGAATTCACTGCTCAGCTGGAATTCGCCGTGGAGCATGACCTGCCGCTGACCCTGCACTGCCGCGAGGCTTATGAGGATATGCTGGAAATCCTCAAAGCCTACCCGAAAGCGACCGGCGTGGTCCATTCCTTCACCTCCGACTGGCAGACGGCGCGGAAGTTCTTGGATCTCGGCTTCGCCCTGGGCCTGAACGGGATACTGACGTTCGATCGGACCGGCAGACTCGCCGAAGTCTGCGAAAAAGCGCCGCTCGAAAGGATCGTGACCGAGACCGATGCGCCGTACCTGGCGCCGGTGCCGATGCGGGGCAAGCGCAACGAGCCGGTTTACGTTTCTTACGTGGCGGAGAAGATTGCGGAGATTAAGGGTCTTGATCGGGCTCAGGCCGAACAGGCTCTTTTCGAGAATGCAATGAGAATTTTTAGGATAAAGCCGCGGCCCGGGTCAGTCGCGCGGCCGCTTAAATGATGGTAAAATACTAATACATTTTTTTGGGGAAACACATGTACGATCATAATGCGATAGACAAGAAGTGGCAGCAATTTTGGGAAGACAAGGGAATTTACAAGGCTCCCGAAAAACCCGCCGATAAGGCTTACGTGCTGGATATGTTCCCGTACCCT
>JBLMZV010000007.1:0-5071 GCA_050259015.1 Candidatus Saccharimonadota bacterium
AACCAAATCCCCCAAAACAATCTGTCCCCGGATCAGGCCAGTTTTCCCGTTGCCCCGGCCCCGGTGAACACTCTTCCTGTTAGCGACATTCCGGACGATTTGGATTTGCCCGAACACCCCCAGGCACCGGAAATTCCCGCGCCAAGCCCTGCGCCTGAGACACCCTCTTCATCCGATATTGAGCCTTCCGCACAGCCCGCCGCTTCGGCGCCCACGACCGCTGCCGCACCAACGCAGCCAGCCGAGGCAATTAGGCAAAGCTTTACCCAGATTCCTGTTGAGCTTATCCGGCCGAACCCCTGGCAGCCCCGGAAAGTCTTCAAGGAAGAACAGCTCAAGGAACTTTCGGATTCTATCCGCGAACATGGCGTCCTGCAGCCTTTGGTGGTGATCCCATTGGACGGCGGCTATTACCAGCTGATCGTAGGCGAACGCCGTTTACGCGCTTCCCAGATGGCCGGATTGGAAAAAGTCCCGGTGATCATCCGTGACGCCATGGAAGAGCAGAAAAAACTGGAATTGGCGCTTATCGAAAACATCCAGCGACATAATCTCGATCCGATCGAAGAGGCGATGGCTTACCAGCAGCTCATCGACAATTACCGGCTGACGCAGGAAGAGGTAGCCAAGAAAGTCGGCAAAGGCCGGACTACGGTTACCAACATGCTCCGGTTGCTGCACTTGCCGTTGAAGATCCAGCGCGCGGTGGCCGAGGACGTGATAACCGAAGGCCATGCCCGGGCGATCCTGGGCCTTATCGGAATGGAAAAACAGCTGGCCCTGTTCGACATGATAGTGGCGGAAAACCTGACGGTGCGCCAGGTGGAAGACAAGGTTCGCGAAATCATGGAGCGCCCGAAACAGGTCAAGGCACCGCGCGGCAATACCGATCCGGAGGTCGTAGCATTGGAATCCGAATTGCGCGGCAAGCTGGGGACCAAGGTTAAGGTGCAGAAACGGGGGGATTCCGGCAGGATTATGATCGAATTCTATTCGCGCGAGGAGCTCAACAGCCTGCTCGATAAGATCGGACGCGGCGTAATTTGACAGACCCGAATTGCTTGGGCTATCCTGTTGATACTTAACAATTCAATTCGACGGTTCCCCGTATTTCGGGGGTCGGTTAGGGAAGTCCGGTGAAATTCCGGCACTGTGCCGCAACTGTAATTCCGCCATCGCGGATAAGTCAGACTGCTAACCAGCCGTTGCGAAAATAAGACTTACCTCTTCGAGCAAAGAGGGGCTGATTTTTTGTCACAAAATATCGCCCCCAAGAAAAGGGGCGTTTTATTTTGAAAGGCGAAAAATGAAAAGGTTTCTGGCTTGCTTGTGTCTGATCCTGATTTTTGGTTTGACCGGTTTCGTTCCCCAAGTTTCCGCTTCGTACGATCGGGAAAAGGCCCTGGATTATCTGGCCGCGCATTCGGGAAACCCCTGGGTGGTTATGGCCCAGGCCGCAAACGGCGTAGCGGCGGATACGGCTGCGTTGAAGTCCGTGGAAGGAAGCTCTGCGATCGATTACGCATCGCCGATCCTGGCGCTGACCGCGGCAGGGAAAGACCCGCGCACCTACGGAAGCAGCGATTATGTCGAGAAGTTATTGAGTTTCAGGAGCGGGGGCCAGATCGGCGATCCCGCCCTCATCAACGACGATATCTTCGCTTTGCTCGCTCTCTCCTCGGCCGGCTTGGGTCCGGAGAATTCGGATATAGTTTCTGAGAAACAATTCATCTTAAGCAAGACGCAGGCGGATGGAGGCTGGGGCTATGCCTACGGATCCGGCTCCGATTCGAACACTACGGCCGCAGCCATCCTCGCGCTGTACTCGTCAGGCGTCGCCAAATCGGATCCTGTCATAACCGGCGCGGTCGGTTATCTGGCAGATTCGCAAAACGAAGACGGAGGATTCGCCTACCAAATGGGTTCGCCGTGGGGAAGCGCATCGGATTCTTCCTCGACCGCCTGGGTAATTTGGGTCGCCAACGCTCTCTGTCTCGACGAGGGGACATTCTCCAAGCAAAACGGACCGGTCGGGTTCCTGGAATCGATGCAGACTGAAGGCGGTTATTTCCGCTATCAGTCCGGGACGCCGGAGGATAGTTTCAGTCCGGTAACCACGTCCTATGCCGCGATAGCGTTGAGCGGCAAGTATCTGCCGGTGGCGACTGTTTCGGCGCCGGACGGGCTTTATACTTTCAGGATCGAAGGCGCTGCTTCGTCCGTGTGCTCGGGTTCCGTCCGGGCCGCCACGGCTCTGGAGGTCGTCGTCAACGCCGCTGAGAAATGCGGGTATAGCTATCAGGTGGTGGACGCGAGCTTCGGCAAATACGTGCGTTCGATCGGGTCGGATGAGGCCGCAGGAACCAGCGGATGGATGTACCTGGTGAACTATAATTCGCCTTCGGTAGGCGCTGCGGATTACGTACTGTCCGGTCAGGACGATGTGGTCTGGTATTTCGGCAGGTTCGATCTGATTCCGCTGAGGGTTAAGCTCGATGCAAGCCAGGCCGCGTCTGGACCGGTCAGTGCTCTCGTGGAAACGTACCGGGATGGGGCCTGGGTCCCTGCGGCGGATGCGACCGTGATCGCCGGGTCACTGCGGTTTGCCGCTGACGGGCAGGGGAAAGCGGTTCTTAATTTGCCTGAAGGTTACTATCAAGTCTGGGCCGAGAAAGAAGGCACTATCCGATCGGGTAAGGAGGCTCTGACTGTCGGATCTTCCGCCGGCGGTTCCTCTTCCGTGGATCTCTCCGCCCAAATCGCCGCGGGACAGGTGGATGGAGTGGCTGTAGGCATCATCGCCTCGCCGTCCGCTTTGGACTTCGGCGTCCTGCATCCCGGAGAAACGCGGTCGCGCACTGTAAGCATTGAAAACATCGGGGACGTCAGCGAAAGGGTCACCGCAGAAGTTTCCGGTGACGATATCTATTCCAGATATCTGACCATAGCGGGATCCGATTGGCGGACGTTTTCGCTGTCCCTTGCGAAAGCGGATAAAACGGACCGAGCGCTTAAACTGGCGGTACCTTCCGGGTATTCGGGCAGCATGGGAAACAAAACCGGACGAATCGTTTTTTGGGCCGCCAATGAATAACCGAAAAAAGGCGATTGTCCTGGTTCTTCTGCTGTCGCTGCCTGTCTCGGCAAGAGCGGCGGGGATCAAAGTCTATCCTTCCGAAATCAGGCTTAACTTAGACGATGCTGCGGCAGAGACGGCTTTTGAGGTGACCAACCCGACTGCCGAAACCGAACTGGTGCGGATTTCGTCGGATGGGCAGGGAATCCGATTTTCGCCGGCGACCCTGTCATTGCCGCCCGCCGGAACGGCCGCGGTAACAGCGATTGTCTACCCGGGATCCCGTTGCCCGGGCAGTTGTCGGATAACGGTGCGGATAGCCGCCGAAGGTCCCGGGTCCATGATAGGAGCCGGAGCGGAGATTGTTATTTCGGTTTCCCGGAAAAAGAAATTCGGCTGGAAGGACGCGGCAATCGCGGCGTTAGTTCTTTCCTGTTGCGGACTCTGGATAACTTGGGTTGACAGGAAAAAAAGTTCCGTGTAATATCTCCACATGATCAACCAGCTGACCCAACTCATTAAGATGTATTTTACCCTTCCGACGAAGGCGGCTGTTTTGATTAGCGTTTAAGGAACCCCTAAGCTATCAATTCCGGCCGCAAGGCCGGTTTTTTGTTGGGGCTTTTAAGGAGGAAAGATGAAGTTCACGGCAGGCGAGCACCAGTCAGTCGTAACCAATCGCCGCGGCGGAGTGACCTGCGAAAACTGCCGGCAGGAGGCCCGGGACTTCGACGAGCTGAGGAAAATCGACTGCAGCCGCAGCCCGAAGACAGCGAAACTGACGCAGAACGCGACTTGGGACCAGCTGTTTGACGTTTCCCTGTAGATTGGAGGAGTTTGTGGACAAGCCGATGAGCGAAAGAAGCCAGTCCCGTGAGGCCGAAATCCGGCGATGCGAATCGAAGCTTTCCAGAGCCAGGGACCACGCGGTTTCCACCAGATCGAGCGCGATCCGACAATGTGACCTGGAGGCGGCCCGTTTCTACAAGGAGCGCATCGAGGAGCTGCGGCGCCGAAGCGAGGCGCACCCGATCCCTGAACCGGTTCCGTCCGATCGGGAAGATATCCGCCATCTGGCATTTGGCCTCTGGGCCCAATGAGAGAGGGGAAGAACGTGGAAACCCAGGGACGAAGGCGCGATAAGGCCCGGCCGAAAGTACGGCCTCAGGCTGATGCCCACGTACTGCTCAAACAGCCGCATCGGTTCAAAAATGATATCTGCACCGTCTGCTACCTGCCCCGTTATCTGGCTAATCCGTTCCGGTGCGCCGGACCGCAGTTGCCCGGGGTGTGATAGCGTTGACGGACGCGTTTGCTGGTGGTAAAATATTGCTTGGGTCTGAACGTGCCATCGTTTCAAAGTAGGCAGGAGGGCTGAATGCATGAGGGCCTTGAGAGCGTTTTGAGACGCACCAAGGAAAAGAGGAAGGAAAGAATCGCGGCAATCGCTGCGCGGATCTCTGCCGAGATAGCCGGTTACCCTAACGGCATCAACGTGTATGCCTTGCCGGTAAGCGTACCCTCCGGGTGCGTGTTGGCCTCGACTCTCGAGCTCGGCTATTACCCTGCTGAACGCTCAGGCAACTCCGGCCACGCTGGAGTCCGCCATGGCTACTACAAGCATGTGCGCGTCGGCCGCTATAGCCTGGGGGAGGGAGAGCTCGATCTTGTCCTGATTATCCCGGTCTTCGCGGAAATTTCGGACGAGGACGCCGAGATCTACGCCAATCTGATCCGGGAAAAACTCGGAATCAGCGAACCCGACCTCAACTGACGAAACCCGTAGTATGCCCTGGACCGAAGTCCGGGGCTTTTTTTATTTTCCCCCGTGTTCTATAATGTTTTCAGTCGACTTCAGTTGATCGGGGTGTAGTATACCGGTAGTACGCGCCCATGGGGTGGGTGTAGACCGGGTTCAATTCCCGGCACCCCGACCATTTGAAGTGGAAAGTAACCAAAAAATATGGCCATTTTAGAAACCAAAAACCTGACCAA
>JBLMZV010000008.1:0-26879 GCA_050259015.1 Candidatus Saccharimonadota bacterium
AACGAACTCAATAATATTTTTTTCATTGATTTGTGTACGTAATTAATTACTTACATGCCCTTGCCTGCTTAAACCACCAAATATTCTTTTTTCTTTATTCGGGGCAATCGATTGCCCCCAAGTAAGGATCAGGGACTTTGCTGTCCCGGCCCCTTTTCTGGGGGCCTAACACAGGCATTTTGTTTTTCCGCATTTCATCCCGGGGCAAGCCCCGGCTCGACCTTTGTTTAAATGCAAGCCTTTTTACGTCTGCATTCAAACGACAAAAAAACCGCTTTAAAAAAGACGGTCTCGGCTTGGGATCTTCTTGGTTGTGGTTAATTTTACGCCCGACTTACAGGACATTGATTGGGATCGATCAATTCCTGTCCGGTTTCGCCATTGGCCCGGCAACTCGTTTGCCTGGCTTGAACGCTTACAGGCGACCAATTAGCGTCCAACCTTGGACCTACAGTAAGTTAAAATAAAAAGCCTGGCTCCCCTTGTTCGCGCTTTAGCTGGCTTTTGTTTTGCTGTCGTTTGCCTGCATTATTGCACCATACTCCTGCCTTGGCAAGGCAAACCAAGGCCGCATAAAAACCCCTGATTTCGGCCGGTTTTCGCAGGTGTTGTGCATAAGCTGAGGATAAATCTTGGGCTGAAACGAACAAAAAGAAAGGCCGAAGCGCAAGAAGGCGCTTCGGCCGGGGGTCAGGCAGGGGTCTCCGGGAGCGGGACGGCCTGGGTCTGCAGCGGCCGGGCTTGTCCGGATGTCCCGAACCGCACCAGGTCGAGGGGAAACAGGGTCCTCTTACTGGCGGCCGCCTGGGGGCTTTGAGGCTTCCCGATCTTGAGATCCGCGAGAGCCGGATCGCGGAACGTGACGATGTGGACGCGCACCGCGATCTCGTCGTCGGAGCGGTCCAGGTCCGTCATCCGGAAGTAACGGAAGTAGCAGTGGTAGCCGTGTCCGAAGGCGTACCTTGAGGCTCTTTCGAAGAAATCTTCCAACCGGCGCTTGATAAGGAACACGAAGGGTCCGGCCGGGAAAAACATCTCCATCCACCAGCTCGTCCGGTCGTCTTTCTCCTCGAACCACACGGTGGAACGGGATGCGACAAGTCCGGGGGCCTTGGCTAAGGCCTCAATCACTTCCGTGATCCCAATCTCGTGGTCGACTGTCATCGATCCTCCTTCGTCGGAAGCTTGGCATTTCATTATTACCAGACTTTCGGCGGCCCGTCAAAGGGCGCAAAAAACGCCCCCGGTTGACGGGCCTGGCGCCATAAAATATAATGACCGACCGACGGAAAAAGGATTCCCCGCTTCAGGGCCGGCCTGAAGCTTAAGCTTGGCAACCGACAGGAGGACTCATGCTGACCGAGTTTTTCTTCCGTTTCCTGTTCTGGGAGACCGTGAGGTTCTGGCCGGAGCGCGGCCGAAAACCGCCTTTCCGGAAGATCCGCCTGATGGCGATCGTTGGCGCGGCGCTGCTCGTATCGTTCATCGTCTTCCTTCCGGCCGGAGCCGTGGTGCTGATCAAAAGCGCCTCTCCGGCGCCGCTCGCCGTCCTGTACCTGTACAGCCTGGTCATGATCGCGCTCCTCTATTCCTGGATCTATACCAGGGTCCGGGAGTTCGACCGGCTGGCCAGGCGCGTGATGGACGTGCTGGGGATGAAGGATGACATCAACCAGCTCATCATCTTCTACGATATGTACCGGGATGTCTTGGTGCATGCCCACCTGCGCGGCCTCGCCCTCGCGGCCCTCGGGAAGGAAGAAGCCTGCGACCAGAAGCAGGCCGAAGACCGGTACAAACAGGCGTACGCGGATCTGCTGGCCATCGGGCTCATATCCGACTTGGGCTATGACACCTACATCGATCACGACAAATACCTGCGCCTGATTTTCCCCAAGCCGCTGCTCCCGCAGCGGTGACGGGCACCAAAAAGCCGCGCATAACCTTTGGGTTATGCGCGGCTCATTTTTTTATTACAGGGATTTCTTGAGATACTGGCCGGTATAGGAGCGCTTGGACTTGGCCACCTCTTCCGGAGTGCCCAAGGCCACCACTTCCCCGCCCTTGTTGCCGCCCTCGGGCCCCAGATCGATGATCCAGTCCGAGGACTTGATGATGTCCAGGTTGTGTTCGATGACCAGCACCGTGTTGCCCTTGTCCACCAGGCGGTTTAGCACCGCGAGCAGCCTCTTTACGTCGTCAAAGTGCAGGCCCGTGGTCGGCTCGTCCAGGATATAGAGAGTCTTGCCGGTGGAGGCGCGCGACAGTTCGGTGGCCAGCTTGATGCGTTGCGCTTCGCCGCCCGAGAGGGTGGTGGCCTGCTGGCCAAGGTGCATGTAGCCCAAGCCCACCAAAGACAGCGTTTCCAGTTTCCGGGAAACCAGAGGCGTGTTGCGGAAGAACACCCGTGCTTCGTCCACGGTCATCTCCAATACGTCGGAGATGGTCTTGCCCTTGTAGTGGATGTCCAAAGCTTCCTTGTTATAGCGCTTGCCTTTGCATTCCTCGCAGGTCACGTACACGTCCGGCAGGAAGTGCATCTCGATCTTGATCACGCCGTCGCCGCCGCAGACTTCACAGCGGCCGCCTTTGACGTTGAAGGAGAACCTGCCGGCCTTGTAGCCGCGCATGCGGGCTTCCGGCGTGGCCGCGTACAGGTCGCGGATATAGGTGAAGACCGAGGTGTAGGTGGCCGGGTTGGAGCGCGGGGTGCGGCCGATCGGCGACTGGTCGATGGCGATGACCTTGTCGATGTTGTCGATGCCGAGGATCTTCTTGTGCGCGCCCGCGGCTTCCTTGGCGTTATAGAAGTAGGCCGAGAGGGACTTGGCCAGAATCTCGTTTAACAGGGTGGACTTGCCGCTGCCGGACACGCCGGTTAAACACACGAACTTGCCCAAGGGAATCTCCACGTCGATGTTCTTGAGGTTGAATTCCGAGGCGCCCACGATCTTGATGCTGCGGCCGTTGCCTTTGCGCCGGGCGGACGGGACGGGAATGGATTCCTGGCCCGAAAGATACTTGCCGGTCAGGGAATTCTTGTCCTTGGAGATCTGGGCCGGCGTGCCTTCGGCCACCAGTTCGCCGCCGTGCTTGCCCGCGCCCGGGCCGATGTCGATGACCCAGTCGGAGGCTTCGATGGTTTCCTGGTCGTGTTCGACCACGATGACGGTGTTGCCCAGGTCGCGGAGATTCTTGAGGGTCTTGAGCAGGCGGTCGTTGTCGCGCTGGTGCAGGCCGATGGACGGTTCGTCCAGGATATAGAGCACGCCCGTCAGGCCGGAGCCGATCTGGGTGGCCAGGCGGATACGCTGCGCTTCCCCGCCGGACAGGGTGTCCGCCGGCCGGTCGAGCGTCAGGTAATTCAAACCGACGTCCTGCAGGAACTTCAGCCGCGCCACGATTTCCTTGATGATCTGGCTGGCGATCTTGGCGTCCTTTTCCGAAAGCTTCTTGGTGGTCTCGGCCGCCAGCCTGATGGTGTCGTCGATGTTGAGAGCGGCCATGTCCACGATGGACTTGCCGAGGATCGTCACGGCCAAAAATTCCCGCTTCAGCCGCTTGCCGCCGCAGGTCGGGCAGCGCTTGATGCGCATGTACTGCTCGATCTCGTTGCGCATGTAATCGGAGTCCGTCTCCTTGTAGCGGCGCATGAGGTTCGGGATCACGCCTTCGAACACGGTGTTCATCTCGTACTCGCCTTCGCGGTTGGGGGAAGTGAATTCCCCGGCGACCTTGATCTTGCGATCGCCCGTGCCGTACAGCACCACGTCCAGATGTTTCTTGGGCAGGTCTTTCACGGGCGTGTTGAGCGAAAAGCCGTATTCGCGGCTCACCGCCTCCAGGATCCGGCCGTACCAGGTCAGCCGGGAAGTCGTCTTGCTCCACGGGCGGATGGCGCCTTCGGCCAGGGTCAGCTTGGGGTTGGGGATCACGAGTTCCGGGTCGATCTCAAGCCGGGTGCCCAAGCCGGTGCAGTCCGGACAGGCGCCGTGCGGCGAGTTGAACGAGAAGTTGCGGGGATTAAGCTCCGGCAGGCTCATGTGCCCTTCCGGGCAGGCGAAGTTCGAAGACAGGAGGTTCTCTTCCTTCTCGTTGCGGACGATGATCACGGAATCGTTGCCGAGGTCCAGGGCCGTTTCCAGAGAATCGGCCACGCGGGCGCGGTCGCCGGAATCCAGGGAGATGCGGTCCACCACCACTTCGATGGAATGTTTCTTCTTCTTGTCCAGATTGAGGTTCAAGGCTTCCGCCAGGTCCATCACGGTGCCGTCCACGCGCACGCGGGAGTAGCCGCTCTTCTTGGCTTCCTCCAGGAAATGCTTGTGCTCGCCCTTCTGGTCGCGGACCACGGGCGCGAGCAGCATGACCTTGGTCGATTCCGGGTAGGCCATGATCTGGTCCACCATCTGGGTCACGGTCTGGCCGGTGATCTTCTTGCCGCAGATCGCGCAATGCGGCTCCCCGATGCGGGCGTACAGCAGGCGGAGGTAGTCGTAGATTTCGGTGACCGTGCCCACGGTCGACCTTGGGTTATGGGAGGCGCTCTTCTGGTCGATGGAAATGGCCGGGCTCAAGCCTTCGATCTTGTCCACGTCCGGTTTGTCCATGAGACCCAAAAACTGCCGGGCGTAGGCCGAGAGGGATTCGACGTAGCGGCGCTGACCCTCGGCGTAGATGGTGTCGAACGCCAGGGACGATTTGCCGGAACCCGAAAGACCGGTGATGACCACCAGCTGGTTGCGCGGGATGTCGACGTTGATGTTCTTGAGGTTATGGACCCGGGCCCCCCGAATGACGATTTTGTCCTGCATTGTAAGAATTGTTTAACTTAAAGGGCGCACTCTGAACTTATGAATTTGGGTATGCCATGTTAGCCGTCCTTGGAATCGGACGGCGGCAAATAAGCCCACACAGTATATCGGAAAACCGGGGCCAAGGCAAGAGTTAAGGCGATAAAAAAGCCGGAGGCCCAAAAATGGACCCCCGGCGCGCAAACGCTTCGGCGTAGGCTTCCCGGTACGGTTCAGACTGACTGGTTCAACCGGTACTGCTTCGCCTCCCGTCTCCGGTTCCAGGAATCGAAAGCGGACCGGCCGCCGTAAACCAGAGCCAGCAGTACGGCGAGATTGGGCAGCGCGATCGCACTCCCGGCGAGAAACCAGGCGACCTGTCCCGGCAGCCAATCCTGGCCGGCGCGGGCCAGGAGCGCCGCAAGCGGCGGGTAGACCAGCAGGCCGGCGGCCAGAAGGGTGTTGGGGCCCTCCGACCAGTCGCGATCGCCGTCGAAGTAGATGAAACCGCCCATGGTCGTAAGCACCAGCGTCGCTGACACGTACGCCATCAGCGGCAGGAACCAGTACCAGCCGCCGGGGTAATCGATGAGGTCCGCGTAGTACTTCGCGATGCCGTAACTACCGAACACCGGGGGGCAGACCATGCACAGCCACATCAGGACGCTCTTGTTCTTCCTCGTGATCATCCTCCCCTCCTCTCAAAACTTGCTGTCGCCGGTTTATTACTCGTCCTCCTTATACCTAAGTATTCAAGTGTATTCGACTATGGCGGTAATGTCAAAAGCCAATAGCTTTTTTCTTGGCCGCCTTTCCGATACAATAACCACATGAAAGCTCTCGCCGAAAAAGTCAGGGAACTGCCGCAACTGCCCGGAGTCTATGTGTTCAAGGATACCTCCGGGGCGATTTTGTACGTGGGCAAAGCCGTGAAGCTTAAATCCCGCGTCTCCTCCTACTTCCGGAAAAACGCGCACGACCCTTCCTCCCGCATCGGCCGGATGGTCGGGCAGATTATGGATCTCGATTACACCCTCACCGACAATGAGGTGGAGAGCCTGATCCTCGAGAACAACTTTATCAAGCAGCTTAAGCCCAAGTACAACGTCCGTCTGCGCGACGACAAGAACTACATCTTCATCAAGATCAGCCTCAAGGACGAGATCCCGACTTTCGGCTTCGAACACCGGCCTTCGGACAAGACCGCCCGCTACTTCGGCCCCTACACGGCCGGCAACTCCGCCCGCGAGACCATGCGGATGATCCGGCGCATCTTCCCCTACTGCGCCAACAGCAAGGTCGGCGCCAAGCCCTGCTTCTACTATTACATCCAGAAGTGTCCGGGCGTCTGCTTCGGCAAAATCAGCCCCGAGGAATACCGCACAAGCACAATCGAAAAGATCATCGAATTCTTGGAAGGCAAGCAGGCGGAGGTGACCCGCGAGCTGCAGGCGACCATGAAGTATCTGGCCCGCCACCGCCAGTTCGAACGGGCGGCCAAGGTCCGGGACCAGCTGTTCGCCATCCAGCGGATCTCGGAGCGTCAGAAGCTGGTGTCCACGGGCCGGGCCAGCCAGGACATCGTAAGCGTCCACGCCGAAGGGCAGGTGGCGGCCATCAACCTGTTTCTGGTCCGCGACGGCAAGCTCATCCAAAAAGAAAACTTCATCCTGGAAAACGCGGGCGCCATGCCCGGCGCGGAAATCCTGGAGAGTTTCTTAAGCCGCTATTACCTGGAGGCCGGCAGCCTGCCCAAGGAAATCATCCTGCCCCTGGCCGTGGAGTCCGCGGAACTGACCGGACTGCTTGCGGAACGCGCCCGGGAGCTGAACCTCAAATACCGCCCGAAACTGACCGTGCCCAGCCTGGGCAAGAAGCGGAGCCTCATCAAGCTGGGCGAGGAGAACGCCGAGCAGTTCCTCAAGGCCCAGTCCGACAAGAAGCTTCTGGAGGAAGCCCGCCTGCTTTCGTCGCTTAAAGAGCTGCAGCGCGTCCTGGATTTAAAGAAGCTGCCGGCGCGGATGGAGGCTTACGACATCTCCAATATCCAGGGCACCAACGCCGTGGGCTCCATGGTGGTGTTCGACTTCGCCCGGCCCCGCAAGGACGAGTACCGCAAATTCAAGATCAAGACCAAGGACACTCCGGACGACTTCGCGATGATGGCGGAAATGCTGGCCCGGAGATTCCGCCGCTCGGCCGACGCCGTTTCCGTTTCCGGCGAAACCGCGGCCCCGGCCGTGGACGGCTCGGGCCAGCCGGCGCCGGGCGCGGAGGAGCAGAAAAAGTCCTGGCCGCTGCCCGACCTGCTCATCATCGACGGCGGCAAGGGCCAGCTGTCCGCGGCCAAAAAAATCATGGCCGAGGCCGGCCTCGACATCCCCCTCATAGGACTGGCCAAGCGGCTGGAGGAGATTTTCCTCCCCGACAATCCCCTGCCGATCACCCTGCCCAAAAATTCCATCGCGCTGTTCCTCCTCCAGCGCATCCGCGACGAAGCCCACCGGTTCGCGGTCCGCTACCACCGCCAGCTCCGCTCGTCCGCATCCGTCCGCTCGGTCCTGGATGACATCCCCGGCATCGGCCCGGCCAAGAAAAAAATCCTGCTGACGCGGTTCGGCTCCATCAGCCGGCTTAGGGAAGCGAGCCTGACGGAAGTCTCGAACGCGGTCGGCAGAAAACTGGCCGAGAAGATCAAGGCTAACCTGTAATCCCGGACGGGACGGCGGAATTGACTTATGCTTCTTTTTCTGGCAGAATACTGGGGCGCAAAAAATTCTAAGCTTTGCATATGAAAAACCTGCAAAATATCATGATGTTCGTCCTTATCGGCATAGACGTGCTGCTCGTGATTTCAATCCTCCTGCAGCAGAAAGAAGGCGGCCTGTCCACCGTGTTCGGCGGCGAAGGAACCGTCTACCGCTCCAAGCGCGGCATTGCCAAGGGCCTGCACTACCTGACTATCGTCCTGTCGGTGCTGTTCATCGGCATCAGCGTGGGACTGCTGTTCTTCAAGTAAATGACCTCCTACCTCCGCCAATTTCTATCTTTCGTTTCCGAGACCTGGCGCGGCATCAAAGCCCTGCCCGGGCTGCGCAGAAACCAGATTCCCCTGGTCTTTGAAAGCTTAACCAAAAAAGACCTGCTCGCAATTGCCGCTTTCGGCGCCATGATCGTCGCCACGGGCGGCTTTTTGATTTTCGGCAATCGCGGGCAAAGCGGCACCGTCCCCGATTACGGCGGCGAGTATACCGAAGGCCTGATCGGACAGCCGCGGTTCATCAATCCGGTCCTCGCCAGCTCCAGCAGCGCGGATACGGACTTAAGCAAGCTCATCTACGCCCAGCTTCTCAAGTTTGACAAGAACCTGCAGCTCGTTCCGGACCTGGCCGCGGCCTTCCCGGAGATCTCGCAGGACCAGAAGACCTATACCTTAAGGCTTAAGGACAACCTCAAGTGGCAGGACGGCAAGCCGCTGACTGCCGACGACGTCGTCTTCACCATCAACACCATCCAGAACGCCGATTACGAATCCCCCTTGAAGACCAACTGGAGCCGGGTCAGGGTGGAAAAGATCGACGATCTGTCCGTCCGCCTGACCCTGCGGGAGGTGTCCGCCTCGTTCATCACCAACTTCACCGTCGGCATTCTGCCCAAGCATATCTGGGAAGGCCTGCCGGCCAACAGCTTCCGGCTGTCCGACCTTAATTTAAGGCCGGTCGGTTCCGGCCCGTTTGCGGTCCGCGAAATCAAGAAGACCGCGGACGGCACGATCACCTCCCTGACCCTGCGGGCCAACGACAACTACTACGAAGGCCGGCCTTACCTGGACCGGATCACGTTCAAGTTCTACAGCGACCAGGAAAACCTGCTTGCCGCGTACCACGGCCGGGACATCAGCGCCATGGGCTACGTCCCGTTCGACAAGAAAGCGTTCGTGGAACCCTCCTCCAAGACCGGCCAATACCGCATCAGCCTGCCGCAATACCAGGCCGTGTTCTTTAACCTGCCGAAAAGCGCCGTGCTCGCGGACAAATCCGTCCGGCAGGCGCTGTGGCTGGCCACCGACCGGAACGACCTCATAAACCAGGTCTATAGCGGCTTTGCCCAGGCCGCCTACGGCCCCATCCTGGAGGGGAATCTGGGCTACAACCCCCAGGTCAAGGACGCCACGCATTTCAGCCTGGACGAAGCCTCCGCCATCCTCAACAAAGGAGGCTGGACCATGGACGCCAACACCAAGCTGCGCACCAGAAACAAGACGCCGCTTCAGTTTAACCTCGTGACCTCGGTGCAGAACGTCAAAGCCGCCCAGGTTCTCCAGAGCCAGTGGTCCAAGATCGGCGCCGACGTCCAGCTGACCGTCGTGTCGGCCGCGGACCTGGAACAGCAATACATCCGGCCGCGCAACTTCGACGCCCTGCTGTTTTCGGAAAACACCGGCGCGGATCCGGACCCGTTCGCGTTCTGGCATTCCACGCAGACCCGGGACCCGGGACTCAACCTGTCGGGCTTCTCCAATCCGGACGTGGACAAGCTCCTGACCGGCGCCAGACAGACCAATGACACCAACGTCAGGACCGCGGACTATAAGCAGTTCCAGACGATCGTCACCAACGAGATCCCGGCCATATTCCTGGACAGCGCGGTTTACGTCTACAACGTGCCCAAAAAACTCCAGGGCCTGGACCTGACCACCGTCATCCATCCTTCCGAGCGCTTCCTCGACATCAACCACTGGTACATCAACACCAAATAATTTCCAAGCCTTAAGCCGAGTCTTTTCAGGACCCGGCTTTTATGTTAGACTGTGGAAGCTAAATTGAGCTTGGGCATCCGGCGGAATCGGCACTAAACAGAAGCGCTGGCGAATATTTCAATCAAGTTGTGTACACCTGGGGGGCACAATTGGCAGTATTAGTGTGCAAATGATGGGCGTGTGGCGGAACTGGCATACGCGCACGCTTCAGGAGCGTGTGGGAGTAATCCCTTGAGAGTTCAAATCTCTCCACGCCCACCATTTGCTCATTACACGTCCCGCGAAGCGGGATGGGAGTAATCCCGTGAGGGTTCAAGTCTCCACGCCTCTGCTAATAATAGGTAAATGCAGCGGAATCCCGCTTTAGCGGTGACCTCCGTGCCCACCAGGTGTATGGAATGCAGTCCGTCAGCGCTCACCGCACGTCCCGCGAAGCGGGTGTCTGCCTGGCAAAAAAGACCGACCGGTCTTTTTTATTTCGCCAAGGGTTACACCGCTTTGGGGCAAGGGTTGACGAAGCCGGGAAAATGAGCTATACTGACTTAGCTTCAAATAGGCAAAAACGAAACAAAAACCTTCAAAAACCGTTTAATTGGCAGGAATCAGACCGTAAACTTTATCGTTTGATTTGTGTTAATTAGGCCTCTGATGGACCAAGAGTACAGCTCTTGCCTCAAGCTTAGCAAAAATAATTATTGAATTTCCCGCGACACACGGGGAAAGGATTTGTTTAACATGCGTACAATGCGCAAGACAACCCAGCCGTCCCGTTCGCCCCAACGGCAATCGCCGGATCGGGCGACAGCGAACGCGGCCACGGCTACAGCAACGGCTGTCCGCCCGGATTCCAAGAACACGCTCAAGGTCATTCCCTTGGGCGGTATCGAGGAAATCGGGGAGAACATGACGGTGCTGGAATTCGGCGACGACATTCTCGTCATCGACATGGGGCTCGGTTTCCCTGACGAAACCATGCCTGGGATCGATTACATCATCCCGAACACCAAATACCTCGAGGACAACAAGAAAAAGATCCGCGGGGTAATCATCACTCACGGTCACTTGGACCACATCGGCGCGATTCCCTATATCATGCCGAAGATCGGCGATCCGCCCATCTACACCATGAAACTGACCGGCGAGCTCATTAAGAAGCGCCTGGAGGAATTCCATCTCCTCGGCCGCTCCCAGATCCACGAGGTCAGCAAGGACGACATCCTCACCCTGGGCAACTTCAGGGTGCGGTTCTTCCGGATCAACCACAATATCCCGGACGGCATCGGCCTCTGCATCACCACCCCGGTCGGCCAGCTCGTGTATGCCACGGACTGGAAATTCGACCACACGCCGGTGGACCAGCGTCCAACCGAGTTCGACAAGCTGGCCAAATTCGGCGGCGAGGGCGTCACGCTGCTGATGTCCGACTCGACCAACGCGGAAAAGCCGGGCTACTCCATGTCCGAAAAAACTTTGGGGGAAACCATCAGCCGGATCATCAGCGACTCCAAAGGCCGCGTGATTTTCGCGACCTTCTCGACCCTGATCTCCCGCGTCCAGCAGGTCATCGACGCCGCGCACAAGGCGAACCGCAAGATCGTGATCACCGGACGGTCCCTGGTCAACAACGTGGAAATCTGTCTGGCCACCAACTACATCCATCTGCCGGCCAAGAACATGATCATCAAGATGGAACAGGCCCGAAAACTGCCCGACAACCAGGTCGTCATCCTGACCACGGGGTCGCAGGGCGAAGAGGCTTCGGCTCTGGCGCGCATCGCGCGCGGCGAGCATAAGACCATCTCGATCAAGAAGGGCGACACGGTCGTCGTGTCCGCCTCCCCGATTCCCGGCAACGAACGCGCGGTCTCCTCGATTCTGTCGAACCTCGCCCGCCTGGGCGCCAAGGTCCTCTACCAGAAGATCCTGGACATCCATACGTCCGGCCACGCCTACCAGGAAGACCTCAAACTCATGATCTCCCTGACCAAACCGACCTTCTTCATGCCGATCCACGGCGAGCATCACATGTTGCTGGCGCACGCGGAACTGGCCAAGAACGTCGGCGTGCCCGAGCAGAACATCTTCACCCTGGACAACGGCCAGATGCTGGAACTTTCCGGCAGCGGCATCAAGATCGCGGAAGCCAAGATCCCCACGGGCTACGTGTTCGTGGACGGCCTGGGCGTCGGCGACGTCGGCGAAGTGGTCCTCCGGGACCGCCAGGTCATGAGCAAGGACGGTATGTTCGTCATCATCATGATCATCGACCGCAAGAACGGCAAGCTTACGCAGGCCCCCGACATCATCTCCCGCGGCTTCATCTACATGAAGGGCTCGGAAGACCTCCTAAAGGAAGTCAAACACGAAGTCCGGAAAGTGGTGGAGACCAAAGGCAAGGCCAACAACGAACCGAACTGGGCGTTCATCCGCTCGGAGGTCCGGGATTCCGTGGGCGAATTCCTGTTCCAGAGAACGGAACGCCGCCCCATGATCCTGCCGGTCGTCATCGAAGTGTAAACCATGCCATTCTGAACCCGTTTCAGGATCCAAAACCAAAACCGCCCCTTTTTGGGGGCGGTTTTTTGGCGACAAAAAAAGACCGCCGATCGCTCGACGGTCGCCCCAAAGGGGCGCTTACGTGTTGATGATCACCTTCAGGTCGTCTCCGGTGATCCGTTCCGCCCGCTTAGCCTCCTCCCGGAGCCTTTCGAGCGCCTCCGGCCACTCCCCGCGTCTGACGCGGGCGAAGCTGACCTGCTTGTCCGCTTCCCTGGCCGGCTTCCTCGGAGGTTTCTTGCCCATCATCCCTCCTCCCCGATTGGATTACACCTGGGGCACTGGCAGGCAACCTGCTTGGTCCGACGGTGAAATCGCATATCATCCCCGAGTACGACCTCAATCACCCTAACATCGTGTTCGCATTCGTGATTACCTGCCCTGCAGCTTGGGCAAATCGCTCCCCGTCTCCCCCGCCTTGGCGGAACCTGCCGTTTGGAGTCACCCGTGCTGCCATAGCTTCGCTGATGCCTGAATGCGGACAGAATCTGTTTGAAGGTCAGCACGATACCTCCTTTAGCCTATCCGGCGGCACCAGATCAGCGGATCGTGGCGGTACCGGAAAGTTCGCGCGGCCAGCTCCTCGCCGGTAGGACATCCGCCCTCGAACAGCCGGCGGGCGCGCAAGGGACTTAGCCTGACAGTTTTGGGCTCGGTCGGGATATTCTTCCTGAGCACGGCGACCAGGCGCTTCAGCTGCTTAAGCTTAACGGACTCCCTTTCGGGGGCCGCTGGCTTCTTACGCTTCTTGGCCATTTCCTCCTCCTTCCTTACATTGTACCAGTTTCGCCCAAAGAAAGCTGTGTTCCCCAAAAAAAACTTCCGGGTTTTCGGCAACTACGCTATAATATGCTTACCATGAAAAAACAGCGAATCCTCTCCGGAATCCAGCCGACCGGCGAGATGCACATCGGCAACTATCTCGGAGCCCTGCGTGACCTCGTGAAGCTTCAGGACGAATACGAATCGTTCGTCTTTATCGCGGATCTGCATTCCCTGACGGAAAACTACGAACCGGGACTTAAAGGCCAGCAGATATTGGACGCCCTGATCGCCTGCCTGGCTTCCGGCCTCAATCCGGAGAAGACCACCATCTTCGTCCAGTCCCAGATCCCCGCGCATTCGGAACTGGCCTGGATTTTCAACACCATCACGCCCGTCGGGGAACTGGAACGCATGACCCAGTACAAGGACAAGGCCCTGAAGCAAAAAAACAACGTCAATGTCGGCCTGCTCGATTATCCGGTGCTTATGGCCGCCGACATCCTCCTCTATAAGCCGCAGCTCGTGCCTGTAGGCCACGACCAGATCCAGCATCTGGAGATGACCAACTCCATCGCCCATAAATTCAACAACCGCTTCGGCCAGACTTTCGAGGAGATCAAGCCTTACGCCAAGCGACCTTTGCGGATCATGAGCTTAAGCCACCCCGAAAAGAAAATGAGCAAGAGCGACCCGGGCTCCTACATCGGCATTTTTGACGAACCGGATATGATCCGCAAGAAACTGTCCCGGGCCGTGACCGCCACCGACGCGCCGGAAGGCAAGATGCCCAAGGGAGTCGAGAACCTCTTCCTGCTTTTGCAGGAATTCGGCACTGCGGAAATTTACGCCAACTTCATGAACCTTTACCAGCAGGGAACGATCAAGTACTCGGACCTCAAGAGCGAGCTGGCGGAATTGATCATCAAGGCCTTTGCGCCTTTCCGCGCCAAGCGGGAAGAATTGATTACCGACCAGCAGCAGATCAACGCCATTTTGGAACTCGGCCGGAACAAGGCCCTGACTGTAGCCAACCAGACTATGACCGAAATCAAGAATAAAATCGGGCTGATATGAGAATATAAGACGCTTAGCCGAATGGGCTAAGCGCTCTTTTTTGTTCGGAAAAGGAGGGACCATGGGGACGCGATCGGAAACGTCGTTCGTCCGGATCAGGTTCACAAACGACGCCTGGAGCAGCAGAGGGATTCGGGAACTCCGGATCGTACACCTCGTCGGAAGCCTCACTGGCAGGTACTACGCCGGGGAAGCCGAGCGTCGCTTGAACGGCCGCCTGGAAAGCTGCGAGCCCAATTACCAGGACGGCGCGCTCGTTCTCGGCATCCGGGATCTCGAGCCTCGCGACCTGTTTCCGTTGAGGAACTGGCCGGGCATCGACCCCGACTCGGTCGTCGTCCTCGTCATGGAGCAGGCGCTGTGCGCCTGAAGACGAGAAACCCGGGATTCCTTCGAGGAATCCCGGGTGATTTTTTATTGCGGGATTTTACGCCCGGATCAGATCCAGCAATTCTTTGGTCTTTTCCTGCATCAGATCCTGGGACCTGGCCTCCACGGTCAGGCGGATGACCGGTTCGGTGTTGGAAGTCCTGAGATTGAACCAATAGTCGGGATACTCGATGGTCACCCCGTCCACGAATATCTGCCGCCCGTCTTTGTACTTGGCCTTGACCGCCTCGATCTTGCTCATGGCTTCCTGGCGCGTGCCGACCTTGGTATTGATTTCTCCGGAGTGGGCGTAGCGCATAAACGGCTTCATGACTTCCGAAAAAGGCTTGCCCTGTTCCGAGAGGTATTTGAGAAGCTTGATGACCAGAAGCATCGGACATTCGAAAGTGCCGAACGGCAGCTTGTAGAAATAGTGCCCGGAGGATTCGCCGCCGAAAATCGCGTCTTCCCTGATCATGATCTCCTTGATGAGGGAATGGCCGACCGGAGTGACGATCGCCTGTCCCCCGAATTCCTCGATCATGTCGCGGGTGATCCGGCCGGGCCGGATATCGTAAGCCACCTTCGCGCCCGGGTGCTCTTTCAATTCGATCTGCGCCATCAGTCCGCGGAGGATTGCCTGCGGCAGGACCCGGCCCTGTTCGGTCACGAAAAAGTAACGGTCCCCGTCGCCGTCCGGGGCGATTCCCAGATCCGCCTTTTCCGCCACCACCCGGTCGCACAGGGCCTGGGTGTTCTCGGGCTTCATGGGGTCAGCTTCGTGCGCCGGAAAGTTGCCGTCCAGCTCGAAGTTCATGGGCACCAAAGTGGCCGGAATCTTTTTGAACAGCGCCAGCATATCCTCGCTGCCCATGGAGTTGGCGCCGTCGATCACGATCCGAAACGGCTTGATGGACGCGGTTTCGGCAAGGAGCAGGACCGCTTCCACCTCGTCCTCCACGGATCCGTCCCTTTCCGTCAGCTTGCCCCGGGCTTCGGCCGCCGGAGGCAAATCGGATTTTTCGATCAGTTCCCGGATGGCCTGGATGCCCGTGTCCCCGCTTACGGGGACCGCGTTTCTCCGGACCATCTTCAGGCCGTTCCATTCCTTGGGGTTGTGGGAGGCCGAGACCTGCAGGCCGCCGTCATACCCGTTGCGGGCCACCGCGAAGTAGAACGTCGGCGTGGAAACCAGCCCCAGATGCTCAACGTTGACTCCGCTGTCCATGAGCCCTTCGATGACCTTGGCTTTAAGCGAAGGGCTGGACAGGCGCATGTCCGAGCCGACCCCGACGGTCAGCGGCTTATCGGGATTTTCCGAAATCAAAAGGGTCGCGTAGGCCCGGGCGATCTGGTAGGCCGCGTCCTCGTCGAGCTGACCAGGGTAAATACCCCTGATGTCATAGGCTTTGAATATGGAGCGATCGATTTGAGTATTAGGCATAAGTATTGACAAAATGGCTTAAATTTGATAAAATGTATATCCAAAATCAAACGGGGTGCGCATGAACTACAAGGATCTGGACGAGAAGCAGAAGGAGGCAGTTGACCGAAGGGTCAAGCGGATGAACGAGATACTCTCCGAGCAAAAGCGGGTCACCGTGAGGATCGCGGATTCCGGCGACAAGCTGGAGTTCCACGACCGCTTGGGCGGAAGATTGTTCACCGCGCCGTTGTCCGAGTTCGTGACGCCTGGGTAGCCTGGGCGTCTTTTTTTATGCCCCTTAATTTTTGCTTGAGCTATTGGAACAGCTCACGATAGCGCTCAATCGCCCGGTACAGATATGGGTTGCGGATCTCCTTTACCGTCTTGCCGGCTTTTTTCCTGGAGACGACCAGGCCCTGCCTGACTTCCCGCACCAGCCCGTCGGCCTGTCCGGGCTTAAGGTGACCGTCCTGGACCAGGCGAAGCAGCGCGCCCACGAACTGCTCCAGTCCCGTTTCCGAAGACGCTGCCGCGCCCGCGCGGTTGCGCATCACCTGCTCCAGGCTGCCCGTTTGCGCCGCGGCCTTAACCAGGCTTTCCGCCAGCTCGCCGATCGCCGGCGTCCCGGCGATCTTCCCGATCTTCTCGTTTAGCTGTTTCTGTTCGCGATCCTGGCGCAGTCTGGCCGCCGCCTCAAAACCGGGGGTCAGGGGCGCAAGATGCTTTTCCAGGAAAAACCTGATTTCGGTTTCCGGTTTGGCGCCTGCCCGGCCGAAGTCGATCTCGTAGATTTCCGGCTCTCCCGTTTCTCCGGTGATATCGCCCTCGATCATGAAATTCCGCTCGTGGTCGTCATTGTGGTATATGCCGTTGCTCTCCAGGATCCTCCGCGTGTTCGCGATCTTCTCGATCACGGCATCCGATAGGCGGAAACGGGATTTTCCCAGAAACTTGAGGCTCTTTTCCCGCCGTTCGGAAAGTTCCAGCGACTCTTCGGGCGTACCCTGCGGCGGCATATGGTTATATTTGAGGATGAGCGACACGGCTTTCATGAGCTGCAGATGGTCTTCCGGATCCAGGGTCTCCACGACGGAGCGGTACTCCGCCGGGGCATGATCGTAGATCCAGCGGTTGCAGATGTCCAACAGGTCCTTGCCGTTCACGAAATCCATGGCAAGTATTTCCACTTCGTTACCGGACAGCACCGCTCCCCTGCCGTTCAATATCCGCTTGGTGTCGTCCGTGATGGTGAGCCTTCGGCAATCCAGCGGCCGCGGCACCCGGGCCACTTTTTCGCCCCGCACAAACGCCGCTTCCGTCAGCTCGAACGCCCGGCGGTGGGTTTCGTATTCCTGTCTTGCCTTGCCCCTGGTGTAAACCTTAAGCAGCTTCACGGCCGACGTGCTTTCCACGCTAATACCCGACTCCGCAAGCGCCGCCTTAAGATCCGGCGGCATCTCCTCTATCGACATCCGATAGATCAGGCCGTCGTTGCCGGCGTTCACCGGATCGTGCTCCGCCAGGAAGTCCTCATAGCGGGCGTCGATGGCGGCCTCCAGGGCCTCCATCCTTTCCGTATCGCTTAAACTTTCGGCAGGCCGGCTTTTTGATTCGGTTTCGGGCGGCCGGTACCCCGGCATGTCTGGTGAACTCATGTTTTCTGGTTAGCCAATATTACGGTTAGTATACCATTTTTGACCGAATTCGCCCTGCGATTTTTGAACAAAAGAACCGCCTGAACGCCTGCGTTACCTCCGCATTTCGTCCCCGGTCCAGCCTATGCTAAAATAATCCTGCTTCCTTAAACACTCAACACATGTCTTTTTCAGTCGGCATCGTCGGCCTGCCTAATGTCGGCAAATCCACCCTGTTCAACGCCATGACCCGCCAGCAGGCGCAGGCCTCAAACTTCCCTTTCACAACAATCGACCCCAACGTCGGAGTCATTTCCGTGCCTGACGAGCGGATACAGAAACTTGGCATCCAGGAAAAATCCGCCAAGCTCGTGCCCACCACCATAGAGTTCGTGGACATCGCCGGCCTGGTCAAGGGCGCGTCCGAAGGCGCGGGTCTGGGCAATAAGTTCCTGTCGCACATCCGCGAAGTGGACGCTATCGTCCAGGTCGTGCGGTGTTTCGAGAACAAGGATATCATCCATGTGGACGGTTCGGTCGACCCCGCCCGCGACATCGGGGTCATCAACACCGAGCTCATGCTCGCGGACCTGAATACGGCCAACAAGCGCCTGGAATCCTTAAGCCACGAGGTGAAGTCGGGATCCAAGGATGCGATCATGCTGCAGGCCGCGCTGGAACGGGTCAAGCAGGCCTTAGACCAGGGGCAGCTGGCCCGGACCGTGGCGCTGTCGGCCGAAGAGGCGAAGATGGTCAAACAGCTGCAGCTCCTCACCATGAAGCCGACGCTTTACGTGGCCAACACCGACCAAAAGGAGGCGCCCGCGATTGCGGGAGTCGAGCTTTTGCCCATCGACGTGAAGATCGAGTCGGAACTGGCCGAGCTTGCCGACTCCGAGCGCGCGGAATACATGAAGGAGCTGGGCATCACCGAATCCGGTTTGGACCGTTTAGCCCGGACCGCCTACAAGCTCCTGAACCTCATCACCTTCTTCACCGCGGGACCCATCGAATCCAAGGCCTGGACCATCGTTAAGGGCACCAAGGCCCCGCAGGCGGCCGGCGTGATCCACACCGACTTCGAACACGGCTTCATCAAGGCCGAGATCATCGCCTGGGACAAGCTCCTCGAGGCCGGCTCCTACGGTGCGGCCAGGGATAAAGGCTGGCTTAGGATCGAAGGCAAGGAATACGTCATGGCCGACGGCGACGTGGCGCACTTCAGGTTCAACGTATAGGGAATCCTTGAGATATAGAGGGCCGCTAAGCTTCGGTTTAGCGGCTTTTTGCTGCCTTGACCGGGGGCCCAAAAATTGATAGAATACGTGGGCTTAATACAACTAAATATTTAACGTTAAGCGACATATTCGTTCCGCGAAAGCGGGATGATATGGGTGAAAGGACCCCATATGCCAAAATATGAGCTGATGTATATTTTGTCTTCAGCCGTATCCGACAACGACATCCCAGGCATCTCCTCGGAAGTCGACAAGTTCATCCAGGCCCAGGGCGGAGAACTTGCCTCGACCGAAATGCTCGGGAAAAAGAAATTGGCGTATCCAATTAAGAAAACCCGGAACGGCTTTTATGTTTTGTCGACTTTCCAGATGGAAGCCGGCAAGAAGCTGCAGGAGCTGGACAACAAGCTCCGGTCCATCGAATCGATCATCCGGTACATGACGGTGAACGTCGACGAACAGGAACGCCGCGCCGCCAAGGATCGCAAGATCCAGGAAAAGATGCGGGCGACCCGCAAGCCGCCGAAACCCGAAACCCCGGCCGGCGCCACGGACACCTCCGACATCAAGCTGACCGAGACTGAGCTCGAGCAGAAGATCGAAAAGGCCCTCGGCTCCGACGATCTGGCCGCATAAGGCCCAACCGTTGCGGAGTCCCCTGCGGGGGATTATGATAGAGACAGAAACTATCACTTAAACATAAATTTATGGACCTCAACAAAGTCATGATCATCGGCCGCCTCACCCGGGACCCGGAAGTCCGGACCACTCCCGGCGGCGCCAACGTCGTTTCCTTCTCGGTCGCCACGGGTTTCACCTGGACCGACCAGTCCGGGCAGAAAAAGGAGCAGACGGAATTCCATAACGTCGTCGCCTGGCGAAAACTGGCGGACATCATCGGCCAGTACCTCAAGAAGGGTTCGCAGGTCTACATCGAAGGACGGCTGCAGACCCGGAACTACGAAAAAGACGGCCAAAAGCATTACCGCACCGAGATCGTCGCCGACAACATGATCATGCTCGGCAGCCGGTCCGGCGGATCAGCAGGATCCCCTGCCCCCGCCGCCTCCGAAACCCCGGCCATGATCCAGCCGGAACCGCCCGCGGAAACCCCGTCCATCCAGATCGACGACGCGGACATGCCCTTCTAAAGGGCCTTCATCCTTAACCTTAACTTCTTACAATGGCTATCCAGCAAACCAAGAAACCTTGTCTTTTCTGCACGGAAAAGATCTCCTACATCGACTACAAGGACACCCAGTTTATGCGCCGGTTCATGTCGCCGCATGCCAAGATCCTGTCCTCCACCAAGACGGGGACCTGCTCCAAGCACCAGCGCATGGTGGCCCAGGCCCTGAAGCGGGCCCGCCACATGGCCCTGTTGCCGTTCGTGGGTGCCTAATCCCAAAAAACCGGAATTGACCGCATAGGGCATTTCCGGTTTTCGATTGTCTTTATAAATCCCCTCTTTCCACCCTTAATCCTTCATCCATGAGCGTTTTAGATTTTTCAGATCTCAAGGGCACGGGCCAGATCATCAAGCACAACAACGAACCCTACCAGATCATCTGGTCCAACTTCATGCGTACCGCCCAGAGGAAACCGGTCATCCAGACCAAGATGCGCAACCTCATCACGGGCAAGGTCATGGAGTACTCCTTCAAGTTCGGGGAAAAGATCGAAGGCGCGGACGTCATCCGCAAGAAAGCCCAGTTCCTCTACAACGACGAGGAAGGCTCCCACTTCATGAACCCGGAAACCTTCGAGACCGTCGTGGTAAGTAAAGAGCTGGTCGGCAACCAGAAGAATTACCTCAAGGAAGGCACCGACATCCAGCTCATCTACTTCGAAGAGCGGCCGATCGGCTTGGATCTTCCCATAAAGATCGAGCTTAAGGTCATTGAAACCGCGCCCGGGGTCAAGGGCGACACCGCCCAGGGCGGCAGCAAGCCGGCCACCCTCGAAACCGGACACGTGGTCAACGTCCCTTTGTTCATCAAGGAAGGCGACGTGGTCCGCGTAAACACCACTTCCGGCGAATACGTGGAACGGGCCAGCGTCTAAACGGACGAAATATAAAAACGGACCCCGCAAGGTCCGTTTTTTGTTGTCTACGGCGTGACTACGATCGTACCGCCGGAACTCGGATTCGTGTGGTCATGGAATCCCCACGTGCCGATCCTGTCGAACGTAAAACTGTAGCTGTCGCCCGGCTGCACCACCTTTTTCGCATCGAACCCGGGATAGTCCGTATGGACCGGATGCGGATTGGAAGCCGGCCAGTGTCCGGCGGTTCCCGTGTTCTGGAAAACCACGGTCGTGCCCTGCTTGACCGTGATGGTGGACGGCGTAAAACCGTTGTCCGTCATCTGGATCACGGACTGTCCGGCTGACGCGGAGGACGAGCCTCCCGGCTGGCCCTGGTCGGGGTTGGCCGGCGTCGAGGTCGACTCGCTTCCCGTGCTGCTGTTGGAAGCGGTCTGCTTATTGCACGCGGCCGCGGTCACGGCAAGGCCGAGGATCAAAATAAGGATTTTTGCCTTCATGTTTTAGTGCGTTAATTTCAGAACATAAATCCTATCTTTTTTCCTCCGGCTTGGATATTAGACGAATATCCACGGTATCAGCATAAAGAAAAACAGGCCCCGAGGGCCTGTTTTTTTATGAAGCAAAAATATTTATACGCCGCGGGTCTTCATGGATTCCGCGATCCGCCTGATGGCCAGCACGAATGCCGCGGTCCGGTAATCGGTCTGGTGCTGCTTCTGGGTTTCCACCAGCCCCTCGAACGCCCGTTCCATGTACACCGTCAGCCGCTTTAAGATGTCCGCCTTGCCCGGCAGATCGCCCGAGAGGTTGGCCGCCCACTCCATATAGGAAGTGGCGACGCCTCCGGAGTTCGAAAGCACATCCGGAATCACGGGGATGTTGCGCTTGTTCAGGATTTTGTCGGCATCCGGGGTGGTCGGTCCGTTGGCCATCTCGAGAATCAGTTTGGCCTTGATCTTGCGGGCGTTTCCTTCGTGGATCTGGTTCTCCAGGGCGGCAGGCACCAGCACGTCCACCGGCAGCAACAGCAGCTTATCGTTGGTAAGGTCCCGGCTGCCCGCAAACCCCGAAAGTCCCCCGGTCTGTTTCTTCCAGTCCCTTACCTTCCGGACGTCCAATCCTTTCTCCGCGAAGATGCCGGTTTTGGAGTCCGAAACCGCCACCACTTTGAACCCGGCTTCCTGGGCGAACAGCGCGAAATAGTAACCGACGTTGCCGAAGCCTTGGATGGCCACGGTCGCGCCCTTCTTCAGCTTGAGAAGCCTGGCGGCGAGCTTCAACACTTCCACGCCGCCGAACCCGGTGGCTTCCTCCCGGCCGGGCAATCCCCCGACCGACAACGGCTTGCCGGTAATCACCGCCGGCGACCAGACGCCCGTCAGCTTCGAATATTCGTCCACCATCCAGCCCATGATTTCCGGCGTGGTGTTCACGTCCGGAGCCGGCACGTCCACGCGCGGACCGATGTCCTTGTAAATCATGGAAATGAATTTCCGGCTCAGGCGTTCCAGCTCGCCCTTGGAAAGCCTGCTCGGGTCCACGGCGATGCCGCCCTTGCCGCCGCCGTACGGAATGCCCACTACCGCGTTCTTGATGGTCATCCAGAAGGCAAGAGCCTTGACCTCGTCCATGTTGACCTGGGGATGGTATCGCAGCCCACCTTTGTACGGCCCGCGGGAGTCGTTGTATTGGACGCGGAACCCGGAAAAGATCTTGGTTTCCCCGTTATCCATCTTGACCGGGATCGAAACGGACAGGATGCGCTCGGGCTGCTTTAAACGGTTCAGGATTTCCGGTTCGAGGTTCAGGGTTTCGGCGGCCTTCTGAAGCTGCTGTAGGGCGGACTTGAAAGGATTGACGTTAGGCATATCGAATTACTCCGTAAAATTAAGAATGATTGTTTTCCAGATACTTCTCGGCGTCGAGCGCGGCCATGCTGCCCATGCCGGCGGCCACTACGGCCTGCCGATAGCGGTAATCGCGGACGTCGCCGGCCACGAAAACGCCGGACAGGGAGGTGGTGGTGCCGTTCGGCACGATATACCCTTTGGCGTCCAGTTCGATTTGCCCGGCGAACAGCTCGGTGTTCGGCTTATGTCCGATGGCCACGAACGCGCCTTCCACGTTAAGAACCTCTTCGGCTCCGGTCTTGATGTCCTTAAGCTTGATGCCGGTCAGCCGCTCGTTGCCCAAAAACTCCGCCACGGTGGTGTTGTACTTGATGGCGATCTTGGGATCGTTCAACACCCGGTCCTGCATGATCTTCGAGGCGCGCAGGGTATCCCCGCGGACCAGGACCGTGATCTTCTTGGCGAACTTGGTAAGATAGTGCGCTTCTTCCATGGCGGAATCCCCGCCGCCGACGACCGCGATCTCCTTCTCCTTGAAGAAGAAGCCGTCGCAGGTGGCACAGGACGACACTCCCTTGCCCCTGAACTGCTGCTCGGAGGGCAGACCCAGCCAAAGCGTGGACGCCCCGGTCGCGATGATGATCGCTTCGGAGGAGTACTCCTTGTCCGCCACCCAGACCCTGAACGGCTTGGCCGTAAAATCGGCCTTGGTCGCGTCATCGAATACGATTTCCGCGCCGAACCGCTCCGCCTGCTTAAGCATGTTCTGCATCAGTTCCGGCCCTACGATCCCGTCCGGAAAACCGGGGAAATTTTCCACTTCCGAGGTCAGCATCAGCTGCCCTCCGTAGGTCAAACCGGCGATCACGAGGGGTTTTAGTCCCGCCCGGGCGGCATAGAGCGCCGCGGTGAGGCCCGAAGGTCCGGAACCGATGATTATGAGCTTGTAACTGTTGGTTTCAGCCATATTTCCTCTTTCTTTCTTAAAGACTCGTAAACTTATTTTACTTAACCCGCTTAACCTGTGTCCAGTCCGAAGTCAACCCCTTAAGGCCGTCCTGCCGCTGCAGATGGTCATAGGCGGCGAGGGCGGCCGTGGCCGCGTCTCCGGCGGAGATCACGGCCTGTTTGTAAGGCCTGTCCGTCGCATCTCCGGCCGCGAAAATCCCCGGGCAAGACGTCTCCTGGGAGGGGCCGACCATGACCTGGCCCGCTTCGTCTAAGTCCACCAGTCCCTGCAGGAAGCCGGATCGCACCACAAACCCCTGTTCCACGAACAGGCCGTCCACCGGAAGCTTGAAAGCCTGGTTTTTGGTCCTGTCGAGCACGGTCAGCCCGGCAAGCTTAAGCTTGCCGGCAAGCGCCGTCACCCGGCAGGGGCTTAACACCTTGATTTTCTTTTTTTTGGCTATGGCCGTCAGCAGCGCCGGATGTCCGCCCGGCCGGGTTTCCGCGATCAGATAGACCTGGCTGGCGTACTTGGCCGCCATCAGGCTGGCGTCCGTGGCCAGATCGCCGCTGCCCGCCACGGCCACGATCTTCTTCCGGAAAAACGGAAGATCGCAGTTGGCGCAGTAAGACAATCCCTTGCCGAGATATTCCTTTTCGCCCGGCACGCCAAGATCGATCGGGGTCTTGCCCAGGGCCAGGATGACGGCCCGGGTTTTGTACTGTCTGCCGGAGGCGGTGACCACGAACTCCGCGCCTGCCGGTTTGATCCTCTCCGCTTCCGCCGACAAATAATCGGCCCCCGCCGCTTGGGCTTGGCGCCGGATGTTCTGGACCAGATCCAGTCCCCCGATTTCCCGGATGCCCGGATAATTTTCGATCAGATCGGTGGACGCTGCCTGCCCGCCGATCTCCTTTCCCAGGACCAAGACCCGCAGCCCCCGGCGGGCGGCGAATAAGGCCGCGCTGAATCCGCTGATGCCGCTTCCGATTACCGTCAGGTCCCACATATGTTTGAAGTTTATTTCTTGCCTTGCAGACGCTGGTGCGTCCGGACCACGTTTTCCAAAAGCTTGGCAACGGTGACCGGCCCCACGCCGCCGGGCGTCGGGGTCGCCAAAGCCGCCTTCTTCGACACTTCCCTGAAATTGATGTCCCCGAACATCTTGCCGCCCTTGAATGAAACGCCGGCATCGATAACCACGGCCCGCGGCCTGATCATGTCCCCGCGGATCAAATCGTATTTGCCCACTCCGGTGATGAGGATGTCCGCCTGCCTGGTATGCGATTTCAGATTTTTGGTGTTGCGGCCGCAGACCGTCAGGGTCACGGGCATCTGCACCAGGATGTTGGCCAGGGGCTTGCCGATCAGGTCGCCCTGTCCGACCAGGACCACGTGCTTGCCCGCGAGCCCGATCCGATAATACTTCAGAATCTCCAGGATCGCCCCGGGGGTCGGCGGCACGATCGGATTCTCGCCGATCACCAGTTTGCCGAGCGATTCCCAGGACAGGTAATCCACGTCGATCTCCGGGTCCAGGGCATTCAGGACTTTGGTCTTGTCGATGCCCTTGGGCAGGGGCAGCTGCACGATTATCCCCGACAGGTCGGCTTTCTGGATGGACTTAAGTTCCCCGACCAGATCGTCTGTTTTGATGGAGGCCGGAAACCGGAATTCGGAAAAACGGATGCCGATCCGTTCCGCCGCCTCCCGCTTCTTGCGCACGTAAGTCTGACTCGGCCGGTCGGCGCCCACGAGCACCACGGCCAGGTGCGGCTTCAAGACCATACCCGCCACCTCGGACTTAAGCCGCCCGGTTATCTTTTCTGCGATCAGTTTTCCGTCCGCAATGGTCATAGCTTATGTTTGTTTGCACAAAATAAAGGTAAAAGCTAAGATTAATATTACCATTCTTCATACGTTTGCTCAAACAGGTGGAACCGGCTTGGATATCGGATATTTTCGGCCGTCCCGCTGTAACTTGCCTTTGACATTTTCGATTAACTTATGTTGGAAGAAAAAGAAATACAAAGCTTAGTGAAGCGGGCGCAGGGAGGCGAAAGCGAGGCTTTCGGCCGTCTCTATGACGTTTTGAGCCAGCGGCTTTACAATTTTCTCTATTCCAAGCTCCGGCACCGGGAAACCGCGGAAGACATGCTCCACACGGTGTTCCTCAAGGCGTGGTCCAACCTCAACTCCTACAAGCCGCGCCGCAGCGCCAAGTTCTCCACCTGGCTGTTCCAGATCGCCAACTACACCCTCATCGACCACTGGCGGACCAGGAAAGAAGTCCTGGAACTGGACAAGCTCGAAAACATGTTCGAGTTCTCGTTCAGCGACAAACCCTACGAGCGCTACGACTACCTCTATGCCGCCCTGTCGGAACTGCCGCCGGACCACCAGACCGTTCTGCTGCTTCGATTCCGGCAGGACCTGAGCGTGGCGGAAACCGCGGAAGCCATGCACCGCAACGAATTATCGGTCCGGGTACTCCAGCACCGGGCGCTCAAGAATCTCAAAAAAGTATTAACTTCCAAAGGCCATGCCGTTTAACCGCAAATCCGAAAAGCGCGACATCCCCCATGCCCTCAATTGCTCGGGCAGGGATTTTCCGTTCAATCAGGCCGGCGTAAAAGCGCGGCTCATGCTCTCCATCGCCGCCGCCCCGCAACCCCAGGAACCGTACTGGACCTTCCGCCGCTTCCTGCTTCCGCTCTCGATCGGCTCCGGAACCCTGGCCATCATCTTCGCCTTATCCACCACCCTGGCCGCGGCCAGCAACACCGTGCCCGGCGACAATCTTTACTTCTTAAATTCCCTGCAGGAAAAAATCGCCTTGTCCCTGCCGTTGCCGGCCGAGCAGAAGGCCGACATCCGCCTGGGCTACGTCTACCAGCACATCAACGAAGTGAGCAAGGTGCAGGACCGCAGCACCGACGTCCAGATCAAGACCCTCAAGCAGTCCCAGGAATTCATCACCGAGACCATCAACAAGACCGTGACCGCGGAACAGGCCATGCGGCAGAAGGGCAGGACCAAATCCGCGGACAGCCTCAACCGCGACCTAAGCGAAGTCCAGGTCATCACCGACCAGCACGTGCAGCGGCTGGAACAGCTCAAGGAAGAGGCCGGGACCGACCAGTCCATCAAGGACGAAATCGACCAGCACCTGACGGAGATAAAAAACGCCCGGCAGAAAGCCAGGCAGGAAATACAGGACGAGTTCAAGCAGGAACAGGCGGAAAAGGGCGAGGTAAAAGGCAGCAGGAAAAATTAGTTCAGCAAGTGCTTCAGCAATCCGGCGTAGAATTCGCGCCGGATATTTAATTGCCGGGAAACTCCTTCCCACAACTGGCGCTTGCCTTCCTCATCCACCGCAAGCTTGTCCAAGGACAGTTCCGACCCGTTGGCCTGCTC
>JBLMZV010000009.1:0-10251 GCA_050259015.1 Candidatus Saccharimonadota bacterium
TGGCCGTGAAGTTCATGGTCAATATCCTGTCCTTTTCCAGCAGCTGAGGCTGATTGTACAATCCGGGGATCATGATGGTGCTCATGCAGCCCGTACCGAGATCTTTGGAGTCGACAATGAATCTGACCGGCTGGCCGGCCTTGACCGTGAATGTCCTGGGATCGATATCGGTCCGGGCAGTATAAGTGGTTTTTATCTCGATTGCCTGGCCTGCTCCCGCCGCAAGATTTGTCTGTCCCGATTTTAGGGACGGCATCCTGAAAGCCTGAGGGAAGAGAATCCTTTTGGCGTTGACCACGTTGATGGAACCGAAAAGGATGACGGCTAAACCCGCGATTGCGAAGAAAGCCTTGGCTTTCCTGCCGTTAAATACCGCGGACAGGCCTCCGATGCCGAGCAGTCCCGGGGCGGTCCCCAAAGCGAACAACGACATGATCAAGGCTCCTTGGGTGAAACTGCCGGTGGTCAGGGCGAATAGCTGCATCGCCTGGGTGAAGCCGCAAGGCAGAAAGAAAGTCATCGCTCCGCCCAGGAAAGTCCTGAACTTCGAGTAGCTGCCGACCGACCCCGCGCCTTTCCTCCCCAAAAATTTCGGGAGCGTGATATTGACTCTTTCCAGCATCGGGAAGATCTCGGTCAGCTTCAGGCCCAAAAGGACCATCAGCAACCCGACAGCCAGGGTCAGGACGCTTAATACCTTGACTGACGGTTGCAGGCTCGAACCGAGCAGGCCGACTAAACCTCCCAACAAGCCGAATCCCGATATCCTGCCCAGATTGAAGAGCAGATGAGGCTCGAATCTTTCCATGCCGCTTGCCTCCGGGTGCTTTTTGGCATGAGCCGCCGATACAGCAAGCACCAGTCCGCCGATCAACGCCATGCAGGACGAAACCCCGGCCACCAGACCGACCACGGGCGTCATGGCCACGCTCTGCTGGGTCAGTCTCTGCGACAGGTGGTCCAGACCCATCAGGCGGATTATCAGGTATCCCGAAACGACCACAATGCACGCAACAAGCAGATTCCAATACGTCTGGGGGCTGCGGGAGACAAATGCTTTCTCGCTCCTTCCTAATTCGTAACCGGCCTCCTTGACGGCCGCCGCCAGTTGCTGTTCCGGTAGCGGGCGATCGGACCAGATTCGCACCTTTCCCGTTGCCGCGCTCGCCCTGACCTTCGTCACTCCTTCCAGTCTTTTGACGCTTCCTTCGATCAGCAGTTCGCATGATCGACAGTGCATTCCCTTGGTATCAATGGTTGTTTTCATGAGTTGAGAATTAAAAAAGACCTTTGCTAAAGCGCAAAGGTCTTCGGAATTGATCCGAAGTCACCCTTGCGCAAACACAAAAGCCGCAGCAGCGCCCTCACGTTCGAAGACCGTGCGCCAGTCCCGCAGTTTGTCGGAAAAAGAATCTAAGCCCTCGGGAAATCTCCACCGGAATCTGAAGTACGCGCAATCCGGTCCCGCCGAATCCGTGGCAAACAGGACAAACCCCATCAGGGCAAGAGAAACCGCAGCCAGCATGAACAGGATCAGGCCCTCGATGACATGGGCCTGGGTAAGGTTCTGCATCACGCCCGTGTGGTAATCGAAACAGGTCAGAGGTATCTGGCTGGTGCCGCAGTCCACAGATTGACTGATTTGGGTTGTGCAATCCAGGCAGTCGCCGGTCATATTCATCATGAGAATGCTGGAAACGCCGAAAGTCGCCACCCCAAAAGCCAGAAGCAGCGCGATAATTAGCCTGAATTTTCCGAGATTCAATTTCATTGATGGTATTATATCATACCGCTCCCCCACCAAGACGTTTCTTAACAAAAAAATCCAATCGAGATTGATCGGATTTTTTTGGCAGGGGCGGTAGGAATCGAACCCACGCGAGCGGTTTTGGAGACCGCCGTACTACCACTATACGACGCCCCCATGCTGGAACAATTATACCCCAAAAAGCCTTATTATTCAACCCAGGCCATACCTGCAAAATATCTTCTTTTTTGCTCGGCCGAGCAGAACTGAAGATTTTTCGACCTAACATATTATTCTAAGAAATAAAAGAGCGGGACTTTTGTCCAGCTCTATGCTTTCCGCCGGGTCAAGAAAACGGCATATTGGGTCCAGCCCGATCGGTGGCGGCGGGTGTCATAACGAGTCGCAAAAACCCGATAGCAAGTACCATGCCCAGCGAATACTTTATTTATCCCGCTGCTGTCCAAAATCCAGCCCTTTCCGTTTTCCTTCATGCGTTCAAGTCCGACCCTTTGGTCCTCCGTAAACGGCAGCTTGAATATCTTCTCCCAGTCCTCCACCGTCAAGGGATCATCAAGCTTTTCGAGACGTCTGAGCGGGTATGTTATTTTGTCCTCGGTCCCGCAGAACGGACAAAACTTCCAAGACGGCTGCAACGCATGGTCGCACTTGCGGCATTGCGACATGTAACCTCCTCTCCGGTGTCCTGCTATGATAGCACAAACCCCGCCAAAGCGACAAAGCCCTCAAACGTTGACAAAGACCGGCAATTGGAGTATATTTTAGTGTCAGTTACCCAAGGAGGGCGTTTCATGGACAGAAGACCGGAATACGACGGGTCGTTCACGGAAGAACCCCTTCCGATCGAGGAGCGGCCCCTGGCCGAACTCGAACCGGGAGATTGGTTTGCGGCCGCCCTGCAGGACGGCGAAGCCAAGATGGACGCCACCGGGGGGCAGGTGCCGCCGCACCGAAACCTCGAACAGATCGACAGCACCGTCGACCCCAAGGACCAGTACCAGACCCGCTTGCCGCGCAAGTCGTACCTTCGGTTCTGATTTGTTCACAAACGTCGCCGTAAGCTACCGCCCGCAACCGTTGTTGCGGGCTTTTTTCTTGCAAAAAACCCGGCGATCAGCCGGGCCTTGGTAATCTATTTCTTGGTTTCCTTGTGTTCGGTGTGCTTCTTGCACCACTTGCAGAACTTGGAGATCACGATCCGGTTCGGGGTGAGCTTCTTGTTCTTTCTGGAATGGTAGTTGAGGTGATGGCAGGTCGTGCACTCCATCATTATCAAATTGTCCTGGGACATAAATCTTCTCTTTGAATTATAGGCTCAAGGCGAATTGTAGCACATCCAAGCACAAACATCAAGCCCCCAAAAAGGCGGGCTTTGGGGTAAGAAAAAACACTCCAAACGGGTTGCAGTGTTTTTTCCTGGAGCCCAGAAGCGGATTTGAACCGCTGACCTACTCCTTACCATGGAGTTGCTCTACCAGCTGAGCTATCTGGGCCAATCGCCCGGATAATATAGCATAAAATCCGGCCCGAAACAAGCTGGACTAAAGGGCGGCCCGACAGGGCCGCCCTTTTTTGGCTTTTCCACGCTAATAACGGTTGAAGAACGTCACGGTCACGTGCCGGACATCGGAAAAAATACGCTGGCACCGTCCGATAAAGGAATTCGGGTACGATTGCCGGGGCGGCGCCGTGTAAGCCGGGGGTTGGTAGGCAGGGGTTTGAACCGGAACGTATTGCGGCTGGGAATACCCGCCCGCCATACTGCTGTACGCCGGGGCCTGGCTGTAGGGATAGTTAGCCGGATATGCCATAGGGTATGCCATCGAAGCGGGTTGGCTGTACGCGTAATTGATCCCCGGTTGCGCGATCATCTGCGGCTGAGGGGTCAGGGCCATGGCCGGCTGGAAGCTGTTGTAGTAGCCCGCGATCTGGTTGAAGTCAGGCGTGGCCGTGCTGTAGTAGGCATACCCTCCCGCGGTCGGCTGGGGCGCGGCAGTGGTGTAGCTATACGGTTGCGGAGCGTAAGCGCCATAAGTAACCGGCACCATGGCAAAGGCCGAAATCAGGCCGACTCCGATATTTATCATTTTTTTCCTGAACATTTAACCACCTCCTCTCTACCGGTCGTTTTACACTTCCTAAGCCTTCCCATCAACTGTCCAAAAATACGGCACAAAAAAACCGCCCCTTTGGGGGGCAGTTTTGTCTTATTTCTTCTTGGCCACTTTTTTGACCTGTTTGACCGTATCCCTGGCAGCCGCGTCGATCTCCTTCTTGATGCTCTTCCAGTGGCTCTTCAGCTCGCGGGTCACGGCGTTGATTTCCGCGGGACTGACTTCCTTCAGTTTCCTGTATTTGCTCATGACCTCCGCCACTGCCTTATCGTAAGATTTTTCGGTGACTTCCGACATGGCTTCCAGCTGTTCCATCAGTTCCGCCTTGGCCTTGACCACCCAGGTCTTCAGATGCTTGCGGTGCTTGGCCCCGTCCTTGCCGTAAAAATAAAAGGCTCCTGCCGCGGCGGCAGCCACGGCCGCCAGGCCGATTCCCGCCTTCAACACTTCTTTTCCGGTCTTGTTCATTTTCTAATTCCTTTCGCCAGTCCGAAATCCGAACTGTTTAAGATTATTTTTTCCCTTTTTGTATATGGGCGAAAAACTTGAGCACGTGCGCGACCTTAAACCCCGACTCCCTGATGTTCTTGCGGAACAGGCCCAGCTCTTCGGAGATGAGCTCCGTTTCCGTCTTGGCCTTGCCGAGGATGAAGTGCAAACGCTTGCTGATGAGAATCAGGTACACCAAAAGGATGCCCAAAAGCACCGTGAGCGTTATTACCGCCACGGAGGTGATGAAGAAGAACAAATCTGCTTTGATAACCTGGTCCATATTTTGCTATTTAATGATGGGGAGCGTGAAATAAAAGGACGTCCCTTTCCCTTCCTGGGACTTGAACCAGATCTTGCCGCCGGAATTTTCGATGAAGGCTTTGGTGATGTAAAGACCCAGGCCCGTCCCGACGTTCTCGTAGTTTAAGATGTTGCTGCCCCGGAAGAACTTCCGGAAGACCTGATTCTGCTGGTCCTTGGGGATTCCCGCGCCGTTGTCCTCCACTTTGACCAGGGCCATACCATCGAGGCGTTCCAGATGGATCTTGATGTGGCCGCCCTCCCCGGTATAGGTGATGGCGTTCGAGAGAAGGTTGCCGATCGCCTGCTTGATCTTGTTCGGTTCGGTCTTCACCTCCGGGAACGGTTCCTGCTCCACGTTGAAGCTGATGGTCAGCCGCTTCTTTCGGATCAGCCTTTCCTTTTCCTTGATCAGGCCCTTGATGATGGTGTCCAGTTCGGTGGGCAGGAAATACAGCTTGGTCTCCCCGTTCTCGAGCCGGGTGACCTCCAAGACGTCATTGACCAAGGCGATCATCCGTTCGTTGGACGCGTAAATCTTCTCCAGATAATCCTTCTGCTTTTTGCTTAAGTTGCTCATGTCCCCCTTCTGGAGCAGCTCCAACAGCCAGCGCATGCCGGACAGAGGAGTGCGCAGCTGATGCGAGGCCAAATCAATGAAGTCGGACTGCAGGGTGCCGAATTTCTCGTCGCTCTTGTTTTTTTTCATCCTACTTTTTCGCATTTACAGCAACGGGATCAATTGCTTTGGTTAATGGCAAATTGAAATAAAAAGTGCTGCCGCGGTTGACTTCCGAAACCACGCCGATCTCTCCGCCGTGCGCTTCCGCGATGCCTTTGGAGATGACAAGCCCCAGGCCGGTTCCCCGCTTTTCGGAGGTGGCGGTCTGCTGCAGCTGCGTGAACTTGTTGAACAGCTTGTCCAACTGGTCTTCGGGAATGCCCATGCCGGTGTCCGTCACGGCCACGATCGCCTGGTCGGTATCGTACTTCACCCCCGGCTTCAGCCCCGGCCAGATCATGCCGAGCGAGCTGACTTTGGTCAGGACGTCTTCGGAGGGTTTTACGAGGAAGGCGGAAATCGTGATCTTGCCGGCCTGCGTGAATTTGATGGCGTTGGACAGGAAATTGTTGAGGATCTGGCCGATCTTGTTCTCGTCGGCCGACACGACAGGCAAACCGGGCTCCAGACGGCTCTCCAGCGTCAGATGGGTCTCCTCCGCCAGCGACCTGAACGACTGGATCCGGATGTCGATGAGCTTCGCCAGGTCCGTATCCTTCTTGAGGATCTGGAATTTGCCCGCCTCGAGCTTGGCCACGTCCAGAAGGTCGTTGACCAGATCGAGCATGGACGAGGAATTGCTGACGATGAGTTCGATGAACTCCTGATATTTCTTCTGTTCGTTCTTGATCTTGTCTTCCTTGAGCAAGTTGGCGATGGAACGGATGCCGGTCAACGGGCTCCGGAGTTCATGGACCATCATGGAGGTGAAGTCCTCCCGCATCTTCTCCACGGCTTTTTCCCTGGTGATGTCGTGGAACAGGACGACCGCGCCCATGGCCTTGTTTTCCGCGTCTTTCACCGGGCTGATGAGGATGCGCAGGACCTTGCCGCTTAAGTTGACCTGCTCCTCCACCGTCAGCTTGTCTATCCGCATGCTCTCTTCGATCTTGGTCCTAAGGTCCATTTTGGAGGCAAGGGCGTCCAGGACGTCGAACATGCTCGGCTGGGGCTTGCTGATGCCGACCATATCCTTGGCCGCGGGGTTGATGACCAGCAGCCTGTTGCGCGTGTCTACCATGACCACGCCGTCGGCCATGGACTCGACCATGGAATTGAGCTTGCCTTTTTCCTGCGCCAGGATCATTTCGAGCTTCGACACGGCGGTCGAAGCCTGGTTCATGATGGTATACAAAATGGTGATCTCATCCTCCCGATACAGGCCCTCGCGGGTGGACGAAACGTTCAAAAGCCCCACGGGCCGGTCGTTGATGACCACGGGAATGTTGAAAAACGACTTGATGCCGGATTTGTTCTGCTCGTCAGTAATCGTGCCGGAGATGCTTTCGTCTATATCCTCCCGCTTGATCTCGCGGGAAATCAGGGCGGCGAAGCCCTGCGTCATCCGCCGGCGCACGTCGTCGACAAACGCCTGGTTCACCGACTCCTCGAGCACGCAGTGGAAAATCACCCGGCCCTCGTCCCCCTGCAGCAGGTAAGACACGGTGGAGTAAGGCAGGAGCCGGCGCAGCGATCCGGTAATCACGTCCACGATCTTCTGGACGTTGAGGGAGTAGCCGATGCGTTCCCCCAGCTCCTTAAGGATCGAGACTTCGTACATCCGCCGCTGCATTTCCTCTTCCTTGGCTTTCAGGTTCTTCCGGATCTTCCAGTTCTCATACCAAATAAAAAGCACGACAATCATCGTATAGATTGCCAAAGACCAGACAATATAATACATTGTCGAATTGGCTTGCATCAAAAAACGGTTTTTGTTTCGTTCGGAATTTAATTCTTGGCCGCGACCGCCAGCTTAGAGAAGCCGAGAGTGAGGAAGAACAGGCCGAGGATAATGAGGATATCCTGCATCATGGCCAGATAGGAATTCATTTCGATCGCCCCGAAGTTTATGAGCATCTTCTCGATCACTTCGATGATGATGAACACGATGCCGAATCCGAGCAGCCGGACAGCCTTTCCGATCAGGCCGCCGTAAGCCCGGGTGGTAGCCCAAACGGAATAGATCATTCCGATGATGACGGCGCCCAGCAGGCCCTGGATGACCATATTGACATCGAAATTTTGAGGAAACATGATTTGTTTTGGTTGTTAATTGGTTTTGTCCAGGCGAACTTTGATTTCCGGATACTTGGCGAAGACGGGATCCAGGATATTCTTGACGATCTGTCCCGAAAGGGCGATGTACTCGTCGATGAGGTTCTGCAGCACCTGCTGCGGATCGCCGCTTAAGTCCTCTACCCTGCCGTCCGCTCCGATGGTCAGGCCCTTGATGTTCTTGGCCTTGAGAATCACTATGTCCGGGCCGAGAATCAGCGTCTGTTTGGCGATGATATCGTTGATGATGTTTATGTAGTCGTTTTGATCGGCCATAAAAATTGGGATTTAAGGTTAGGCCGTGGCGGTACCGCGGCGTTCCAGCACTGTCTTAATCTTGTTCACCAGATCTTCCAGCCGGTAGTTGGCCTTGACCAGGTAATCCATGGCGCCCAGAGACAGGGCGTCCGAAATCTTGTCGTAATCCGACAGGTTGGTGAGTATGACAACCGGGATATCCTTGATGTCGGGGTTATCTTTCATCTGCTTAAGCGCGCCGATGCCGTCCAAACGCGGCATGACCAGGTCTAAGAGGACCAGATCGGGCTTTTCGCTCGTCGCCATTTCCACCCCTTCGACCCCGTCCTTGGCGCCGACGACGTTAAATCCCTCCTGCTTCAGTTCCTCGGACAGCGCGGTCAAAAGGATCTCCTCGTCCTCCACTATGAGGATCTTCGTTTTGCTTGGTTCCATGTTTGCTTAATTAATTGATAATTTGTTTCGAAATTGGACATTTCGCTTCCTTAATTATAGCACAAATCGCGAAAAAAATAAATACCCCTCCCTGCGTGCCGTAAACCTCAGGCCACGCTCTTCCGGTAGAAAATTAGCTTGTAGCCGTCCGGATCTTTGACCACGAACTCCCGGTTGCCCCACGGCCAGTTTCGGGGAGTAGAGGCAAAAACGCCTTTGTCCACCAGCGACCGGTGTACCTGGTCGACGTCATCGACCTGCACGTAAAGGAACACGCCCACGCCCTTGGGGTCGGTCTGCGCTTCCTTCTGAAACTCAGCCTTGTTCTTGTCCACGAACACCAGCTCGAAGCCGTTAAGGGCGGCTGTTACCGAGCCAAACCGCTCTCCCACCGTGAACCCGAGGGTGCGGTAAAACTCGGCCGTTTTCCCGGTGTCCGAGGAATAGAACAGGATGGAATTGACCGCTTCCAGCATATGTTTTATCCTTTCGTTTCCAGCATAACACATCCGATACGGCAAAAGAATGGCCTTGAAAAAGGACCGAAAACCTGTTATACTTTGTAAGCAAAACCTAAATACTGTCGGATGGCCGGCTTAGCTCAGTGGTAGAGCAACTGTTTTGTAAACAGTAGGTCGTCGGTTCAAATCCGACAGCCGGCTCCATGAGGGAAGTTACCGAAGCAGTCAAACGGGGCTGACTGTAAATCAGCTGGCTTTATGCCTTCGTAGGTGCAAATCCTACACTTCCCACCAGAAAATGCCTGACCGCAAGGTCGGGCTTTTTCTATCTTCGGATTTGCACGCCCGGGAGCGAGCCGGAATTTGAGCATTCCGGGCTTCAAAAAAACGCCCAACCTGGGCGTTTCTACATTCTACATTCTACATTCTACATTCTACATTCTACATTCTACATTCTTCATATCTTCACCTTCATCAGCTTTTCACGGGCAGTGCGGCTGGTGGGATCGACCGTGAGAATCTCTTCCAAGACCTCTTCCGCCCGGACCTTGTTGTCCACTTTGATATAGATGTCAGCCAGCATGGTCAGATAATTTACGTTCTTGCGGTCCAGCTGCAAAGCGGCCAAAATCGTCTTGATGGCCTTGCCGTGCTCATCCAAGGCCTCGAAGCACAGCGAGAGGTTGATCCAGCGGGCAGGTACTTTCTTGTTGATGGTCAGCGCCTTCTCGTAAGCGGCAATGGCCTGCAAGTGCTCCCCTACCGAATACAGCGACAGCCCCAGGTTGCTCCAATAAGTGTCTCTCTTGGGATCGAGCCGGCTTAAGAACCGGAAAGTTTCGATCGCTTCCTGATAATTCCTTTCCTGCAGATACAGCTGGCCCAAGCCTTCGTAAGCCGAGCGGTCGTTGGGATTCTTTTTGATGGCAGCCAGAAAAATCTGTTCCGGGGTCTGCTTGGGCTCCTCGCTCCTGGTCTCCACGGAATCGGCCACCTCGGGCATCCAATCCGGCTCCGATTCGGAATGCTTGATCCGGATCTTGAACACCTGCCTGACCCTGCCCAAGCGGTTAGCGGCCGCGGGCTTGGCGGGCGCCGTCGGGCGGAGGTCCTTTGCCTCAAGTATGTGATGCCAAAGCCGGCTTAAGAGCCGGACAGCCTTATGCCTAAGATACGCCAGGAAACCCTCGCCGGCCGCCGGGGGCATGATTCTCGACCGGTCGCCTAATTTCGCGACCGCCGCGGCCTTGGTCAGGAATACGGACAGGAGTCCCAGGCAGGCCAGGGCGAAAATTATCCAAGCGGCAATAATCATCGGTGTATTTATTTAGGGAGCCTGTTTTGCGCTTCGGAAAGCTCAGGCTCCCTTAAATTAGATTTCTATTCGGCTCCAAGCACATACCGGGCAAACCGCCGGACCTGCATATTCTCCCCGATCTTGGCGACTTTCTCGGCGATCAGGTCCTTGACCTTCTTGTCCTGGTCGCGCACGTAGGGCTGGTCCAGGAGGCAGACCTGTTCGTAAAACTTCTCAAGCTTGCCGGACAGGATCTGTTCCTTGATGTTCTCCGGCTTGTCTTTGACCTG
>JBLMZV010000010.1:0-29607 GCA_050259015.1 Candidatus Saccharimonadota bacterium
ATACCGGTAGTACGCGCCCATGGGGTGGGTGTAGACCGGGTTCAATTCCCGGCACCCCGACCATTTGAAGTGGAAAGTAACCAAAAAATATGGCCATTTTAGAAACCAAAAACCTGACCAAGCAATACGGGGATTTCAAAGCCATCGATAGCGTGTCCTTTGAGGCGCACGAGGGCGAGATATTCGGATTGCTCGGCCCGAACGGGGCGGGGAAAACAACCACGATCCGCGCCATCGCGACGGTGCTCGCCCCGACCTCAGGAACGGCGACAGTCGACGGGTACGATATTGTGAAAGACGGGGAGAGCGTCCGCCGGACCATCGGCGTATTGACCACCGAAATAGGGGTATACGGCAGATTCAGCGGCCGGGAAAATCTCGAATATTTTGGCCAGCTTTATTCAATGGAGCCTTCCAGACTGAAGCAGAGGATCGATGAATTGTCCGCTCTGCTGGTAATGGATGATTTTTTGGACAAACGCGCCTCGGATTACTCCACCGGCATGAAGCAGAAACTTGCCATCGCCCGCTCTGTCATCCATGACCCCAAGGTGATTATTTTCGACGAACCGACCTCCGGATTGGACGTGCTGGCCTCGCAGACGGTGCTCAATTTCATGCGCAAAGCCAAGGAACTGAACAAGTGCGTATTGTTCTCCACCCATCAGATGCCGGATGCGGAGCGGCTCTGCGACCGGACGGCCATCATTCACAAGGGCAGGGTGGTTTTCAATGATACAATAGCCAAACTGAAGCAGGAGACAGGCACTGCCAATTTGGAGGATGCTTTCCTGAAATTGGTTAACCGGAAAGGAGAAACCGCATGAAAAGGATACTGACGGTCTGGAAAAAAGAACTTAAGGACACGATCCGGGATCGCCGGACCCTGATGTCCATGATCGTGATGCCGATGGTGCTGATGCCGGCCCTGATTTTGGGGATCGGCAAGTTCACGGACGCGCAGCAGAAAAAGATAGAAAACCAGACGATCAAGATCGGGATGAATTCAACGGCTTCCGAATTCGCGGGATTTCTGAGCCGGCAAGACAAGCTGCAGGTTTTGGAAATCGGATCCGCTTCCCCTAAGGATGCCATCAAGTCCGGGAAGGCCGACATCGTGGCTGTGATTCCCGATAATTACCAAAATTCCCTCGATGCCCAGCAAAACGTGCCCGTGGAAGTGTACCGCGATTCGACCGTGGTCGCTTCGAGCGCCGCCTTGTCCCGCTTTTCGGCTGCCGTTGCGTCGTATAACGCCGGAGTGCAGGGCCGAAGATTCGCCGGCCGGGGCATCGATCAAAGCATCCTGAACGGATTGTCGATAGTGCCGCAGGACGTGGCCTCAGAGCAGCAGCGGGGCGGTTTCGGGTTAGGGCTCCTGCTGCCGCTGTTTATCGTGATGTGGTCGGTGATCGGCGGGCAGTACACCGCCATCGACGTATCCGCGGGCGAAAAGGAGCGCCGGACCCTGGAATCCCTCCTGCTGACCCCGGTCAAACGGCTGGAGTTGGTGTTGGGCAAGTTCCTGGCGGTCGCCACCGCTGCCACAACTTCCGTCGTCATCTCGCTGTTGAGTTTCTACGTGGCTCTGACTTTCGGATTCTCCAAGACCCTGACGGCCGCCACGGGGAACGCGGGGGCGGCAAACTTTTCCATCAGCGTCGGAACCATCCTGCTCCTCCTGGGGGTAAGTCTGCTCCTCGTGATAATGTTCTCGGCGGTATTGCTTTCAATCGGGATCTTCGCGAAAAACTTCAAGGAAGCGCAGAGTTATATCGGCCCGGCTTATCTGATCGTCGTTTTGCCTATAACGATCCTGAATATCATCCCCAACTTCAAACCGGCCCTTTGGTTCTTTGCTCTTCCGGTGGCCAACGCCCTCGCCCTGTTTAAGGAGCTGTTGGTCGGCACGACCGACTGGGGCCATATCGCGATCACGTTCGCGTCCCTGGCCGTATACTCCGGCCTGGCTATCCTGATAACCACGAAAATTTACCAACAGGAGAAGGTGCTGGTAACCAATTAACCAAACACTTATGTTCAAGGAATTTCGCGAGTTCGCGGTCAAAGGCAACGCCATCGATTTGGCGGTCGGCGTCATTATCGGTGCGGCCTTCGGCAAGATAGTGGATTCCCTCGTGAATGACATTATCATGCCGCCGCTCGGCCTGCTGGTCGGCAAGGTAGACTTCGCCAACCTCTTCATCAACCTTTCGGGCAGGCATTATCCGACCCTTGCCGCCGCGAAAGCGGCAGGCGCGCCGGTTTTGGCCTACGGAAATTTTCTCAACGTGATACTGAATTTTCTCATCATCGCGTTCGTGATATTTCTGATGGTCAAACAGATGAACCGGTTCCGAAGGAAGACGGAATCGCAGCCGACGGAGCGCCTATGTCCCTACTGCGCGACAGCAATTCCCATAGTCGCCAAACGCTGTCCGCATTGCACATCCGATCTTGCGCAATAAAAAAAATCCCGGCCCGGCCGGGATTTTAACGGATGAAGCGGTGGAACAGCAGGATGTGGGGCGCCACGGCCGTCAGGGCAAGCAACGCCATGTTGAGACGGAAGGTCCACTTCGGTTCGCCTCGAAGCGCCAGGGCAGAGCCGAAAAACGACACGACGATGATGGTTTCGCCGAACAGAAGAAGGGCGGCCAAGTTGCTGCTATCGTTCATTGCATCCTCCATGGAGTTGAGGTTATTATAGACAAAGGTTGCCGAGAGAACAACCGCTTGTAGAATTGTACAGGTTTTTCGCCTTAAACGGCGTTTTTTTTGTGGCTTCACGCAAGCCGGAAGCGAAGGCTCTCAGGGTATCATTATAGAAGGACCGCAGTTGGCCATTTTCTGAGGAGAAAGGACAAAAAGTGGACAGCCGAAACCGGATGTCAGAAACCGACCCTAAACCATTAAAGGGCAGATTTTTACGGGGCAATCCCGAGCTTTCGGTTAAAACTGAAACGATATTTATATTATACGACTGGGATACGGAAGCCGATCAAATCTCCTGGGACCCTAATGTCCCGGACGTGTTCGGTTACCTCCCCGAGGAGATTTCCACGATAGACGCGTTTGAACGGTTGGTGCACCCGAAAGACCTGGCCGTTTTCCGGGAAATGATCGAAAAATCCCTGGTATCCAAGAGCGCATACAGCATGGAATACCGGGTAAAATCGAAAAGCGGCGGTATGGTCCATGTGAAAGACCAGGGACGATATTTTTCCACCGGAGGAAACGCGCGGCTGACAGGGTTCCTCTCCGATATTACCGATAAGGTAAGGCTTGAAAAACAGATTACGAGCGTAAACCGCAAGCTTACCGATATTCTGGAAAACATAAGCGACGGATTTTTGGCCATAGACAGGGATCGGCGGTTCACCTACGTAAACAACAGGGCGGCGCAAATGCTCCGGAAATCGCAGGAAGAAATGATCGGAAAAAAGATCGAGGATGTTTACCCTGCGCTCAAGGAACTGAAGGGTTTTGACCGTCAGGCCGGGGAAATGGAGCCGGTGGCTTTCGATGAGCATTATCCCGATTTAAACTCCTGGTACCACTTTCGGGTCAATCCCACGGAAGACGGCTGGGTGGTTTATTTTCAGGACATCACTAAATCCAAGCAGTCGGCCGTGGAGCTGGAGCAGAGCCGGCAGAGGCTCGAGCTGGCTCAAAAGGCCGGCAATATCGGGACGTTCGAATGGGATCTCGATTCCGGAAAAATCTTCTGGACGCCTGAGCTTGAGGCTCTTTACGGCATTCCGAAGGGGTCGTTCGATGGGACGTATGAGGCCTGGCAAAAATTGGTCCACCCGGACGACGCGGCGGCCGTCCACAGGAAGATTACGGCATCCGTCGAGAACAAGAAGCCGGAACTCGATATAGAATTCCGGATCATCCGTCCGAACGGTTCGATCCGCTGGCTCAAATCCAAAGGCCGGGTCTATTTCGGCGAAGGCCGGACCCCCAAGGTCATCGGCATCAATATGGACGTGACCGAACAGAAGCAGTACGAGGAAAGGATACGGTATCATGTCTTTAATGACCCCCTGACGGGCCTGCCGAACCGCCTGATGTTTTACGAACGGATGCGGGAAGTGATGGAAAGGACGGGGCAGGAGAGGGGCTCGGTGACCTCAGTCATCATCATCGACCTTGACCGGTTCAAGAACATCAATGATTCGCTGGGCCATTCGGCCGGGGACCGGGTCATCCAGGAAGTGGCGCTTCGGTTCCAGGCAGCTCTAAAGGAGCGGGGACTGCTTGCCCGCCTCGGCGGCGATGAATTTGTAATTATGATGGACAAGATGGAACACGAGGAGGAGCCCGCCCAGGTCGCCAGGGACGTCCTGGAATGTCTTAGGGTTCCGGTGGTATTCGACGGAAAAGAGCTGTATTCTTCCGCCAGCATCGGGATAAGCCTCTACCCTTCCGACGGCGAGGATACATCCACCCTCCTAAAGAATGCGGATGCCGCCCTTTATCGGGCCAAGGAGCAGGGGCGGAATAATTTTCAATTTTACGCGCCTTCGATGAACTCGCTGGCTTTCCAAAAGCTGACTCTGGAAAACTCCATGCGGCGGGCGCTGACCAATCTTGAGTTTCTGGTCTATTACCAGCCTCAGATCGATCTGGAATCCGGGAAAATCGTGCAAGTCGAGGCCCTGGTGCGCTGGATGCATCCGGACTTCGGGTTGATATTTCCGGAGGAATTCATCGACTTGGCTGAGACGAACGGCCTGATCGAGCCGATCGGGGAGATGGTGCTCCGGATGGCTTGCGCGCAGATGAATGAGTGGGATCGCCTGGGGCTGAAGAAGCTCAGGCTGTCCGTTAACATGTCGGCCAGGCAGTTTAGGAGGAAACATCTGGTCAAGATGGTCAGGAAGATCCTGGATGAGACCAAATTCGATCCGCACCGGCTGGAACTCGAGCTTACGGAAAGCGTCCTGGTGGAGGATTTCGGTAATACCTTAAACAGCATGTGGGAGCTGAAGCGCGACGGAATCAAATTCTCTCTGGACGATTTCAATACCCGCTATTCGTCGTTGAATTACATTAAGCGGTTTCCGATAGACATCCTGAAGATCGACCGGTCGTTCGTGAAAGGCATACCGGGTAATGAGAAGGATTCCGCCATCGCCAATTCCATAATCAACCTCGCCCAGACCCTGAATTATTCTGTCGTGGCCGAGGGGGTCGAACGGGAGGATCAGCTGCGATTCCTCAAGAACCGCCGCTGCGACCGCGCCCAGGGATATCTGTTCAGCCCGCCATCGCCGCCCGATACGCTCGTCGGAACCTTGCTTCGCGGAGAAGTGACGTCCGGATCGCTCGAGCGGAAGCGGCCGCAAAGAAAAAACCCTTAGGCTTTTGTCCCAAGGGTTTTTAGGCGGTCGCTTTCTGAAGCTTCTTGTTCCTGGTCTTCATGCATTTGGTGCAGGCTTTGACCCGCTGGCCGTTTTCAAGCTTGAGCCACTGGAGGTTCGGGTACAGCCGGACGGTAGTGGCGCGCATGGAGTGGGAACGTCGAGTGCTTTTCAGATAACCTTTACCGCAGATGGCGCATTTTCTCATGGCGGTCCTGATTAAGTGATTTAGGTTAAATTGCTTATTGGTAAGTATCGCTTCGGTATGATAGCATAATACTGGTCATTGGTCAAACCCTAAAGACAATATGGACCCTATTTCCGTCATAATCTACATCGTCATTCTTCTGTATTCGGTCATCCTTCACGAGGTCGCGCACGGCCTTATGGCCGAGCGTTTGGGTGATCCGACCGCCCGTTACAGCGGACGGCTCACGTTAAACCCCATCCCGCATATCGATCCCATCGGCTCGATCCTGTTGCCGCTGTTGCTTTGGTTCGGGACCGCCGGCAGGTTCGTCATCGGAGCCGCGAAGCCCGTCCCCGTGGATTACCGCAACTTCAGCAACTTCCGCCGGGATATGGCGCTTGTGGCCCTCTCCGGCCCCCTGATGAACCTTCTGATCGCCTTCGTGTTTGCCGCAGCCTTCAGGCTGATCCCGAACGCTTCGGCTTTCGTGCATAATCTATTTCTCCAGGCCATGGTCCTTAACATCGTGCTGGCGGTCTTTAACCTCATCCCGATCCCGCCGCTTGACGGGTCCAAAGTGCTGGCCAGCCTGTTCGGGTTCCTGAATCGCCGCTGGATGTACAATCTGCTCGAATTCGAGCGTTTCGGTTTCATTATCGTGCTTTTGTTCATGTTCACGGGGCTGCTTCAGAGGATTCTGATTCCGCCGGTAGACCTGCTGCTCCGGCTGTTTTTGGGCCCTCAGGCCACTGGCCTGTTTTAAGACCGGAGTATCTGTAGCCGTCTTATAGACACTTGCTTTTTTGGCGTAGGTAAGCTATAATGTCGGACAATCTCAAGGGGGAAGCCATGGATGTCTATCGAGTTGTCCGGGCAATGATTTTCGTTGACGGCAACAACCTCTTCCACTCGGCGCCGCAAATCGGCAAACAGAAGGGTCTGGCGGACCACAGCATCCGGATTGAGTACAGGAAGCTGGCGTTCGTGTTCGCCCAAGAAGTGAACAGGCTCGTGCCGGACTATTCGGTCTATCCCGTTGTGACGCACTATGTCGCGAGCATCCCCGCGAATTACGACCCCAGATCCGAGCAATCCGTCGAAAAACAGCGCGGGTTCTTCGCCTGGCTCCGGGCCTTGCCGCACTACCAGGTGACCCTGATGGAAATCGACTTTCGGGGGCACGCGGTCCGGAGAGACGAGGAGGACGGCGAGCAATTCGAGCTCAAGGAGTCGAAGGTCGACATGGAAGTCGCGGCCTTGATGCTCGAGCATTGCTACCACGACGACTACGACATCGCCATCCTGGTGGCCGGCGACGCCGACTACGGCCCTGCTCTCAGGCGCATCATCGAAAAGGGTAAGCAGGTCGCCCTGTTCGGTATCCGCAACTCCTGTTCGCAGGAGTTCGTGAACCATGACCCGGCGCTCACCACTTGGCCGGTGTTCTGGATCGATGATCTGCCGGAGGTCTACTACCGCCAACGTCCCGACAACCCGGGCGACGCATCCAAAAGCGACACCTAAGTTCCGCTGGTCTTGCTCAGTCAAGGCCAGCGTTTCTTTTTGCCCAGAAAGGGGATTTGACACTCCGCGAAAATCATGGTAAATTATTGACGTTAAGAACGTAAACTTAAGAGGCAAAACTTCAGTTACCTTGTTATTACGAGTTGCGGCAAGGAAATGCCGTTTTTTATTGCAAAAATTTCCAAAGTTCGATAATTAATCATAGGAAGATATGCCTACCATCAACCAACTGGTTCGCAAAGGACGTATCAAATCAAAATACAAGTCCAAGAGTCCGGCTTTGGAGCGCGGTTTCAACCTGCTCCAGGGCAAACCTTACGATATCGACAAAGGCAGCCCGTTCAAGCGCGGCGTCTGCGTCAAAGTAACCACCACCACCCCGAAGAAGCCGAACTCCGCCTTGCGGAAGATCGCCAGGGTCCGGCTCTCGAACGGCATGGAAGTTACCGCTTATATTCCGGGTATCGGGCATAACCTGCAGGAACACTCGGTGGTCATGATCCGGGGCGGACGCGTCAAGGACTTGCCTGGCGTCCGTTATCACATCGTTCGCGGCAAATTGGACGCCTCGGGAGTCGAAGGCCGAAAGCGCGGACGCTCTAAGTACGGCGCTAAGAAGAGCTAAGGAAGAAACATATGCCAAGAAAAGCAAGAGCTTACAAGCGGCACCTCGTGGAAGCCGATCATAAGTACAACAGCACGAAGATCTCTAAATTCATCAACTACATCATGGAACGGGGCAAGAAGTCAGTGGCCACGCGTCTCGTTTACGATTCCCTGGACATAATCCAGGACAAGATGAAGACCGACCCTAAGGTCGTGTTCGAACAGGCCATCCGGAACGTTTCCCCGATCCTGGAAGTGAAAGGCCGCCGCATCGGCGGTGCCAACTACCAGGTTCCGATGGAAGTGCAGGAGCCCCGCAAGACGGCGCTCGGCATGAAGTGGGTCATTCTGGCCGCCCGGTCCAAGAAGGGCCGTCCGATGGCCGAAAAGCTGGCCGAAGAACTCATGGAAGCCTACAACAAGCTGGGCGCGGCCATGAAGAAGCGCGAAGACGTGCATAAGATGGCCGAGGCCAACAAGGCGTTCGCCCATTTCGCCCGCTTCCAGAGACGATAAAAAATCATTAAAAACCATTGATAGATAGTTATGGCCAGAGAATATCCAATTGAATCAACCCGTAACATCGGGATCATCGCCCACATCGACGCGGGCAAGACCACGGTTACGGAAGGCATCCTCTACAACACCGGCCAGATCCACAAGATCGGCGCGGTGCACGAAGGGGAGACCGTCACCGACTGGATGGAACAGGAGCGCGAGCGCGGCATTACCATCACGGCCGCCGCGGTCACCTGCTACTGGGTCCCGAAGTTCGTCAAGTTGGGCGAAGACAGGAAGTACAAGATCAACATCATCGACACTCCGGGCCACGTCGACTTTACCGTCGAAGTGGAGCGCTCTTTGCGCGTCCTGGACGGCGCGGTAGTGGTTTTTGACGGCAAGATGGGCGTGGAGCCGCAGTCGGAAACGGTGTGGCGCCAGGCGGACAAGTACAATGTCCCCCGCATGTGCTTCATCAACAAGATCAACCAGACCGGCGGCGATTTCTATAGGTCCCTGGATTCGATCCTAAAGAGGCTTTCCCCGAACGCTTTCCCGATCCAGCTGCCTGTCGGCTTCGAAAAAGACATCTGCGGCGTGGTGGACCTCATCACCATGAAGTCCTACACGTACAAGGACTTCACCGATAAGGAGTTCACGGTAGGCGAGATCCCGGCCGATATGATGGAAAAAGCCAAGGAATACCGGCATAAGCTCATGGAACGGGTGGTGGAATCCGACGACGCTTTGATGGAAAAGTATCTCGCCGGCGGCGAAATCACCGAGCAGGAATTCCTGACCGCGATCCGCAAGGCCACTCAGTCCGCCAAGTTTTTCCCGGTGCTGGGAGGCGACGGCCGCGGCGTCATCGTGCAGACCATTTTGGACGCCGTCACCAACTTCCTGCCGTCACCGGTGGACAAAGGTGAAGTGAAGGGGACCAACCCCAAGACCTCCGAACCGCTGGTAAGGCAGCCTTCCGACTCTGAACCTTTTACCGCTTTGGCGTTCAAGATCGCGACTGATCCGTTCGTCGGAAAACTCGCATTCTTCCGCGTATATTCCGGAAAACTGGAAGCCGGCAGCTACATCCTCAATTCCCGTTCCGGCAACAAGGAGCGCGTCGGACGTATCGTCCGGATGCACGCCGATGACCGGCAGGAAGTCAAGGAAGTTTTCGCCGGAGACATCGCGGCTCTCGTGGGGCCGAAGGACACCTTCACGGGCGACACGCTGTGCGACATCGATCACCCGGTTCTTCTGGAATCGATCAAGTTCCCGGAACCGGTCATCAACGTGGCCATCGAACCGAAGACCAAGGCCGACCAGGAAAAGATGGGTCTGGCCATGCAGAAACTGGCCGAAGAAGATCCGACTTTCCGCGTGAAGACCGACGAAGAGACCAACCAGACGCTTATCTGGGGCATGGGCGAATTGCACCTCGAGATCATCGTCGACCGCATGAAGCGGGAATTCAAAGTGGAAGCCAACGTCGGGCGCCCGCAGGTCGCCTATAAGGAAACCATCAAGGGCAAGTCCGAAGCCGAAGGCAAATACATCCGCCAGACCGGCGGCCGCGGCCAATACGGACATGTCTATATTCGCCTCGAACCGCAGGATGACAAGACCAAGGGCAACGAGTTCGTCAACGAGATCGTGGGCGGCGCCATCCCGCGGGAATACATCCCGGCCGTGGATAAGGGTATCCGCGAAGCGTGCGACAAAGGCGTCATCGCCGGTTATCCGGTGATCAACACCAAAGTCACGCTTTACGACGGTTCCTACCACGAAGTCGACTCCTCGGAAATCGCCTTCAAGATCGCGGGCTCCATGGCTTTCCAGGACGCGGTCAAGAAAGCCCAGCCGATCCTGCTGGAACCGGTCATGAAAGTGGAAGTGACCACTCCCGAATCCTCTTTGGGCGACATCATAGGGGACTTAAACGCCAAGCGCGGCAAGATCCTCGAAATGAACGAAAAAGGACACCTGAAGGTCGTGGATGCGGAGGTGCCGCTGGCCGAAATGTTCGGCTACGCCACCCAGATCCGGTCCATGTCCCAGGGGCAAGCGTCCTACAGCATGGAATTCGACCACTACGAGGAAGTGCCCCGGAACGTAGCCGAAAAGATCATCGGCGAATCGGGCAAGATCCGCGTGGGCCAGGTCGGAAAATAACACGATCCGCTAAAAAGCGCCGTTTACCCGGCGCTTTTTTTGCAGTCAATATATTCCCGAATACTTTCGGTTGCATTTAACACTGCATTACTTTCTCGTATCGCAGTATGGGAGGGGACCATCGTGGATCGAGGTGAGGGGGCGGAGGTCTTAAGCGGCTCGCTATTTCCTAAGGAGCTGCATTTTATGTAAGTAATTAATTACGTAATTAATTACTTACCGCGTTAATGGGGGCGAAGGCGAGTCGGACATTTTTATAATAAAAAAAGCGGCTCAATTAGAGATTGAGCCGCTGTCGGGCTTCTTAATTCCGCCTTTTTCGTCTGAGCAGGAACGGGAAGACCACGGCGAAGCACAGCAGAACGTAGATGGCGAGATTCCTCGCAGCAAGATCATGATTCATCCGATGACCTCGTTGATCAGGCGTTCTGTCTTCGGAAGGACCCAAGCAACCGGCGCAGCCAGGAGGAGTTGCGGTACCTGTCCTGTTCCTGGCGCTCGAGCCTGGTATGGAATTCCTCCTCCGCGCAGTACTTCCAGTACGCGAACAGATAGGTGGCAGATATCTCCCAGGGAACCCGCAGGAAGTTCTCCGCTTCCTCGTTCAGGATCGCCAGTAGAGGGGCTATGTCCCGGTGTTCGGTATACCGCCACATCGCGTCCCTGATCGCACTTGCCCTTTTTTCCGCAGGAAGCGGCGAGGGAGAGGGGGATTTGCCCGCTTCGATTTCCTCGGCCAGCTGTTCAAGAGCCACCATCATGTTCCGGACGCCTTCGGCGCTGTCCTCTCCCGCGAAGGAGCAGTGGGAATCAAACCTTTCGTCCCGATCGGCCCGTTCGATGACCATCGGCCGGTTCCCATACTTCAGGATTATCTGGCCGTACACGGCGTGCCTGCAGTCCGAGATTGCCCTCACGTCCCGGCCCACGATCCCGATGAACAAGCCAGGAAACTTCTCGATCAGCCGGTCCCGGTTCTCGAACCAGAACTCGTACTCGGTCTTGAGCGGCCCGCTTTTGGGAGGTTTTGTCATCCGGGATACCTGGAAAGCCATATGCGGATCTCCTTATGGAAACTGAAGTTTCGGCATCCGGCCGGGGTTAAGATTCTTCCGCAGCAGGTATTCCGCCACTGCCTCTTCCACGATCTGCCTGGCCGTTTGCTTGGTTATGGCTGAGAGCAATGCGACATTGCCGGACAGGGCTGGAGATAAGCTGACGGTCAGCGCCGGGGGTTGATTGCGGCTTTTGGGTTCCAAATATCCTCCAATCTGGTTTGTAGTCCGTTATTATAGCATTTTGGGATGGTTTTGCCTGCTTATCCACAAGGTTTGACGGTTGGGTTTAAATCGGATAAACTCAAACCCGGCTTTACAATTGCTTGCAAAACCTTTATAATCAGTAAGCTACTGTCCGGAATTGCTCTGAGACAGGCGTTATAAATTAACAAGAAGCAATCGGCTGGTCATCCTGAACTTGGCGAAGGATCCCTAAAAAGAGGCCCTTCGCTACGCTCAGAATGACGGCAAATGCGCTTCGAGAAGGACAAATATGGCTGAGAAATTTGAACGTACAAAGCCGCACGTCAACATCGGCACCATCGGCCACGTTGACCACGGCAAGACCACGTTGACCGCCGCCATCACCACCGTTCTGGCCAAGACCGGCGGTGCCAAAGCCCGCGCGTACGACCAGATCGACAACGCGCCGGAAGAAAAGGCCCGCGGCATCACCATTAACACCACCCACGTCGAATACGAGACTGCCAAAAGGCACTACGCTCACGTGGACTGCCCTGGACACGCCGACTACATCAAGAACATGATCACCGGCGCGGCCCAGATGGACGCTGCCATTTTGGTGGTTTCCGCCGCTGACGGCCCCATGCCGCAGACCCGCGAACACATCCTGCTCGCTTACCAGGTCGGCGTGCCGCAGATCATCGTTTACCTGAACAAGTGCGATATGGTCGATGACAAGGAATTGCTGGACCTCGTCGAAGAGGAAGTCCGCGATCTTCTGACCAAATACAAGTTTGACGGCAAGAACACCCCGATTATCCGCGGTTCCGCTCTTAAGGCTTTGGAAGGCGACACCTCCGAAATGGGCGAACCGTCCATCCTGAAGCTCGTGGAAGCCCTCGACACCTTCATCCCGGATCCGGAACGGGCCACCGACAAGCCTTTCTTGATGCCTATCGAAGACATTTTCTCGATTGAAGGCCGCGGTACCGTAGTTACCGGCCGTATCGAGCGCGGTATCATCAAGGTCAGCGACGAAGTCGAAATCGTTGGTTTGAGGCCGACCCAGAAGACCGTCGTCACCGGCATCGAAATGTTCAACAAGTCCCTGGATGAAGGCCGGGCGGGCGACAACGCCGGCGTACTGCTCCGCGGCACCAAGAAGGAAGAAGTGGAACGCGGACAGGTCCTCTGCAAGCCGGGCTCCATCACTCCGCACAGCGAATTCGAGGCCCAGGTCTACATCCTGACCAAGGAAGAAGGCGGCCGCCACACCCCGTTCTTCAAGGGTTACAAGCCGCAGTTCTATATCCGAACCACCGACGTTACCGGTGAAGTCGAAATTCCGGCCGGCCAGGAAATGGTTATGCCGGGCGACACCGTTAACCTTGCTATCAAGCTGATCACTCCGGTCGCTATGGAAGAGAAGATGCGCTTCGCTATCCGCGAAGGCGGTCACACCGTAGGCGCTGGTGCGGTCACCAAGATTCTCAAGTAAATCCGAGATAATGCCCCGCTTTTCCCCAAGAAAAGCGGGGCATTAATGAAAATTCGTCAGGGGGTTGACTAAGGTCGCATTTTTGTGTAAGATATATAAGCGATTATTAGAAAAATCGAGCAATTTACCGTTAATTTTGCCAATTTTAAATGCCGCAAGAGATTTCTGAATCAGGAAGAATACGGATCAAGATCCGGGCTTATGACCATAAGCTCATCGATCAGTCCGCACGCCAAATCGTAGATACTGCCAAGAGGACCGGAGCCAAAGTCTTGGGACCGGTACCGCTGCCGACGGAAAAGACCAAATATACGGTCAACCGTTCGACTTTCGTTCACAAGAACGCGCGCGAACAGTTCGAAATGCGGATTCACAAGCGGCTGATTGACATTAGCACCCCCACCCCCAAAACCATCGACGCCCTTTCCAACCTCAACCTGCCTGCCGGCGTGGATGTGGAGATCAAGATGTAAATGGATTGCGCTGATCGGCTCCTTTATTTTTTTAGAGGGGACGATACCGGCAAGAAATTGATCTTGGCCAAGAAAGTTAACAACTTGAGTCAAATTAAATCGAATCCTTGCATTGAAGAACCGCTTAGGTTTTTCTTGAGTTGTTTCCGGCCCTTTGGGGCGGGAAACGGCGGACAAGAAGGATCTCAGCGGTTTTTTATTAAGACAAATCCCTAACTTAACCTAAGCTAAAGTCTATGACCAAGTTCATCGTCGCCGAAAAACTGAATATGTCCCAAATGTTCGATAAGGGCGGGAAAGTCATTCCGGTCACGATTTTGAAGTGCCGGCCGGTGAAGGTCACCCAGGTTAAGACCAAGGAAACCGACAAGTATACCGCGGTGCAGGTCGGATTCGGACGCAAAAAGAAGGCCAACAAGGCCGAGGCCGGACACACGAAAGAGCTCGGCAACTTTCGGAAACTCGCAGAATTCAGGACAGACGACGGCGTGGCCCTCGAGCGCGGCCAGGAGATCAAAGTTGACACTTTCGCGATCGGCGACAAGGTTTCGGTAACGGGCGAGATGAAGGGCCGCGGTTTTACCGGTCCGGTCAAGCGCTACGGTTTCGGCGGGGCCCCTAAGACCCACGGCCACGACCATCCGCGCGCTGTCGGCTCCATCGGTTGCCGGTTCCCGCAGCACGTCCGGAAGGGCCGCCGCATGGCGGGCCGTATGGGCGGTGTCCGGACTGTCAAGAACCTGGTCGTCGTGGAAGTGGATGCCAAGAGGAACCTGATGGCGGTCAAGGGCGCGGTCCCGGGTCCGAGAGGCAGCATCGTTAAGGTCCAGACCTCCAAGTAATGCTGGTCATCGGCCACCGGGGAGCCGCCGGGCTTGCCCCGGAAAATACGGTCAGTTCTTTGCAACAAGGCGAGATAGCGGCTTCCGCGATCGAATTCGATCTCCGGAAGACCAGGGACGGAAGGATCGTGGTGGTCCACGACGAATCCCTGAAGCGAACGCTCGGAATAAACCGGAAGCTCAAGCGCCTGTCGCTTGCGGAAGTCAAGTCCGTAAGCAGGCAGGAAGGCAAGGAGGTTCCGACGTTGTCCGAATGGCTTTCGGCCGCAAGCAACTTCCCGCTGAATCCGGAAATCAAGGAAACCGGATTCGAGGCGGAGGCGCTCAAGCTCCTTCGGGAATTCGCATCCAAAGTCCTGGTGATTACCTCTTGGAACCCTCTGGTGCTCAAGAGAATCAGGGCTTTGGACGGAAATATCCCTTTGGGGGCGATCATCGCCAAGCCGCTCGGGCCGTTCCTGCGGCTGTATCTCAAGATTCTGAAGATGCTCGGGGTGCGATGGATTACTCTGGCCGCCGGCATGGCGAGCGATCGCGTGATCGCGAAGCTCAAGCAGGCCGGCATGAAGATTTTTGTTTATACGATTAACGACCCGCGCGACGCGGCTCGATTGGAACAACGGGGTGTGGACGGTATCTTTACCGACTATCCTAACTTAATGGTCAAACAATATGACAAAAGCCACAGTCTACAACCAAACGGGTGAAAAAGTTTCGGAAATGGATTTGAATCCGAAGGTTTTCGGAATAGAGAAGATCGACGCCAACCTGGTACATGCGGCCGTCCGCTCGCAGCGCAGCGGCTTGCGCAAGGCCAACGCCCACACCAAGAACCGCGGGGAAGTATCCGGATCCGGCAAGAAGCCTTGGAAACAGAAGGGCACCGGCCGCGCCCGCGCCGGTTCCATCCGGTCTCCGTTGTGGAAAGGCGGCGGCATCACCTTCGGTCCGCGCAATACCCGCAACTATGAGGTGAAGATCAACCAGTCGGCCTTCCGGAAAGCGATATTCACGATTCTCACCGATAAGTTCAACGACGGGAAGCTTGCGGTCATCGATTCCATCGAGGCTACGGCCAAGACCGCCGAAATCGCGAAGAGACTCAAGGGGATCGCCACTCACGCCGGACTGGGCGCCAAGTATGTCCTGATAATCGACAAGCCGAACGCGGAACTCACCAAGGCCATGCGGAACCTCAAGAACGCCAAACTCCTGACCGCCAACCGCCTGAACGTCCTGGACCTCCTGAAATTCGATCTGATCGCGACTAAAGAATCCCTGCCAGTAATCGAGAAAACTTACCTCAAATAATATGAGCATCATCGACAAGATCATCCCCGGCAACGACGGGGACAAGAAGCCGAAGAAGGAAAAGAAGGAAGAGAACGTCCTCGACTTGGTAAAGGAAGAGAAGGCCGAAAAGAAGCAGCCCGTGGCGCTTAAGGAAGACACCGGAACCGCCCACAGGATTCTCAGGCAATATCATCTTTCCGAGAAGACCAATGCGTTGTCCACGGTCGGGCGTTACGTTTTCAAGGTTGACCGCCGGGCCAACAAGATCGAAGTCAAGAAGGCGGTGGAGAAGGTCTACGACGTGCACGTCACAGACGTGAATATGGTGAGCACCAAGGGCAAGAGCCGCCGTTACGGCAGGAAAACCGGTTTCACCTCCGACTGGAAAAAGGCCATCGTCACCCTGAAAGACGGAGAAAAGATTTCGGGACTGACCGAAGGCGTGTAGCATTTAATCATACTAAGCACATATGGCGATTAAGATTTACAAACCAACGAGCGCGGGACGCCGGATCCACTCCGTAACGGATTATTCGGTTCTCAAGAAGAACGTGAAGACTCCGAGTTCTTTGATCGTGTCCAAGAAAAACAACGGCGGCCGCAACCACCACGGGAAGATCACCGTCAGGCACAAGGGCGGCGGCCACAAGTCCCTGGTTCGCCTTATCGATTTCAAGCGGGAAAAGATGGATATTCCGGCGAGGGTCCAGACCGTCGAGTACGATCCGGGCCGCAGCGCCTTCATCAGCCTTTTGGCCTACAAGGACGGCGAGAAGCGGTTCATCCTGGCTCCGGACGGCATCAAGGTGGGAGACATAGTCATCACTTCCGAGCGCGCCGAAATCAAGCCGGGCAACCGCATGTTGCTGAAGAATATCCCGGTCGGAAGCCTCATCCACGATATCGAACTCCTTAACGGCACCGGCGGCATGGCCGCCCGGGCTGCCGGGTCTTACGCCATCATCCAGGCCAGCGAAGGCGATTACGTGCTCTTAAAGATGCCTTCCGGCGAAATGCGGAAAGTGCCGAACCGGGCCTACGCCACCGTCGGCCAGGTTTCCAATATCGACTGGATGTACGTCCGTCTCGGCAAGGCCGGCAGAGTCCGCCACATGGGCGTCAGGCCGACGGTTCGTGGCAAAGCCATGAACCCGGTCGACCACCCGCACGGCGGCGGCGAAGGCCATAACCCGATCGGTATGAAGTATCCGAAGACTCCGTGGGGCAAGCACGCGCTGGGAGTCAGGACCCGCAACCCGAAGAAGATCACCAACAAGTTTGTCGTAAAAAGACGCAAGTAAGATATTAACTAACCAACCACTATGAGCAGATCACTCAAAAAAGGCCCGTTCATCGATCCGAAACTGTGGGAGAAAGTGCAGAAGGCCAAGGACGGCAAGAAGATCGAGATCAAGACCTGGTCCCGCGACTCCACGATTTTCCCCGAAATGGTCGGGCTGACTTTCCAGGTGCATAACGGAAAGACTTTCATCACTGTGAACGTCGCCGAGAACATGGTCGGCCACAAATTGGGTGAATTCGCTCCGACCAGGAAATTCCTGCGGCACGGCGGCAAGATGGCCAAGGAAGAGGCGGCTGCCGCGGCAGATGCGGAAAAAAGGCAATTAGAGGCGGCCAAGGCGCCGGCGGGAGGCAAGAAGTAATATGGCAAAGCAAGAAACTAAACCGGCAAAGCAGATCAAGGAAGTGAAGGCCTTCGCCCGCTACGTCCATATGTCGCCGAGAAAGCTGCGTCTGGTTGCGGATGTCATCCGCAAGACCAACGTGGACGGCGCCCTGGAACAGCTGAAGTTCTCTTCCCGAAACGCCGCTAATCCGATCTTGAAGGCCCTGAATTCCGCCATTGCGAACGCCGTCCATAACTTCCAGCTGGCCCGCGAGAATCTGTACGTCAAATCCATCACCGTCGACGGCGGACCGGTCTACAAACGCTACGCGCCGAGGGCGCAGGGACGCGCATTCGTCGAACGGAAGCGCACCAGCCACATCAGCATCATCCTGACCGTTAAGGAAGCAAGCAAAAGCAAGAAACGGCGCTCGATACTCTCGAATCTCCGGCCGAAGAAAGCCGCGGAAGAGGAACAGATAAAGGACACCGCAAATCAGGAACAGGCGGGCGAGGTGACCGAAGAAACCGGCAAGCCGAAAGCGGCCCCCAAGTCCGAACAAAAGGTCAAGCAGAACCGGGTGAATCAGAAGCGGAGATTGTTCAACCGCAAGAACGGCCAATAAAGAAACTATACATTTAATTCATCAACCTTATGGGGCAAAAAGTTAACGCAAACAGCTTAAGAATGGGCATTACCGACACTTGGAAGTCTCGCTGGCTTACCAAGACCAGTTTTGCCAAGTTTCTGCAGCAAGATTCCCGGATAAGGGATTTCCTGACCCGCGAGCTTAAGAAGGCCGGGTTGGTCCGGATCGACATCGAGCGCTACGGCAACAACACCTCCGTCAACATCAAGACCACGAAGCCCGGGATGATCATCGGCAAAGGCGGCGGCGGAATCGAAGACCTGAAGAAGAAGATCAACAAGCACATGGGTGAAAAGCTGAACCTTCGGATCAACATCGAGGAAGTCAAGGAAGTCAACCTGCAGTCGCGCGTGATCGCCCAGAATATCGCCGATCAGATCGAGAAGCGCATCGCATTCCGCCGTGCCATGAAGCAATCCATCGAACAGGTTATGGAATCCGGCGCTGTGGGCGTGAAGATCGAATGTTCCGGCCGGCTGGCCGGCGCGGACATCGCCCGCACCGAACGTTTATTCAAGGGCAAGCTCCCGCTCCACACCCTGCGCGCCAACATCGACTTCGCGAGGGTGACCGCGATGACCACTTACGGCACCATCGGGGTTAAGGTTTGGATCAACAAGGGCGAAATTTTTTCGAACAATAAGGCTAAACTTAAGGTATAAGACCATATGTTAATCCCGAAGAAAGTTAAACATCGCAAGCATCATCGCGGACGCTCCAAAGGCAAGGCGATGGCAGGCAACACCGTGGCGTTCGGCAGCTTTGGCCTGAAGGCTATCGAGAATTGCTGGGTCACTTCCCGTCAGATCGAAGCCGCTCGCCGCGCCATGACGCGCTATATCAACCGCGGCGGCAAGGTATGGATCAGGATTTTCCCGGATAAGTCGGTAACCGCCCACGGCAACGAATCCCCGATGGGTTCAGGCAAAGGCGCTGTCGACCACTTTGTGGCCGTCGTGCAGAAAGGCCGCGTGATGTTCGAGATGGACGGCGTAACTAAGGAACAGGCGATGGAAGCCATGAGACTCGCTTCTCACAAGCTTCCCGTAAAATCGCGGTTCGTCTTGAGAGGGTAATAATATGACTATCAAAGAACTCCGGGCGATGAGCCCGAATGAATTGGGAAAGCAGCTTTCGGCCCTCCGCGAACAGGTTCGGGATCTCAGGTTTAAGATCCATTCCAAGGAAGTCAAGAACAGCCACCAGCTGCAATTGGCGCGCAAGGATATCGCCCGCATCCTAACCATCCTTAACGCCCCGCAGTCCGGGACGAAGGGAAAGAAGAAGTAATATGACCAACAAGCAATCAGTCAAACGGACCCTGACCGGAGAAGTGATCTCGGACAAGATGACCAAGACCGTGATCGTCCGGGTCCAGGAGTTCAAGGTCCATCCCAAGTACCAGAAGCGGTACCGCATCTACCGGAAGTACTCGGCGCATGTCGAACAGGCCGGCGAGTACAAAGTCGGGGATCGCGTGGTGATTCAGGAGCACAGGCCGATGAGCCGGACCAAGAACTGGCTCGTGGTCAAAAAGGCCTAACTACGTTTAAAGATTTAAGTTTTCAACCATGATTCAAATAAGAACCAGACTCAAAGTCGCAGACAATACCGGAGCTAAGGAGATAGCGGTTTTCGGAGTGTCAGGCAAGAACCACCGGCGCTGGGCCAGACTGGGCGATGTGGTCGCCGCCTCCGTGAAGGTCTCGAGCCCCAAGGGCCAGGTCAAGAAGGGCGATAAGGTTTACGCCGTGATCGTCCGCACGCACAAGGAAGTAAGGCGGCAGGATGGTTCTTATATCCGGTTCGATGATAACGCCGCGGTCCTGGTCGGCAAAGACAGCCAGGAACCCCGAGGCACCCGCATTTTCGGGCCGATCCCGCGGGAATTGCGCGATTTGGGCTTTACCAAGATTATTTCATTAGCCGAGGAAGTCGTTTAAGCATATGAGGAACTCAATGAATATTAAAAAAGGCGACGAGGTCAAGGTCTTAACCGGCAAGGATAAGGGAAAGACCGGCAAGGTCCTGGATTCTTTCCCGAAGGACAGGACAGCGGTAATCGAGGGCTTGAACATCAAGGTCCGGTTCTCCCGTCCGAAGCGCTCCGGCGAAAAGGGCCAGAGACTGGAATTGCCGGCTCCGATGCCGGTTTCCAAACTGATGCTGGTTTGCCCGCATTGCGGCAAAGCGACCCGGGTCGCCCATGAAGTTAACAAGCAGGGCAATTTCCGCAAGTGCAAGGAATGCTCTAAATTAATATAATTTATGTCTAAACTCAAGACCGTCTACAAAGAAAAAATCGCCCCCCGTCTCAAGGAAACCTTGGGAGTGAAAAACGTCATGGCCGTCCCCAAGATCGAGAAGGTGGTTTTGAACGTCGGCGTCGGTAAGACCCTGAAGGACCCGAAGCTTTTGGAGAACATCATCGAAGACGTCCGCCAGATTTCCGGCCAGAACCCGGTCAAGACCCTGGCCAAGAAGTCCATCGCGGGATTCAAGATCCGGGAGAACCAGGTGGTCGGCCTGACCGTCACTTTGCGCGGCAACCGGATGTACGACTTCCTGGAGAAACTGGTGAATATCGCCCTGCCCCGCGTCCGCGACTTCAAGGGCCTGAATCCGAAGAGCTTCGACGGCAAAGGCAACTACAGCATCGGGGTGAAGGAACAGATCGTCTTCCCGGAGACTTCCCGCGAGAATCTGGAACACACCTTCGGTCTTGAGATCAACATCCAGACTTCCGCTCCCGATGACAAGAAAGCTTTCGAACTCTTAAAATCCATGGGTTTCCCCTTTAGAGAACAGGAGAATTAATTACGCTTATGGCTACCAAAGCACAAACAATCAAATCGTTAAGGTCAAGAAGCAAGCCGAAGTACTCCACCCGCGTCGTCCGCCGTTGCTGGCGGTGCGGCCGCAAGGGCGGGTACATGCGCGATTTCGACTTGTGCAGGATCTGCTTTAGAGAACTGGCCTCAAACGGCGAAATCCCCGGAGTAATTAAGTCTTCTTGGTAAAAATATGACCGATACAATCTCAGACATGTTAACAAGGATCAGGAACGCCATTTCGGCCAAGAAATCCGAAGTGGTGATGCCCTATTCCAAATTCAAGCACAGCTTGGCGAAATTGATCATGCAAGAAGGCTGGGTAAAGAACGCCGAAGTGAAGGAAGAGGGGAAACTGAAGTTCCTGCGCGTCGAACTGAAATACGACAACGGACAGCCGGCCATCACGGGCATCAAGCGCGTCAGCAAACCCGGCCAGCGGATCTATTCGGGTGCCACCGAACTGCCGCGGGTCATGGGCGGCATAGGCACGACCATCGTGTCGACTTCCAAAGGTCTGATGACTGACAAGCTCGCCCGATCCCAAAAGGTCGGCGGCGAAATCGTCTGCCAGATCTGGTAGGCAATACTTAAGTTAAGAAGCAAGGATTATTAAATTATGAGCAGAATTGGTAAAAAACCGGTAGTCATCCCTTCGGGCGTGACTGTCGAGATCAAGGACGGCACCGTCAAGGTGAAGGGCCCCAAAGGGGAGCTTACTTTGGATGTGCATCCGAAGGTTATACTCGAGAAGTCCGATACCGAACTGGTGGTGAAAGTCGGGCACGAAAACAACAAGCAGGAACGCGCTTTGTGGGGATTGTTCCGGGCTTTGATCAACAACATGGTAGCGGGGGTAACGACCGGTTTTACCAAAGTGCTGGAAGTGAACGGCGTCGGCTATAAGGCTGCAATCAACGGCACCAAGCTTGTCTTGAACCTCGGCTATTCGCACCCGATCGAAATGGAGATTCCGAAGGGCATAGAAGCGAAGGTGGATAAGAACACCATCACGATTATCGGCGCCGACCGGCAGCTCGTGGGGCAGTTCGCGGCCAATGTGCGCGAACAGCGCAAGCCGGAACCCTACAAAGGCAAGGGCATCAAGTACAGCGATGAAGTAATCCGCCGCAAAGCCGGTAAGGTCGTTAAGGCGGTAGGCGGAGGCAAATAATATGAACAACAAGAAAGAACTCAGGGTCTTGCGACATAACCGGATCCGCGCCAAGGTTTCCGGAACCAAGTCCCGGCCGCGCATGAGCATTTTCCGCTCTCTCGGCAATATCTACGTCCAGCTTATCGACGATCAGGAAGGCAAGACTCTGATAGCTGCGTCCAGCAAGAACGTCAAGACCAAGGGGAGCAAGCAGAACGTCTCGGCCGAAGTGGGAAAGCTTGTCGCCCAGAAAGCGATGGAAGCCGGCATTACGGAAGTGGTGTTCGACCGCGGCGGCTATCGCTATCACGGCAGAGTGAAGACCCTGGCGGATGCCGCCCGGGAAGCCGGATTGAAATTTTAAGGTATAATTAAGGCAAGCCTATGATAATGAAAAAATACGGCAGGAGAAATCCTTCCGACCAGATCAAGAGGGAATTCGACCAGAAAGTGGTGGAAATCAAGCGCGTCACCCGCGTGGTTGCCGGCGGCAAGCGCATGCGTTTCCGGGCTTTGGTGGTGATCGGCGATAAGAAGGGCCGGGTCGGAATCGGCGTCCGCAAGGGAATGGATGTCACCGAAGCGGTTTCGAAAGCCGCCAACGCCGCCCGCAAGAGCCTGATTACCGTGGCGCTTATCAATGACACCGTTCCGCACGAAATGAAGCTCAAGTACAAGTCCTCGGTGATCTTCATGAAGCCCGCCATGCCCGGCACCGGAATCATCGCCGGCGGCGCCATCCGCCAAGTCCTGGACTTGGCCGGCGTGAAGAACATCCTGTCCAAGATGCTCGGTTCTTCCAACAAGGTGAACAACGTGATGGCTGCTTATTTGGCGCTTTCCAAGATGAAAGCCAGACATAAGGCGGCCGATCCCAAGAAGCAAGAAAAAGTAACTGCATAATACTATCATGCTGAAATTATCTGAACTCAGACCCTATAAGGGCGCAGGCAAGCGAAGGAAAGTGATCGGCCGCGGCGTCGGTTCCGGGCACGGCACTTTTTCCGGCCGCGGCGCCAAGGGCCAAAAAGCCCGCTCTGGCGGCAAGATTCCCGTCGGTTTTGAAGGCGGGCGCATGCCGTTGCAGCGTCAGATTCCGAAAAAACGGGGTTTCAAGAGCTTGAATCTTAAGGCTATGGGGGTGAACCTCTCGGCTATCGCAGGGAAATTCAATGCCGGACAGACCGTCAACCCCAAGGAACTGTTGAATCGCGGATTGATCAACGACACGATGGCGCCGGTGAAGATTCTGGGGAACGGCGAAATAACGAAGGCTTTAACGTTCGAGAAGGTGGAAGTATCCGTCTCCGCTAAGGGCAAAATCGAAAAAGCGGGCGGCAAAATCACGGAAATCAAATCGCAAACCCCGGCCACCAATGCCTAAGGCATCGGATTTTGGTTTCGGGCATTAACGCACCTTTATGTCAAAAATTTCCCAAATTTGGAAGGTCAAAGACCTGCGCAATAAGATCATCATCGTCGCCCTTTTGCTCGTGGTTACGCGCATCCTGGCCCACGTGCCGATTCCGGGGATCGATCTGACCGGTTTGCGCAACCTCTTGAACACCAACCAGCTGTTCGGACTGTTGAATATCTTTTCCGGAGGCGGCCTGAAGACTTTTTCGGTGGCCATGCTCGGCGTTGGGCCGTACATTACCGCTTCCATCATCATGCAGCTGCTGACCGTCATCATTCCGAAGCTGGGCGAACTCCAGAAAGAGGGCGGGGAAGCCGGTCGGGCAAAAATCAACCAGTATATGAGGCTGCTCACGGTGCCCTTAACTCCGATTCAGGCTTACGGCACGATTGTTCTGCTGTCCCGCACCACCGGCACCAACGTCATCATGGGATTCACGCCATTCCAGTGGTTCACGACCCTTTTGTCGATCACGGCCGGTACCCTTATTTTGATGTGGATCGGCGAGCTGATCACCGAATACAAGATCGGGAACGGGATTTCGATCATCATTTTCGCCGGTATCGTGGCTCAGATTCCGACCTATATCCAGCAAATGTACGTGAACCTCACCACCTCCACCGGTTCCATTTCCACGCAAGGCCTCGTAACCCTTGTCGGATTCCTGGCAATCGGGTTCCTGGTTATCGCGGGCGTGGTAGCGATTACTGAGGCGCAGCGCAATATCCCTGTTTCGTACGCCAAGAGGGTCCGCGGAAACAAACTGTACGGCGGGGTCAATACGCATCTGCCCCTGCGGGTGAACCAGGCAGGCGTAATTCCGATCATCTTCGCGATTTCGTTCCTGCTGTTTCCGGGGCTGATAGCGAACTTCTTCTCCCAGGCGCGCACTCCGGCTATCGCACACGCCGCTATCGCCATCAATAATTTCATCCAGAACCAGACTTATTACGGCATTATTTATTTCGTGCTGGTCGTCGCCTTTACTTACTTCTATACCGCAATAGTCTTCAATCCCGAGGAGATCGCGGAGAATGTCCAGAAGCAGGGCGGTTTCGTGCCGGGCCTGCGGCCGGGACGCCAGACAGCCGAGTTTCTCTACAAGGTGCTGAACCGGATCACTCTCGCCGGCGCCATCTTCCTGGGCCTGATCGCGGTCCTGCCATACATCGTACAAAGCTTCACCAACACCCGGTCGCTGACCTTAGGCGGCACCAGCCTCTTAATCGTCGTGGCCGTGGTCATTGAAATCATCAAGCAGGTGCAATCGCAGATGGTGATGAGGGACTACGAAAACTTCTAAAGCTATACGGACTAAAAAACCGCCCATTCGGGCGGTTTTTTTATTCTATCTATATGGCTGTCAGGCTTTAGAACAATGTGAAGTGCAAGAAAAAATCTTCCCTGGGAGGGAAGCTGAACCGATAGTAACGACGGGGCAACCTTGAGCGTTACTCAAGGAAGGGCTGCCGACCGGTGGTCTGATGGAAGTGGTCAGAAAAACCCGACAATTTTTCCCTCTGAGAGGCAATGCCGGTCGCCGCGCCGATCATGGAGCTTGAAACCGCGATCTCCTCGCTGCCTATCCGGAGTTTCCTTCCGGCGGGCGAATCAAGCTCGAGGAAGTAGGCGTCGAGTCGGTACGGGAGGTTTCTCGGCTCTTCGGCGATCACCAGGACCCTCGGACCGTCTCCATGCACGATTGCCGGTCTGGACGAACCGTTCATCTCGTAAATGCGGCCGACCTTAGCCAATTCACCGGTCATCTTAGTCCTCCTTGGTCTCCGTATTGTAGCCAAACGACCGGTTTTTGCCAAGCCTCAGCCCCGCCGGATCCGAAAGGTTTTGATAAAGAAGCTTAAAAGCATATTCCAAAGGCCGCCGACGGCTGCTCCGAAAAACCCCGGAAGGTCCAGTTCCTTCCAGGCGAAACCGCCCACACCGAGAATAATGAGGATGCCCACGAATATCCCTAAGATCGCCATCCATGTTTCTTATGTTTTTTCGCAGGCTTTGTACAGGGGATCAGGCACCAAGACCCAGGGCATTTGCCGCCTATGATTTGGGGGTTTGGCCTAAATTGGGTTATAATACCAAGGCAAATGCCGATCTTTCCGGATTGGATGTTTGTTATTCCATTAATCATCGAAAGGAAGCGAATGAAGCTTAAGACCATAATCGTATTGCTCGGCCCGCCCGGTTCGGGAAAAGGAACCCAGGCTGACCTGCTCTCGCAAAAAACCGGATTTCCCCATATTAGCACAGGCGAGTTGATCAGAGAGTACATCAAGACCCATCCGGAGGAGGCGGCTGCGGTTAAGGAGCGGTACGACAAAGGGATTCTGCAGCCCGACAATTTCGTGCTTCCTTTGTTCGAGAAAAAGTTCGACGAAGTCGATCAGGTTTCGGAAGGCATAATTTCCGACGCTTTCCCGATGTCCCTGCCCCAGGCCGAATTCATGGGCAAGATTCTTGAGAAATACGGCATCGCTAATTTCCGGGTGCTGTTCATCCACGTGGACGAAGAGGAAGTCGTGCATCGTTTGTCCAACAGGAAAATTTGCGTGGGTTGCCGGAAGGCGAGCGCGACTGAGGACTCGGAAAATTATACGGTCAACCAGTGCCAGCTTTGCGGCGGACATATGGAAGTCAGGTCCGACGACCGGCCGGATGTGGTGAGGATAAGGCTTAAGGAATACGCCCAGCGCACCAAGGAGCTGGTCGGCTACTATAAGGAGAAGGGCCAATTGTCCGAAATCAACGGCAGCCAGCCGGTGGACGCGGTCCAGGCGGAGATCATTAGGACGATAGGGGTCCAGGCATGAAGCAATTGGGATTCGACCTTATCCTGTTGGGGGCGCCGGCGGCCGGCAAGAACACGCAGGCTGACCTGCTGATGAAGTGCTATGTCCTCAATCCCGTGGAGACCGGCAAGTATTTGCGCGCCCTGATGGAAAAGAACGACGCGGTCGCGCGGAAGTTGAGAGAAACCACCGGCGTGGGCAATCCGGCTCCGGTCAAAATCATCAAGGATTACATTTCAGAGAGAGTGGCGCATGCCAGACCCGCGGAGAACCTCCTGTTTATCGGCAATCCGAGATTGAAGCCGGAGGCTCAGTACTTAAAGAAACTTTTGCACGCCAGGCGCCGGGATTTTCTGGCCTTCTATATTACCCTCCCCGAAAAGGAAATCCTAAGGAGAGTCCGGTCCAGGAACGAGAACCGGATCGACGATGATCTGCGTTTCGCGAAAAACCGGATACGCTATCACAACACCCAAGTCAAAAAAACGATAGGATATTTCACGAAGCTCCATAAGATCAGGCTCATTCGGGGCAACCAACCGATCCGGAAGGTCTATGCGGACATTAATCGGGCAATAAATGATTACCAAAGATCCACACGAAATTGAGACGTTGAGGGAAGGCGGCCGGATATTGGCCGAGGTTTTGGACGTGGTCAGTAAAGCAGTCGCTCCGGGCGTTTCGGCTTTCGAGCTGAATGCTATCGCGGAGCGGGAGATCGCCGCGCGGGGTGCGGCGCCTTCTTTTAAGGATTATCAGCCGGATTACGATTCTACGCCCTTTCCCGGAGCGCTTTGCGTATCCGTAAACGATGAGGTGGTCCACGGGTTGCCCCAAAAGACCAAGGTGCTGCGGAGCGGCGATATCGTCAGCCTCGATTTGGGAGTCTGGTACCGGGGTCTGGCGACCGACGCCGCACTTACCGTGCCCGTGTCGAAAACCGACAGGAGCGCCTATGCCCTAATAGATACGACTAAACTTTGTCTGGAGGAGGCGCTCAGACAGATCAAACCAGGCAACACCATCGGGGATATCGGACACGCCATCGAATCGACCGCGAGAACCGCAGGCTTTACCGTCGTCCGCGAACTTGTGGGGCACGGAGTGGGGCTGGCGGTGCATGAGGATCCGGAAATTCCCTGCTACGGCAAACCCGGTCAGGGACTTAAGCTACAGGAGGGGATGGTCCTGGCAATCGAACCCATGGTCAATGAGGGACAGGCTGGAATCGGCTTCTCCGATGACGGCTGGACTGTTCAGACGTCAGACGGCAAACGCTCCGCCCATTTCGAACATACTTTGATCGTCACGGATAAGGGGTGCGAGGTATTGACGGTTGCCTAAGTTGATATTTTAGGTATGAATGTGTTATAATGTAATGAGATTTTTCGCTGGGCCACATTAAAATTAAAATATAAGCCATATGACTGAACTCAAAGACACAAAAAGCGGCCTGACTTCGGATCTGCCGCCCAGAAATGACCAAACAAAGCTTTTTTCCACTGTAATTCTCTTGAGCCTCCTGTTCGGAATCGTCGGCTCGGTAATCGGGGCGGTTTTCGTGGTGCCGTATTACCAGAAGAATTCCCCTCTAACGGCGGCGGAAGGGATAAAGACGGTCCAGGTCAATGAACAGTCGGCCGTAGTGGACGTGGTCAAACGGGCCAGTCCCGCCGTAGTGTCCATCATCATCTCCAAAGACTTGAACAAGATTCCCGGATATTCCTCATCCTCTTTCGATTTCGGTCCGTTCAGCTTCGATCCGTTCTATCAGAACCGCCAGCAGGACAGCAACGGCAAGCCAAACATACAGCAGGTCGGCGGCGGGAGCGGATTCATCGTTTCCGCGGATGGGCTGATCGTCACCAATAAGCATGTGGTCGAGGATGAATCCGCCACATACACTGTCCTGACCAATGACGGCAAGAAGTACGATGCGGAAGTGCTTTCACGCGATCCGATAAACGATATTGCGCTGGTGAAAATCAAGGGCGAAGGCAGCTTCCCGACAATAAGCCTGGGCGACTCCGGCGGCATCCAGATCGGCCAGAAGGTGATCGCTATCGGCAATTCCTTGGGCGAATACAGTAACACCGTCACGACCGGAGTCGTGTCCGGCATCGGAAGGACGATTACGGCGGGCAGCGGCAACAGCAGCGAGCAGCTGGAAGGCGTGATCCAGACCGATGCGGCAATCAATCCTGGAAATTCCGGCGGACCGCTCCTGGATATCGGCGGTTCGGTCATCGGCATCAATACAGCCATCGATTCCCAGGGCCAGCTGGTCGGGTTCGCGATTCCGGCCAATGACATTAGGAAGGACGTGGAAAGCTTCAAGAAGTTCGGCAAGATCGTGAAGCCCCTGCTCGGGGTGCGCTATGTGCTCGTGAACGATACGATCAAGGAACAAAACAAGCTCTCGGTTAATTACGGCGCCCTGATCGTCGGCAGCGGCCAGCCGAGCTCGCCCGCGGTGGTCCCGGATTCAGCGGCCGACAAGGCCGGGCTTCGGGAGTCGGATATTATCCTGGAGATCAACGGACAGAAAATCGACCAGGAGCACAGCCTGGCCGGCATGATGAAGAACTATAACCCCGGGGACGTTGTGAAGATGAAGATTCTCTCCCGCGGGGAAACCAAAGAGGTGACGGTAACATTAGGCGAAACCAAATAACATGCGGATCCTCGCGTTGGATTGGGGCACCGTGAGAATCGGAGCGGCAATTACCGACGAGGACCAAAGGATAGCTTTCCCTCTCGATAAGACGATTGCGGCGTCCGAATACGTTGCGGAAATCAAGCAGCTCGTGCTGGAAAAGGGCGTTGGCATGATCCTGCTCGGTTTCCCCCTGAATCTCCAAGGCGATCAGGGTTCGTCGGCTGAGAAGGTCAAACAGTTCGCCCGAGAAATCAATCGGGAAACAGGCGTTGCCGTGGAACTCGTGGACGAAAGGTTCACTTCCGAGGCGGCGGGAAACCTGCTTGAAGACCAGGGCCTCAATGGCAAGCAGCAACGGGAGATAAAAGACAATATCGCGGCGCAGCTCATGCTGCAGCAATATATAGACACCAGAAACAACAATAAAATTAAGCCTTAAGGAGGCGGAAAAATAAAAAATTAAAATCAATATGGCAAAAAAAAGTTCGAAACTGAAGAAAATCATAAAACTCCATAAGGTCGTCGTTCACCCCAACCGTTGGCTGATTTGGGCTCTGGCCCTTTCCGCCATCGCGTGTTTGGGGTTATTCGCGTATATCCGGCTGTCGACCTACCGGACGGACGTCGATATGATGGAATACGTGCCGGTCATCCGCAAAGCCATAACCTACACCGACTATCGGCTGGGGTTTTCGCTTAAGCATCCTGTCGCATGGAGCGCGGAGGCTGACGCGGACAACACCATAAGTTT
>JBLMZV010000011.1:0-4851 GCA_050259015.1 Candidatus Saccharimonadota bacterium
CGCCGGCATCAGGAGCGCGGCCACGGCCCGGCTGGAATAGCCGTTCGGCTGGCCGTGAAAGTCCCAATGCGTGACCACGCGGTCAGGGAAATGCCGGTAGAAATAGAATCCCAGCACCACGCTTGCGACCAGCAGCAGAATGGGGAAAATTTCGGACTTGAGGCTGAATTTGACCGGAGATGTCATATGTTTAAGGTTATTGTTTTTTCTTGACGTTTAAGAATTTGATGATCGCCTCGGTGAGGTCCTCGACGATGCTTAAATTAAGGGAGTAAATGATCTGCTGGCCGTCCCGCCGCCCGGAAATGAGATTGGCGCGTTTTAGGATATCCAGGTGGTGGGAGAGGGTAGGCAAGGTGATGTCCAGGTTCAGCCCGATATCCGAAACGGACATTTCCCTTTTTTTGAGAAGATCTATGATCTTCTGGCGGTTCGGCTCGGCCAAAGCGTTGAACATGTCGGAGAGGGCCATATATTTAGATATTTAGATATATATCTAAATATATACCAGCCAAGGGCAGGCTGTCAAGGCATATCAAAAACCCTCCTGTCGGGAGGGTTAGGCTTTGTTTTCGATCCAGTCGACGAATTTTTCCCAGAATGACCGGCGGACGGGCGGCTCGATGCCGGTAAGCCTGGCGATGGCAGGCACGGCCTCCGATCCGTAGGAGTAACCGGCTCGTTCCAATTCGTCGGATTTCTTGAAATCGGACGGGCTAAAGCCCTCAAGGTGCGGTTCGATCATCAATTCCGAGTTGACGCCGTAGGTGTGCGCCTGGTGGCCGGCGAGAATATCGATGGAATTCATGATCACGTCCAGGATGTTGCGGGGTTTGCGCTGCGGGCTGAACCGGAACAGGTCAACGCCCACCCGGATGTCCGCGCCCATGTCTTTAAGCGGCGACAGGGGCAGGTTCTCGGTCAGGCCGCCGTCCACCAGCTTGCGACCGTCGATTTCCACGGGGACGAACAGGCCGGGGATGCAGCTGCTGGCCATCAGCGCCCGGATGAGATTGCCTTCTTTGAACACGATCTTTTCGCCGTTCGAGATGTCCGTGGCCACGACGGACAGAGGGATCTTGGCCTCCCTGATGTCGGGGTCGCCCAAAAGCTCCCTGATCATGTCGCCGATGGCCTGGTTGCTCACCAGGCCGAGCTTGGAATAAGTGAATTTGGACAGGCCGTACCAGGAGAGCTTCTTGGCCCGTCGCGACAGCTCGTCTAAGGGCACGCCGAACGCGAAAGCCGCAGCCACGATCGCCCCGGCGCTGGTGCCGCTTATGTAGTCGATCTTCACCTGGCGTTCGGTCAGGGCTTTGAGGAATCCGATATGGAAAATCCCCAGGGCCGAGCCCCCGCTTAGGGCGATTCCGAGTTTTGGTTTGTTGTTTGTGTCCATACGTAATTAATTACGTATTTATATTATATTTTTTTGGCCAAATGTTCAAAATCGATCGGGGATTATCGCCGCTTTGCGGCCGGCTGGCTCTGTTTTTCCGGGCTGGCTTTAGCTATAGACGATCTGCTCTCCAGGGAGTCGATTTTTTTTGAAAGGCGTTCCAGCCGTTCCAAAATTTCCGCAATGGCGCCGACTTCCAATTTGACCTCTTTTTCGGTCTTTTCCGTCAGCTTCCGTTCGCCCCGCAGGCCGGACATGATTATTTCGTTGCCTATAAAGCTCGAGACGAATATGCCGGTCATGAGCAAAACAATCGTCCCCACAACCAGGGACAGCGGACCGTCCCACCACGCGCCGATGCTTTGATCGATACTGCCGAGGCCCAGCCGCCGGGCGTGGATTATTGCCATGCCGTAATCGGTAGAGTGCCAAACCCCCCGCCAAAATAGCACTACGCCGACTCCGCCGACGATGGCATAAAGGATCGGATAATGGCTGAACCGTCTCCGTACCCGGTCCTCCAGCTTATCGAAAAACGTGTAGATTATTCTGAACATAGGTTATTAAAGGTTATTGATGTTAATTCTATTTCTCCGCCAGCCTCAGGAGGGTGGCGGCCTGCACGATCAAAAATGCGGCATAGACCAAAAGCAATACCCAGCCCTCCCTGCGGGAAATGTTGTGCTTGGAGCCCGCGAACAGGTAAAACATGATAAGGCCCAACAGCATCAAGAAAAAGCTGATCAGGAACTCGCTCGGCTCAACGTCGAACTTCCCGTTGAAAATCGCCAGCATCCCGAAGATGGGAGTATTGGCCACAGCCGAACCAAGATAATCGCCAAAGGCAATATCCTTGCGTTTTTTGTAGATGGAACGGATAGCTATGACCGCTTCCGGCACATTCGTTCCGATGGAAAGCAGAAGGAGACCGATCAGGGAACTCGGCACGCCCAGAAGATCGGAAAAAAAGGCGGCTTCCCTGACGAGCAGATGCCCGGCGGTGAAGATAAACGCAGCTCCTGCAAGTATCTTCATCGCATCCTTGAAGGTCGTGTGCTTTTTGCGGACGATGCTCTCATCGACGCGTTCAATGGTCTTGATCACCGATTCCTTTTTGCGCAGGGAGTAGATCAGGGTGCCGTAGACCAGCAGGATGATTACGCCTTCGGTCGCGTCGACGCTTCCGTCGAGCACGAAAAACGCGGGCAGCAGCACTATCCCGAGGGCTAAGGCCAGATTGCGCCTCGATAACGTGTTGCGGAGAGAGATGCCGTTACCGGATACAGCCAGAAAAGGAACTATAAGCAGCAGGATGACCAAAGAGGCTCCGATCAGGTTGCCCACGGATATCTGGGGCTGGTTTTCCAGACTGGCGTTGACGGCCACCGATATCTCGCTTATGGAGGTCAGAAAGCCTAAAATAAAAAAAGCCACGGTAAACCCGCTCTTGTTGAAGCGCTTGGCTACCCTGTCTATGGCGTCGATAAGTATTCCGGCAAAGAACCAGATTACCCCCAGCGATAATATGAACAGCAGGCTGTGCGTGAGGATTCCCATTTATTTTTGTTTTACGATCCATCTGCATTATAACATAAGGCAAATGCATTCTTATCCTAAACCCGGCAGCTTTCGATTATTGACGACCCGATGAAATTCGGCTATAATACCGGAGCAATTGAATTGATTGTCCGTCTGACACAGCAGGCGGTAAACGGCGACTCTTACAAATCTGTGTAAGAGTTTTTTAGTAAAAAATCATGGTGCCTGTAGTTCAACGGTAGAACGCCGCTCTGTGGAAGCGGTCACGAGGGTTCAACTCCCTTCAGGCACCCCAGAAGAAAAATGCGCCATTGATTGGTGCGTTTTTTTGTTGAGAAAAAGCCGGGGCTGGGTTATTTATATAGTTGTTCCATTGCGGCTGAAATTGACGGCTGGTAGCATGCTTAGCATGAGAAAACTGATTGTCCTGACATTCGTATCATTGGACGGGGTCATGCAGGCTCCGGGAGGCAAGGGAGAGGACCCGTCCGGCGGGTTCGATCTCGAAGGGTGGACCGTGCCGTATTTCGACAAAGTGGGAAGCGCTGAAATGGAGAAACAGATGGCCCCGCCATTCGATCTTCTGCTCGGCAGGAAAACATTCGAAATATTCGCCGGATACTGGCCGCAGCACAAAGAAGAGTGGCCGGGGATCGACAGCGCCACCAAATATGTGGTTTCGAATACGCCGATAAAAACGGATTGGCAGAACACCGTGCAGATACGCGGCGATGCGTCCTCGGAAATTCGGAAGCTAAAACAACAGGAAGGCCCTGCCATTCAAGTGCATGGGAGCAGCGGCCTGATCCAGACGCTGTTGGCAGACGATTTGGTGGACGAGCTGTGGCTGAAGACATTCCCCGTAACCCTGGGCAGGGGCAAGCGGCTGTTCGGGGAAGGCACGAGACCCGGAGCGTATAAACTGGTCCGGTCTGTCGTATCGCCGAGCGGCGTGATTATCGCATCCTATGTTCGGGACGGTGCGGTTAAGCTCGGCTCGTTTTGATTTTTTGGGAAATTCCAAGGAGAAGAAGCGAATGAGGAACTATAACGCGAAAGATGTCGACGCCTACATCGCCGGCGCGTGGGGAGAAGCGCAGGCGAAGCTTGAGGAGCTCCGGAAACTGATAAGGTCGAGCATCCCGGATGCCGAGGAAAAAATAAGCTGGGGCGTGCCTTTCTACTGGTATCAGGGCGCTCTTGCCGGATTTGCCGCATTCAAGAATCATGTCGGCTTTGGATTTGCGTTCGCGCTCAGCCCCGAGGATCGCAGATCGCTCGAGGAGAAAGGCTACACGACCGGCAGTAAAACGGTACAGATCCGCTTCGACCAGAAAGTGCCTGCGACTGCGATCAGGCAAATATTGAAGGTTCAGGCAAAAAAGAACGAGGCCAAAAAAGCGCGGAAGTGATTTGGCCGTCCTTCAGGCTATATTTGTTCGGGTCAAATGACTATTTACTTCCAAAGCCGGGGACGGAATAATACCGGTCTTAAGCTTAACGAACCACAATAATATGCAGCAAGAATCAAGGCGGATTTGGATATACGCAATCATCGGCGCTATTGCTTTCGGCGCAGTCAGCTACTATGTCTACGCCAAAGATATCGGATTTAAGAAGGACGCCGCTTTTGGAAACGCGGTTGGAACGCAGCAGCAACCCACCGCAGAAACTCCCGAGCCGAAAACCGGGCCTAAAATCCAGAGCCCGACGACCGATGCGCTCCCAAGTTCCACATCCTCCGCCTCTCAGCAGCAATCGTCTGCCAAAAAAGCGGTTTCGGGTTCCGGTCCCCCCAGTCCTGCTGTTGCGCCTCCTGCCGCGCCTGTTTCTGCATCGACTCCGCCTCAGCCGTCCTCGTCCCAAACCGTGACCCTGACCGGAATCGTGATGCAAAAGACGTCGGGCAGCGG
>JBLMZV010000012.1:0-2589 GCA_050259015.1 Candidatus Saccharimonadota bacterium
AATGGTTCGGCGACGGGATATTTTTCGAGCTGGCCGCATAAAAAGATGTTCGCCAAAATCCGAGATATTCAGTATAATTAGGCGGTCCAAATATATGCAAAAGAACATCCGAAATTTCTGCATAATCGCGCATATCGATCACGGCAAGTCCACCCTGGCTGACCGATTTTTGGAGTTGACCGCGACCGTGGCCAAGAGAGAGATGAAACAGCAGCTTCTGGATACGATGGACCTTGAAAGGGAACGGGGGATAACCATCAAACTTCAGCCGGTCCGGATGGAGTGGAAGGGCTATGTCCTCAATCTGATCGACACCCCAGGCCACGTGGACTTCACTTACGAAGTATCGCGATCTCTGGCGGCCTGCGAAGGGGCAATCCTCGTCGTTGACGCCACGCAGGGAATAGAAGCGCAGACTCTGGCCAATATCCACCTGGCCCAGCAGCATGACCTAAAGATCATCCCGGTGGTCAATAAAATTGACCTGCCAAACGCGGACAAGGATAAGACCGCAGCGGAAATCATGAAGGCTTTCGGCTTCCGCCAGGACGAAATACTGTACTGTTCCGCCAAGACCGGAGAAGGAGTGGAAGCGATCCTAACCGCTGTGGCCGAACGGGTACCTGCGCCCACGGGCGACCCGGACAAGCCCTTGCGCGCCCTGATTTTCGATTCGTCCTATGACCAGCACCGCGGAGTGGTATCGTTCGTCCGCATCATGGACGGGAGCCTCAAGAAGAACGAAAAAATCCAGATGCTGGGCACCAAATCCTCAGCCGACTCGCTCGAAGTCGGTTACTTCAAGCCCAAGTTCCACGCCTGCCCGGAATTAAGGACAGGAGAAGTCGGCTACATCGTCACCGGCCTGCGGGACGTGCGCAAAGCCCGCGTCGGCGATACCGTGGCGGCGACAAGCGGCAACGTCGCTCCTTTGCCCGGTTACAAGCACATCACCCCCATGGTTTACGCCAGCATTTTCCCTGTCTCCGGGGACGACTATCCGGAGCTTCGCGACGCTATAGAGAAGCTGAAGCTGAACGATGCTGCGCTGGAATTCGAGCCGGAGAATATACCGGCCCTCGGTTTCGGGTTCCGTACGGGATTTTTAGGCCTCCTGCACATGGATATAGTGCAGGAACGCCTGACCAGGGAATACGGCTTAAGCCTGGTCCTCACCGCACCCTCCGTCGAATACCAGATCATGCTCAAGGGCGGTGAAGAAAAAATCGTGCATACTCCAGCCGAGCTGCCCGACCCCTCGCTGTTTGAAAGCATCAAAGAACCCTGGGTCGCGATCGAGATACTGGTCCCGCAGCGCTATATCGGAGGCATCTTAGAGCTCATCACCTCGAGGCGCGGCTCCTACAAGAACATGGAGTACCTTTCCAACGACCGCGTGCTTATCACGGCCGAGATGCCTCTTGCCAATATCATTATTGATTTTTATGATAAGCTTAAGAGCGTTTCCTCCGGGTACGCCTCGCTTAACTACGAACTGCTGGATTTCCGGCAGTCAGACCTGGTCAAACTGGACATCCTGGTGGCCGGAGAAGTGGTCGACGCCCTGTCGATCATCGTGCACCGCACAGTGGCGGAAAGCGAAGGCTGCCAATTGGTGGAGAAACTGAAGGGGCTTATCCCGAGGCAGCAGTTCGAAATCGCGCTGCAGGCGGCCATCGGGGGAAAGATCATCGCCAGGGAAACAATTCCGGCGATGCGCAAAGACGTGACCGCTAAATTGTATGGCGGCGACGTCACCCGCAAGATGAAACTGCTGGAAAAGCAGAAAAAAGGGAAAAAGCGCCTGAAACGCATCGGACAAGTGGATATCCCCCAGGAAGCCTTCCTGGCAATATTAAAGAAATAAAATTTATGATGGACCGGAAAAAACTCAACAAAGTATCCGTGATCGTCAGCGTAATCATGATTCTCGGCATGTTGGCCTTCGTCCTGATCCCGCTGTTTTCCGCCGGCGGCCTCTAATCCGTCACACATGGATTTCGACAGCATCCTCAAATCTAAAACCACCAGCCTCCTTCTTGGCGGCCTTTTGGTGCTTATTATGATCGTGACCGCGAAACTGGTGGTGCAAAAATACCAGGTCGACAAGGAAATCAAGCAGCTGCAGAGACAGGCAGCCGACATCAACTCCCAGAATCTGGAACTGGGGGAGTTGTCCAAATACCTGAACACTCCCGAGTATGCGGAGCGTCAGGCCCGGGAAAAACTTAATCTCAAACGGGAAGGGGAATACGTCGTGGGATTGCCGAACCAGGGTGACGCCAACGGCGCGGGTCAATCGGGGGGAGAAAGCCGGTCCAACTTCAGACTCTGGCTCGATTACTTCTTCAAAAAAGAGGCATGATAACCAAATTCGCGAAAAAACTGTTTTTGATCGGAGGCTTAAGCCTGATCGTCCTGGTCCTGGCGGGAGCATACCTGCTGGGCTACGTGTTCAATCTGCATGACCCGTTATCCCAAACCCTGAAGAAAACGCTCCCGGCGTACGTAAGCGGCTTCAGGTACGCATCGATTTACGACCGTGATCAGGCGGTCGGGATCGGGCTTAAGTTGGACAGCAAGCTGACC
>JBLMZV010000013.1:0-21641 GCA_050259015.1 Candidatus Saccharimonadota bacterium
TTTTAAGGCCTGTCATATTCCGCCGGAAAAGGATATAATATGTCAGATTATGAAAGGATCGAAGGTTTTATCCGAATACGACTACGATTTGCCGGCCGAACTATTAGCCTCGCGGCCGATCGAACCGCGCGACAGTTCGCGGCTTTTTGTTTATGACACAGGCAAAGACCAGATATATATCGATGCCTTTTCCAATTTAGCGGCTCACCTTCCCGCAGGCTCCCTTTTGGTGTTCAACGATACCAAGGTCGTCCCTGCCCGGGTCGACCTTAGGAAGGAGACCGGTGGCAAGGTGGAATGCCTGTTTCTGGTAAACGAGATGCAGCCGGGAGACCGACGGGTGAAAATCCTTGCGGATCGCAGGATCACGGCCGGCCAGAAACTGACTGCGGGACCGGGGTATGATTTCGAAGTGGTCAGCCAGGACGGCAAGCTGTTTGTTTTGGAATTGAAGTTCGATCCGGAGAGGCTCGAGGATCTGCTTGGGCGAAAGGGCCGCACTCCGGTACCGAAATATCTGGGAGAGACCGGACTCAGCGAAGAACTGCTCCGCGCCCGATACCAGACCATGTTCGCGGCCAGACCGGCTTCCGTGGCCGCCCCGACCGCGTCGCTGCACTTTACCCCGCAGGTCATGGAAAAATTCGGAGCCCGGGGAATCGAGACCGCGAGAATCAGCCTGCACGTCGGGCTTGGCACTTTCGCGCCGGTGACGGAAGACGATCTCCAGAAGAAAAGGCTGCATACGGAAATCTATCGGATTCCCGCGGAAAGCCGGGACAGGATTGCGGCGGCGAAAAAAACCGGCCGGCCGGTGGTGGCGGTAGGGACGACCTCCGCCCGGGCCCTGGAATCGGCGGCCGTCCAACCGGGCAGCGGAAGCGGTGAAGTAAGCGGCGAAACCAGCCTGTTCATCTATCCGCCGTACCGGTTCCGGACCGTGGATGCTTTAGTGACCAATTTCCATTTGCCTCAGTCATCCCTGATGTGCCTGGTGGACGCTTTCCTTAAGCACAAACAAGCGGGGAAAAATCTGGTAAACTTATACCAGGTGGCCATCCGGGAAAAATTCCGTTTTTATTCCTTTGGCGACGCGATGTTAATAAAGTAAACGATATGGACAACAAAGACGAGAAAACCCAGCCTGAGCGATCCGAGATCATGCGGCCGCCCCGGCGGCAACGGCGAGTCGATTATCTGGTGGCGGTGATAGTGAATATCATCCTGCTTTTCGTGTTCAACGGCCTGCTTCGCTGGCACGTGCCTTTTTTGACGCCGGCTTTCACGGGCAGTCTTTGGATACTTAACGTCTCGCTCTCCGCCACGATAGTCGCCAATCTCGTGTTTTTGATTGTCTACCGGGAACCCTGGTTCAAGGCCCTGTTTCGGATCGTCATCGGCGCCCTGGGCCTTACGTTCCTTTACCTCTTATATCTGACTTTTCCGTTCGATTTCACCGGTCATTCCGCCCACTGGCCGTTCGCGGTCCGCACCGCCCTGATACTCGGGATGGCCGGCGTGATGATCGGAGTCATAGTGGACCTGTTTAAACTCTTCTTCAACAAGGACTAACATGACGGATTCGGGCACGATAAAATCCTATGACGATAACGCCGGCGCCTGGGCCAGGAGAATCCGCAGCCGCAAGAACTACGCCCACGAGTATCTCGAAAAGCCGGCGATGTACGGCAAGCTTCCCGACTTGGCCGGATTGGAAGTGCTTTGTATCGGCTGCGGCAGCGGAGAGGAGTGCGATCGCCTAAAGAAGCTCGGGGCGGCAAAAGTGGTAGGCATAGATATTTCCCGGGGCCTTATCGAACAGGCCAAATATGCTTTCCCTGGCGTGGAGTTCCTCGTCATGGATATGGAGAAAATGAATTTTCCGGACTCCTCCTTCGATTTTATCTATTCCAGTCTGACGCTCCACTACGCCAAGGAATGGACGGGAATATTAAGGAATGCGTTCCGCATTTTGCGGTTGGAAGGCCGGGTCCTGTTCTCCACCCATCACCCGATCAAATGGGGGGCGGAATCAGCCCGGGAAGGCAAGCGGTCCTCGGTGTTGCTGGGCTATTACAAATACGACGACGAGAAAGAGAAGTGGGAAATCTTCGGCGATTATCTCAACACCCGCCGGGTGCAGGGCAAATGGTTCGATGAGTTGGAAGTCGCTTACTACCACAAACCGCTGTCCGAGATCTTAAGGGAGATCAGGGAATCCGGTTTTGTCGTCAGCGATTTTTTGGAGCCGAAGGCCGCGGCAGGCGCGAAAAAAATCCGGCCCGACTTCTATGAGATCCATCAGAAGATCCCCCTGTTCATGATCTTTGAACTTTTTAAGACCAAGGAATAATCGATGTTTAAGTTCATCAGGAACAAAAAAGTCATCGCGATAATTTCGGTCACGCTGGTCGCCGCTTTTTTGTTGGGATTGAGGCTGACGTATTTTTCCGCCAGGCAAAAAGACTCGCGGGCCAAATATTATTACGCCGAGGCTTCACAAAGAGTCTATTCCGATCCCAGGACGGCCGAGAAATTTTTTGTCCGCGCGGTGCGGAACGACCGGGACAACGCCGGATATCTTTGGCAGCTTGCAGTAATGGAGGCACGCAACGGCAACTACAAAAATGCCGCAAAAAACTACGACAAGGTCCTGAAGGCCGCCCCGACCGCGAAAAGCTATTGGGAAGCCGGCAATGTTTACCTGTCTTTGGACAAGTCCAATGTCGCCAAGGGGTATTTCCGGAAATCCATCGAGATCGATCCCAAGTTCGAGGACAGCTATTACAGTCTGGCCAAGAACCTGGAGGCGGAAGGCAGCAGAGAGGAGGCGACGGCGCTTTTAAAGGACGGGCTCATGACAAATCCCAAGTCGGAAAAGCTCAACAGCCTGCTGCTTGAGATCCAAACCCGGTAGTTATCCACAAGGAAACGATTCCTTGAAAGATTCAATTCTTTATGGTATAAAAAAGATGCTTATTAACGAGTAGCGGGCAGCGAGCAACAAAAAGTTTCGCGAAAATCAGAAGATGTCGATCCCAGAAGTTTAGGCTTCTTTTTTTAATGACAGATAAAGACAAAAAAACTGGCAAATCAGTCCGAAAAGCCCCGTCAAATGGCAGGAGGGCTTTTATTGCGACCTCCAAACCGAAAAGCGTCGCCCGAAAAAGTACATCCGCGGTCGCCAAGCCGGTCGTACCGGTTAAAAGAAAGGGGATCGACGGAGTAAAAAGAACCTCCCGGATCGTAAGATCGGTCGCTCCGGTAAAGAAACGTTCGAGAATGAAACTGGCGGCCTGGCTCGCCGCGCCTTTGGTCGTTTTGCTCGCCGCCGGGTTCGTTTACTATTGGTCGTTCAGCCGGACCGAATCGATCGGGCTTAAGCTGACGACTGCCCAGGGAACCGCGGAAGTCTTCGGACGGCTGCGCAGGTCAAGCGAAGGGCTGAATTTCGAATACACGGACCAGAGGACCGCGGTCAAGATCAAGGGCCTGGAGAAAAAACCCGATAATCTGACGATCGGAGTGGGTAGCGATACGGACAACAGGATCAGGACAGACCTGATTTACGTGGGCAACGCCGAAACCTTCAAAAATGCGGAAGTCACGGTAAAGAAAAACTCGGCAGCCGACAGGGTCAACACCCTGATGACCTGCCGCGACGAAAACTTCGACGCTAAAGCTTTGGCTTGCCGGAGCTGGGAAATCGCCGAAGCCCAAATCCAGGATAAGGGCGACCGGATATCCTTCGAGGCCAGTCATTTTTCCGCGTACGCCGGCGCATATCTGGAAATTTTGAACGTCCAATCGAATCTTACTCAGGGCGACATCTGGGAAGTGAGATTCAACACCTATTCCACTTCAAACCTATTCATCAAGGCGGTAGACGGGACGCGCGAGGACAAGGATATCGCGTTCGAGGGCCTGTATTGCGGCCAGCGGAAAATCGCGGACAATGCGATTTCCAAGACCGGGGATACCCTTTTCGTCAAAGACTATAACTGCGACGGCCAGACTTCGAAAATCCGCCACCGGGCAGTGACCGCGGGCAGGCATTGGCTATCCTTCAGCTTCGGGCAGACGTTAGGCAGCAAGGCTCATAACTTTGCCTGCACCAGCGGGACCCTGGATACCACCTGCTACGTCAATTCGTCGCAGGCGCTCGGCAATAACGATGAGATCAGCGGGACAGGAAACCTGGTCATCCAGAACGGCGGAAATCTGACCTCGCCTGCCGGGAATTCATTTTCCATCGCCATGACCGGGGACGTGACGATCGACTCGGGCGGAGCGATTATGGGCAACCTTTCCAACCTGGCCGCGGCCAACCTTACGGTCAACGGCACCATCAATGCCAACGGCAAGGGTTTTGCAGGAGGAACCGCAACCGGCACGCCCACGGCAGGCGGCGGCACAGGCGGCGGCAAAGCCGTCAGCGCCGGCCAGTACGTGCGGGCAATCCAGGTGACGAACAATACCGGTTCTGTCCTGACCGATTACGCGGTAAAGATCACGATCAACACCAATGCCCTGACTCCCCACATGCGGACCGACTGCGCCGATATGCGCTGGTTCGATTCGGACCAGTCCACTCCGCTGAACTACTTCGTGGAAAGCGGGTGCAATACCGCCTCGACCGTGATCTGGGTCAAGGTGCCGTCTATCGGAGCCAGCGCGAGCAAGAATATTTATCTGACCTACGGTTCCAGCTTGCCCTCGCGAAGCGACGCGACCAAAGTCTTCAGTTTTTACGATCCCTTCGACAACCTCAATAACTGGACAGGGGCCACATCTTATTATAGTGTCGCAGGCGGTCAGTTGAATGAACCCACCGCAGAGAATGGCGTGATCCGGAATATCAATTCAACGTTTTCCTGGCAGTATGGAATTATGGAATATTCTCTCCGGGGCTACGGGTTCTGCACGACCAGCAACTGCACCAGCACTGTAAGGAGAGTCTATGTCACTGCCCAGTCTACTTCTCCGAATGTGGATATGTACGAAAACCAGATCTATTACACAGGCGGACACCAACCGATCGCAAGAAGTTACGCCTATACCACAGTCGTTTTATATACCGAACCGATGACCACCGACTGGACAATGTATGGGATCGCTTTTGCGCCCGGCTCGACCACAGCCACATACTTCTTAAACGGCAACCCGGTCTTAAACAGAACGGGCGCTCCCACCAATTCAAGCATAAAAATTTCGCTGGGCAACTACGACGTGATGGACTGGCTGTATATCGATTGGATCAGGGTGAGGCCTTGGGTAGCGACCGAGCCGACGCATGGGGCCATCGGAGCGGAAAGCGCCAATTCGATCAATCTCGCTGACGCGGGCGGCGGCGGCGGAGCCTACGGCAACTCAAGCGGCTCAGGCGCTTACGACGGCGTATCATCCAACACAGGCAACGTTGCTTACGGCAGCCAGAGCAACCCAGTGGATTTCGGTTCCGGCGGGGCAGCGGCCGGTTACGGAGCGAACGCCAAGACCGGCGGTAACGGAGGGGGCTTGATCAAACTGACCATACCAGGGACGTTGACGATTAACGGGACGATTACAGCCAATGGCACAGCTGGAGGAACGGGCGGGGCTTATGGCGCGGGCGGCGGCTCCGGCGGATCCATCAACATCTTGGCCGGGACGGTGATCAGTACCGGCGGAACGCCTGCGATTACCGCGGGCGGCGGGGCGGGCGGGAGCAGCACCGGGACTAACCAGGGCGGCGGCGGTTCCGGCGGCAGAATCGTGGTCTATTGGACAACCGATAAGACTTATACGGGAACGGTGGCTGCGGCGGGAGGCGCTGCAGGCGGGGGAGTTGCGGGCGCGGGCTTGGCCGGTACGATAATCCAGCAAGCCCTGCCTACGACGGCTATCGATGCGATCTGCAGCACCCCGGGCAACAACTGTACCGGGTCGGGGATCTTGGCGGTTCCCCAAGAGAGCTATGGAGTTGCCGGTTTTGCCGGCACGGCCGCGACTCCTGTGGGCACCAACCTGACCGGCATCGAGATGTCGATTAAGGATACCGACGGCTCGGTGAATAAATGGTACAACACAGCCAATAATTCCTTTGACCAAGCGACGCAAGCCTATTTCCCGATCACCGGGACGGCTTCCTGGAGCTATGGCACTTCGTCTGTCGTTTGGCAGATCGGGCACGTTTATCAGATCGATGTCCGGGCCGCCAACGACGCCGGAAATACGGGCATGCCGAGCAGCAAACTTTTCAAGTTCGTCAATTCGCCTCCCACGGTAACCAATGTCACGGCCTCCGAGAACCTGGGCGGCCGGGGAGCGGTTACGTTAAATTACGACGTGAACGATCTGGAATCAAGCGCGGTTAAGATTTATGCCGCATATGACGTAGGGACCACCCTAAACCAGACCCTGACCGCAGGAGAAACCGGGACGATCGCCTTTTCCAACGGGACGTTTCTGCCCGCATCCGGTACGGTAATGATAGACGAGGAGATGATTACGTATTCCGCCAAAGCGGGGAGCAACCTGTCCGGCACCATCACCCGAGGCGCTTATCAGACCACCGGCGTGTCCCATTCCTCGGGAACGAAGATCTGGGTGATGGCTCAATCCGTCACCGGGGATGCCACCGTGGCCGGATCGACAGTGGCCAAGGGCACGTCGAAACAGATCATCTGGAACGCGGCAACCGACGTCCCCAATCTTTCCATGAACAACTCCAGCGTCCGCGTGGTGGCCAACGATCAGGCGGCCTCCTCGAACGTCGGATATCTTGCCTCCTCTCAATTTATTCTGGATACGCAAAGTCCGGCGGTGGGGATACCGACCGGAGGGGGGAGCGCGATCAACGTAAACAGCAACGTCCTGACGAGCAAGAATGCGGACAAGACCAACAATGCGGCGGTAACGCTTAACCTATCTGCCAGCGATTTCTCCGCCTTCTCGGTCTATCTTGCGGAATCATCGATCAACCTGACATCAGCGGGCAATAAACACGCTTATGCGGACACCATCTCGTATACCCTGTCCTCGGGGGACGGACAGAAAACGGTCTATGCGCAATTTGAGGACGTCTACGGCAATCTTTCCGCGACCTATTCCGACACGATAACTCTCGATACGCAGGCGCCGGCCAAGCCTACGAACGTGTTCATCCAAAACGCCTCGAACGCGAACACCTCGGAATGGCGGAACTTCTTCACCTGGTCCAAAAACGTGGAGCTGGACTGGACGCAGTATCAGGTATACAGGGAGGATGACCTGCCCACCGCAGACGCCCCTCTGCAGAACATAAATGACGCAAACCTGAATTATATTCTGGACCAGAGCCTGACCGAAGGAGTGGCCTATGCTTACCATGTCCGTTCGGTCGACGACATCGGCAACTATACGGATTTTTCGGATGTCATGACCATGACGGCCGGCGGCAACCCGACGGATAACGTGGCCCCTGCCATCACTTCCATAACCAAATCAGCCCCGACCACCTCATCGGTTTCCATTTCCTGGGTCACCGACGAAGTGTCCAGCACGACGGTTCTTTATTCCATCGACGGAAGCTATTCGAACAACGCCGGTGTTTCGGGGTATGTGCTGAACCACTCCATCACGCTGGTCGGCCTGGCGCCGGACACGCTCTACAATTTCAAAGTCCAATCCTGCGACTCCTCGCATAACTGCACGACCTCCGACCCGGACAGTTTCGCCACTGCGGTGCCGGATACCGCTGTGCCTGTGATCGACAACGTACAGACCCCTCAGATCACGGCCCGCAGCGTGGTCATCACCTGGCATACCGACAAGGCATCCAGTTCCTTCGTGGAATACTCCACCACCAATAATTTTTCGAGCGGCACGCTCTACGGGGTTTACGATTTCACACAGAATCACACTCTGACCCTGCCGGCGGTGCTGCAGCCTTTGACCACCTATTATTTCAAGGTGCATTCCAAGGACAGCTCGGGCAACGAAGGGATATCCGATCAGTACTCGTTTTTGACTCTGGCCGATCCGGACGATACGCTGGCTCCCGTGCTTTCCGGCGTTGCCGTCTCCGGAATTTCCGCCAACACCGCCACTATCACCTGGACGACGAACGAGCCCGCGACTTCATTCGTGGAATTCGGCCAAACCCGGGCTTACGGCCGGACGGCCGGGAACTACGCGGAGACGACAAGCCACAGCGTGACCCTGCCTGAAGACCTGTTCGCGGAAAGCGAATATAACTATCGGGTAAGGTCCATGGATGCCGCAGGCAACGAATCGGTTTCGGATAACTACACGTTCAACACTTCGGCATCCGCGGGGGACGTAACTCCGCCGCAGATTTCCGCGGTCAATATCGGGGAACCGACCGCCACTTCGGTCACGATTTCCTGGACCACGGACGAGGACTCCAATTCCTACGTGGATTTTTCGTTCGACAGGTCCTACTTCCTCTCCCAGGGTTCGCCGCTCATGACCTCGAGTCATAGCCTGACGCTGATCGGTCTGACTCCCTCGAAGCAATACTATTTCCGGATCAAGTCGACGGATCCTTCGGGCAACATCCAGACCGATGACAACAGTGGCGTCGGCTACACCTTCGCGACCGCCGCATCCGTCGGGGCGCCGCCCATCATCACCAACGTCCAGATTGTCGACGTGAAATATAACACCGCCAGCATCAGTTGGACGACCAATAACCAAGCCTCGGATTCTTTTGTCGAATTCGGTTTCGACACGTCCTACGGCAGAGTCGCTGGCAATCTGACTCTCATGAATTCCCATTTGGTGAACCTGCCGCAGGATCTGCTTGGGGAAGTGACCTATCATTTCCGCGTCCGATCCACGGATGCGTTCAAGAATACGTCCGTGTCGGACGATCTGACCTTCACCACGCCCGCCTCACCGGCCGTAACTGTCGCGGAAGACACCACGGCCCCGGTGATCACCGCCGTGGCTCCGATGCTCGTCTCGACCGACTCGGCCGTCATTTCCTGGAAGACCGATGAACCCGCCACTTCACAGGTTTTTTACGGCACATCTGTCGCTTACGGGTCCAATTCCAGCGAGGATCCGGTCCTCACGGCCTCCCACGCGGTGAAGCTGGCAGGGTTGTCCGAAGCAACCACATATTTCTTTAAGGTAACTTCCAAAGACAAGGCTTTAAACGAGGCGACCAACGACAACTTTTCATCCGGCTATACTTTTACCACCCTGTCGTCCGTGCCGCCCGCAGGCGGAGGCAGCACCATCATTTTAGACAATTCGGACAAGCTGCCGCCGATCATCACCCAGGTCGGGGTGACGGACATCACCGATACGTCAGCCAAGATCAGCTGGCTCACCGATGAAGTCGCCAACGGCACGGTTAAGTACGGGGAGTCGTCCACCTATTCCGCCGGCCAGACTGGGAACGCGGACAGCTATACCAAAGCCCACTCCGTGACTATCACGAAACTCAAACCGGGCACTAAATACCATTTCAAGATTTCGTCAGCCGACATCTACAACAATATCGGCTATGCCAACGATGACACCTTCACCACCAGCGGCGCCCCTTCAACCCCGCCCCAGGAAGAACCCGTGGAGGAACAGCCGCAGCCGGAACCGGAACAGCCGGTGGAACCCCCGGTCGTCCCGGAAAAACCGCTGACATCGGAGGAGCAAATGAAGATCGAAACGATCGTGGACGCCACCAAGACCGGTTCGCAATCCTTCTTAAACAGCGCTTTTCAGGCTTTCGTGAACGCCATTTCAATAAATCCCAACATCTCGTCCATGGACGAAAGCAAGTTCATCTCGTCCATCAACGAGATCGCGCCGAAAGTCGTGGCCGCTCCGGTGATCTCCGGTTCCGATGTCGTGGTGCAGGCCGGCCCGACCTGGGCGATAATTTCCTGGATAACCGACAAAAAATCGAACTCGATGGTGGGATTGGTCAATGACGCAGACTACCGGGCGGATAAGGCCGATCCGTACCTGATAAAGCTCGGCAACCCCGAAGAACAGGTTACGGAACACCAGGTGCGGGTGGACAATCTGGCGCCCTCGACCAAGTACCACTACAGCGTACAGTCGAAACCCCAGATAGGCGAATGGTCAAAATCCAGGGATTACGTATTCACGACCCAATCGGAACGGGCGGAGATAAGCGACTTCCGGTTCGATGCCATCGGAGAGACCAGCGTGAAGATTTCCTGGAAGAGCAGCCTCCCCACCAGGACCAAAATTCAGGTCATCGACGCCAAAACCGGCGAGGTCTCCGATCAGGAAGACCCAAGTCTGATCAAGGAGCACTCGCTCATAATCAACAAGCTCAAGCCGGCCAACAGCTACAACATCCGCATGGTGTCGTACGACGAAAGTGGGACCGCGGCTCAGTCCGCCGTAATGCCGTTTTCCACGGTCGTCTCTGCCAACCCGCCTGAAATTTCGAATGTCCGCGTAAACACTTCCATGATCGAAGGTAAGATCGAGAAGGTCCAAAGCATCATCACCTGGCAGACGGACAAGCCTTCCACCTCCAGGCTGCTGTACGAAGAGGGGATTTCCAAGAACTCCGAGCTGGCTTTGGCGACACCTCTCGATCCCGCGCTCGCCACCGACCATATCGTCATCTCGACTTCCCTGAAACCGGGCAAGGTCTACCGGTTCCGGGTGGAATCGGCGGACGCCTTCGGGAGCAAATCTTATTCCCGCGACTTCACGATCCTTACTCCGAAACCGAAAGAGACAGTAATCGACCTGATTCTCCGGAACTTCCAGGACACCTTCGGGTTCTTAAACAGGAAATAATGATGTCTGACAAAAAACCGATAATCGAATTGAAAAACGTTTCCGTCGTCTACCAGCCGGGCAAAACCAGCGAGGTGTGGGGGGCGCGGAACTTGAGCCTTAAGATTTATCCCGAGGAATACGTCGTGTTCTTCGGGCCGTCCGGGTCCGGAAAATCAACGCTGCTTTACGTGATCGCGGGACTCGAGAAGCCGGCCCAAGGGGAAGTCGTGGTTCAGGATCGGAACATCGCCGAGCTGGGGGAAAAGGATATGATGATGTTCCACCGGTCCACGATCGGCATCATATTTCAGGCTTTTTATCTGATTCCGGACCTTTCCATCAAGGACAATCTGCTGCTGCCCCTGATTTTCCGCAAGGCGCCGTTCAAGGAACGGCTTCAGAAGATCCGGATGCTTTCGGACCGGTTCGGGCTTTCCGACCTTATGTCCAAGCGGCCGTCCGAACTTTCCGGAGGCCAGCAGCAGAGGACCGCGGCCGCCCGGGCCCTGGTCAACGATCCGGAAATCATACTGGCGGACGAACCGGTGGGCAACCTGGACACGAAGAATGCGGAAATCACTATGCAGCTTCTGGATGAGCTCAATCAGCGCGACAAAAAAACCATCATCCTGGTCACGCACGACCCCCGGTATCTGGCCTACGCTCACCGGGTGTTCTACATCAAGGACGGGCAGATCGAAAATGAAACCTACAACGCAATCAAACAGGTGGCCGGGGCGCCGGGTCAGGCCGCCGACGATCTCCAGACCCTGAATCAGATTTATCCTTACGCGACCAGTGCCCAGCTGAAGGCGAAGCTCATATTCAACCAGCTGCTTATTCCTTTCACCCTTTCCGAACAGGGCCGGATCGAATCGGTCATCGAGAAATATCTGATGGGCCAGCTCGATGAACAGGGCCTGCTCGAAGCGCTGGATCGTCCGGAAACCAAGGGAGGGCTGGATCTTTACCGGCAGACCGCCAAGAATCTGACCCGAAAGATCTCGGATTTGGCGAAAGAAATCGCGGACGTGGACAGGAGAAAGGGGCAGGAAAGCCAAGAGGATACGGAGGACGAAATTCTGGGGATCCGAAGATATCTCTTGGACAATACCAAAACCAGTCTGTCGCTTGCCGAAGTCGCCCTCCTCGATCAGGCGGTCTCCGACCGGCTGAAGGGTAAAGCCGGACCGGCGGAGTTCCGACAGCGTCTGGACCTCCCCCTCAAACAGGGCGGCGTGGGGCTTAACCGGCGGACGGCGAAGAATATCTCGCGGCTAATGGAACTGCTTTTGATGGACCAGAATCAAGGACGAAAATAAATGCGCATACTCGACACAATCCACTTATCATTCGAAAGTTTCCGCAACCGAAAATCGCGGACCTTCCTGACGGTGCTCGGCGTCGGCATCGGCATCGGCGCGGTCCTGTTTTTGGTCTCGCTCGGCTACGGACTGCAGAAAATCCTGTTGGACCGGATCACGACCGCGGAATCTTTCCTTACCTTGGATGTCGCGACCCCGGAGGCCAAGGTCATCGCTCTCAACGACGAAGCGATCGACAAGATCCGCAAGGTTCCCAATGTGCAGAAGATCAGTCCGCAGGCGGTGATGTCCGCGCAGATTTCGCAGGGGGACCTCACCTCCGAGACGGTGACGAATATCGTAGATGAGAATTTCTTTTCCCTAAACGGCGCCTTGCCGGACATCGGCCGGTCATTCACGGCCTCGGATTCGGGCCGGATCGTGGTCAATGCCCGGGTGGCGGAACTGTTCAAGCTGGAGCCGGATACGGTGATCGGCAAGAAATTCAAGTTCCTGATTTTCCCGCCGAAAAACGACGAAGAGGTTCGGGAGGTGACAAGCTTCGAATCCCAGCGGGAATTCGAAGTGGTGGGAGTATTGGATGACAGCGATTCGCAGAGCCAGGTCTACCTCAACCGGAAGGATTTGCCCGAACTTCCGATTTCCGAGTACCAGTTCATAAAAGTCAAAGTCGCGGACGACAAGTCGCTGGAACCGGCGAGAGAACAGCTGATCAATATGGGCTTTTTGGTCTCCGCCATTTCGGACGTGGTCGACCAGGCCAACCGCATATTCGGGATCATCCAGATCGCGCTCGGGATTTTCGGGGTCATCGCGGTAGTGGTCGCCGCCATCAGCCTTGTCAACACCATGACCATAAACCTGCTCGAGCGTACGCAGGATATCGGGGTGATGCGGGCGATCGGAGCGTCGCGACGGGACATCAAGAATCTGTTCCTGATCGAATCGACCCTGATCGGATTCTCCGGAGGCATCGCCGGGATATTCCTCGGCTGGTTGGGATCAGTCTTGTTCAATCTGGGGCTTAGGATATTGGCGACGAGCTTAGGCGGTACTCCGGTCAACCTTTTCTATACGCCGCTCTGGTTTTTAGGGTTCATCATGGCCTTTTCCACTTTCGTAGGATATATAAGCGGAGTCTTCCCCTCCAGGAGAGCATCCAAACTGAACCCGCTTAAAGCCTTACGGTACAAGTAATTTATGTGCAAATATACGAAAAGCCGCTCCAGCAAGAGAGCGGATTGTTGGCGTTTGCCAAACATTGCCTTATTGATGCCGCTTCCCTCAAACGTTATAGTTAGCATATGAGAAAATCGATGCATAAGATTGCCGCGTTTATCATCCTGCTTTCCGGGGCGGTAAATATCGTTTCGGCATTCTGGGGTGTCCATGGCCGCCTGGTCCGGGTCGAGGAGGTTTTTCCGCTCGAAGTGCTGAACGCGTCGCGCACGTTCACGCTGTTGTCCGGTTTCTTCCTGGTATATCTGTCCCGCGGCCTGTTCCAGAGAAAACGGCGCGCATGGGCCTTAAGTCTATTACTGCTGTCGGGATCCTTTCTGGCTCATTTGCTGCGCGGACCGGATCCAGGCGAAGCTCTGATAGCCCTGTTTGCCATCGCATTGCTGGCGGTGGAGCGGCACGAATTCTTCGTGATCACTCCGAAGATCACGCAATCGGAGCGGTTACGGGTTTTTGTCCTGTTCTTTGCCCTGCTGTTCGTCTACAGCGTGCTGGGCCACCATCTGCTGCGGCATCAGTTCAGCGGGCAAGTGACCCTGGGGAACATTTACCGGAATTTCATCAATACCGTGTTCGGGCTCGGGCCGGACGCCTTGCTGCCCCGCACGCATCGGGCGCGATGGTTCGAGGAGTCTTCCGGTTGGATGGGGTTCATGGCCCTGATGTTCGCCTTAAGATCGATGCTCGGTCCGGTCCTGGATCGGCGCGATCCGACCGATCAGGATCGGTTCCGGATCAGAGAACTGCAGTCCGAATACGGCGGCAATCCCGGGTCCTACTTCGCGCTGATGTCCGACAAGAAATATTATTTTACGGCGGATCGGAGGGCGGTGATAGCCTACCGGGAAGCCCAGGGGATCGCCGTCGTGGCCGGCGATCCGGTGTCTTCGAAGGACAAGGTGCCTGAGGCCCTGCGCGAGTTTTTGGCTTCCTCGCGGGCAAGGGGAGTGTCCCCGGTGTTCGCGAACGCCAGCCAATCCCTTTTGGATGCCTACTCGTCATCGGGGTTTAAGAGCTTGATGATCGGGGAAGAAGCGGTTATCCCCGTTTCGGGGTTCACCTTGGAAGGTCCTGAAATGAAAGATATCCGCAACGCGGTCAAGAGGATCCAAAGGGAAAAGGCGGTTTTTAATTGGTACCCGTTCGATCAGGTGCCTTCGGAGGTGGCCGCGGATCTGGACGGTCTGCATGAGGAATGGCTGTCCGGCAGGAAATCGCCGGCGCTCGGCTTTACGGTGGATTTCTATCCGCTTCCGCCCGATCCGGCCTGTTTTTTGCTTTCCGTCAGAGGGCCGGACGGGAAAATGTGGGGAGCTTTCAGCTTCCTGCCTTTTCAGCAGGGCAAGGGCATGGTTTTGGACCTGATGCTTAGATCAAAAATCGCCCCGAACGGAACCGTGGAGGCGGCGATCGCTGAGGCCGTCGGTTTCTTCCGGAAGCGGGGCGCGGAAAAGGTCAGCTTGGGGGTCGCGCCGCTGTCGGATACCCTGGTGCGGCATAGCCGGGAAGAAATCGCCGATAAGACGAAACGGTTGATATTCGAGAATTTCAACCAGTTCTACGGATACCGGACACTGTTTCAATTCAAGAAAAAGTTCCGGCCGGACTGGGAGCATAAGTATCTGGTTTATCGGTCGAACCTGGACCTTCCCAAAATCGCCGTCGCTTTGGTTCAGGTTCATTTAAGAGACAGTCCGCTGAGAAGTCTATGGAGCTACCTGCGATGAAGCCGGGATCCAGACGGAAAATATTTATCCTGGGGATTTTAGCCGTCGTAATGATTGGCGTCGGTTCGATTTGGGGATTGGATATCTATAAGTTCGCGCAGCATCTATATTTCGGTGCGTATTACGGAGTGGCGGACCGGCACCAAGTAAAGACGAGCCGGATCGAAGCGGTCACCTTCTATTCGGAAAGCCTCAAGACTGACAAGGAGTATCGGGTCTATCTGCCGGACGGGTACGATACCGGCTCGGGCCGGTTTCCGGTGCTGTATCTTCTGCACGGGTATCCGGGCAGCGACAGGGATTGGCTCACCAACACCAACCTCCAGGTCCAGCTCGACCAGCTGATCGCCCAGGGGAAACTTATGCCCTTAATCGTCGTCATGCCGGACGGACAGGGAACCCGTTTTCGGGACAGTCAATTCGTGAATGCCGATCTGATAGACCAGGCCATGGAGGATTTCGTAGTCCGGGACCTTACGAAGGATGTCGACCGGCGCTACCGGACCGTCCCTCAAAGGCTCGGAAGGGGTATCGCCGGCTTATCCTCGGGGGGCTTCGGTGCCGTGAACCTGGCCTTAAGGCATAACGACGAATTCGCGTTCGCCTTAAGTTTCAGCGGTTATTTCGACGGATCGGAAAAATCCCTGAAAAAGCTTTTGAGTCCGGATAACCTGAAATCCAACACTCCCTTGTCCTACCTGCCTGACCAGCATCTTAATCCGCGCACTTCGGTGGTCCTGCTGATAGGCGAAAAGGACAAGGAGCGGTTTGTCCAAAGCAACCGTCAATTGGAAGCCGTCCTTGCCGGAAAAGGCGTTTCGTCGCATCTTATCCAGGACCCTGCCGAGGGCCACGGGTGGAGCCTTTGGCGGAAAAAGATACCCGAAATGTTCGGTATTTTCGGAAACGACTATCGGTTGCTGAACGGCATAAATTAAGTGGTATAATTGATTCAGAACAGTAGCGAAGCCTCCGTGTGCCATGCAGACCGAATTGGAAGCAAAATTTTTGGATATCGATCCGGATTCAATACGGGAGAAGCTCAGGCAGCTGGGCGCCCGTTTGGTCTATCCGGAGGTTTTGATGCGGCGGAGGAATTTTGATTTTCCTGATTGGCGCTTGGATAAGGTCGGGGCCTGGGTGCGCGTCAGGGACGAAGGGGACAAGGTCACCTTAAGTTTCAAACAGCTCTTTGACCGGACCCTGCAAGGCACCAAAGAGGCGCTGGTCGAAGTCTCGGACTTCCAGGACGCCTGCAGAATTCTCGAGCACATGGGTTTGCAGGAGAAGTCATACCAGGAGACGAAACGGGAGAAGTGGATGTTGGGAGCGGCCGAAGTCGTGATCGATACCTGGCCGTGGGTGCCGAGTTTCCTTGAGATCGAGGGTCCGGACGAAAAAACTATCGAGGAGGCGGCGGCATGCCTTGGACTTCCGATGTCCGGCGCCAAGCACGGGAGCGTGGAGATCGTCTACCAGAATTATTTTGACGTGAGCGAATACCAGATCGATCATTGTCCGGTCTACAACTTCGGACCGATTCCGGATTGGCTTAAGGGCCGGGAACGAATAAAAAATAAATAAAATCATGGAACCGCAAAACCAGGAAAAACCGACTGAATTGCCGGAGCGGCAGGCGGGGCCTGCGCCTCGCCGCCGGACTCCAGCCTCGTCTTATGTGGCCGCCTCTGCCGCGGCTTTGGTGTTGATGCTTTTGATCGCCGCCGCGGTTACGGTCTATTCCGCGATCGTAGACAGCAAGGCCAAGCAGATCAGGAACGAAGCCCGGGTGGCCGGACTGCAGAAGGAGATAAGGGAACTGAAGGATAATTTCGCGACCGTGAATACCGAGCAGCAAAAAACCGCCCTCTCCCTGCAGGAAATGTCTAACCGGCAGGCGGTCCGCCAGAAATCCCAAGACGAGCTTTTGACCGCGGCAGTGAACAGGGTCGCCCCTGCCGTCGTGTCCGTGGTCATTTCCAAGGATGTCCCAAAGCTGGAGGTGGTTTACCAGAATCCTTTCGGGGACGATCCTTACTTCAAGAATTTCAACCTGCAGATACCGGTCTATCGGCAGAACGGCACGCAGAAACAAAGGATCGGAGCAGGGACAGGCTTTATCGTTTCCTCCGACGGTTACATCCTGACCAATAAGCACGTGGCCGCGGACAGGGCCGCGGATTACACCGTGCTTTTAAGCGACGGCAGGCAGCGGCAGGCCCGCGTGGTCTATCTCGATCCGGACAATGATCTGGCGGTCATTAAGATAGACGGGAAATACCCGGCCGTGAATCTCGGGGATTCGAACGTACTAAAACTCGGGCAAAGCGTGATTGCAATAGGCAACGCGCTGGGGGAGTACAACAATTCCGTGTCGGTCGGCATAATTTCCGGCCTGGACCGGAAAATCACGGCCTCCGGCCAGAATTCCACCGAAACGTTAAGCGGCGTGATCCAGACGGATGCCGCCATCAACCCGGGGAATTCCGGCGGCCCCTTAATCGACCTCAACGGCAGGGTGGTGGGGATCAACGTGGCCACGGTCATCGGTTCAAACAGCATCAGTTTCTCCATTCCGATAAACAGCGCAAGATCCGCGATCAAACAAGCCCTTGGACGTTAGTTGCCCGCAACAAAGCCCGAAACCGGGCTTTTTTTGTTGTAGAAACAGACAAAGGAAAAAATCAGCCAGGCCGGATAAGCTTACGTCATGAGAATCGCCCAAATCGCCCCATTGATCGAAAGAGTGCCTCCGAAAAAGTACGGCGGCACGGAGCGCGTCATACACGCCCTTACCGAAGAGCTGGTGCGGCGCGGTCATGACGTGACCCTTTTCGCAAGCGGCGACTCCATCACGTCCGCCAAGCTCTCTTCGGTCTACCCGCGAGGCCTTCGGGATGCGAAGCTGCCCGATCTCTACGGCAGCAATGTCTTGAGCATGCTCAACATCGGTCTTGCCTATCAGCGGCAATCGGAATTCGATATCATCCATGACCATAACGGGCACCTAAGCCTCCCTACGGCCAACCTGTCTTCCGTGCCTGTGATCATGACCCTGCACGGAAATCTGACGCCCGCCGACCGCAGGCTTTATGGGGCCCTCAGGCATCCGCATCTGGTCGGAATTTCCTCCTCGCAGATCACGGGAACCGCGAGCATGAATTGCGCCGGCTTCGTCTATAACGGTCTCGATCTCAAGGATTATCCTTTTTCGGAAGAGGATGACGGCTACCTGCTGTTCGTCGGGCGGATTTCCCTGGAGAAGGGATTGCATATCGCGATTGAGGCGGCGCAATACCATAACCTGCCGCTCATCATCGCGGCCAAGCTGGACGAGGTGGACCTGCCTTACTATGAAAAATACGTAGCCCCCAGGCTTTCGGATGAGATCAGGTGGGTGGGGGAAGTCGACGAGGGTGTCCGAAACCGCCTGATGAGCCGGGCAAGGTGCCTGTTGCACCCCGCGACCTGGAAGGAACCGTTCGGGTTGACCATGATCGAGGCTCAGGCATGCGGCTGTCCGGTAATCGGGTATAACCGCGGATCGGTGCCGGAAGTCATTGAAGACGGGAAAACGGGTTTCGTGGTGAATGATCTGGAGGAATTGCTTGAATCTATTTTAAAAGTTGATAAGATTAGCAGAGCTGAATGCCGCCAGCGGGCGCTGACGCGGTTTACGTCGGAAAAGATGGCGGACGGATACGAAAAAATCTACAACCAGTTTTTAAGCGGGAGCTAATCATGGAGAACAAACAAACCCCGCCCCAGGGCTTGGGTTTCTTTTGGGATATGGGCCTGAATGCGGTCAAGGAGCTGGAATCGGACGAAGGCATCCTGGCTTCCGGCCGGGAGGAATTGTACGGCTGCATATTCGGCCGCGATTCCCTTATCACGAGCCTCAAGCTGTTGCGGGTCTATAGGACCAAGAAAATCGCGGATTTCCTGCCTTTGGTCAGGAAAGTGCTTTTGAATTTGGCTTTGCTCCAGGGGCGGGAGGCGAACGCGGAGAGCGGCGAACAGCCCGGAAAGTGCATCCATGAATTCCGGCGGAGCAACCACGAGCATCTGACTCAGGCTCCTTTCAAGCCATGGTATCTTTATCCAGACCGGACTATGCGGAATTACGACAGCGTGGATTCTACGCCGCTGTTCCTTATCGCGGTTTACCGCTACTGGCAGGCCAGCGGCGACGGAGAGTTTCTCAGGCTGATCGGGCCGCAGGTGGAGGCCGCGTTGAACTGGATCCTCATGTACGCGGATGCCGACGGCGACGGCCTGGTCGATTACTCCGGGCCTCTCCAGCGGAAATTCGGCGGCCTGATGGTCCAGAATTGGATGGACAGCATCGAATCGGTTTTCCATGAAGACGGAACAGGATACGATTACCCTCTGGCCCCGGTCGAAGTGCAGGCTTACGCGTATCTGGCGCTCAAACTCTGGTCGAGATATTTTGCGGACGCCGGCAGCCGCGATCCGATGCCGTTTCTGAAGCGGGCAGAGGCTATCAAGAAAGCTTTCCCGCGGTTTGAGACCACGGATCCGGACGGAAATTACTATTTGGCTTTCGCTATCGACGGCAAAGGGAGGCAATTCCGGCCGGTCAGGTCCAGCATGGGCCACTGTCTCTGGGCGTCGTTAAATATGCGCGAGGATGGCGTGACCGAAGGGATCTTAAGCGAAGAAAAATTCGGACTTATCGTCAAAAGGCTGATGGCGCCGGATATGTTCGAACCGGAAGCGGGTATCAGGACCTTGAGTTCTTACTCCAGAAACTTTCATCCGAACAGCTACCATAACGGTTCCATCTGGCCGCATGACAACAGCCTGATCGCGGAAGGCTTCGAAATCCACGGCTTCCGCCAGGAGGCGGCTTTGGTCCGGCGGGCGGTGCTGACCGCTCTCGGTTACTACAAGACGCCAGTGGAACTTTACGTCCGGGAAAATAACGGGTACCTCGATTATTGTTCCGATACGGGACAGCGCGCCTGTTCGAAACAAGCCTGGACAGCGGCTGCCCTTCTCGATTTTTCCTCCGAATGACACGAGGCGAAACTCCCGGAAACGGGAGTTTTTAAATAACCGACTCGAGTTTCCTTAGGGCCTTTACGAGATCGATGCCTTTCCCCAGCACGGGCTTAAACAGGTCCCCGGTCCGGCGGAAGCGGGCTACGGCGGAGCTGATATCGAAGTCGGACGGAGAAAATCTTCGGGACACCTCCCTCCATTCGAGCGGCGTGGAGACGGGGGCGCCGGGCAGGGGCCTTAAGCTGTAGGCGGAGGCGAGAGTTTGCCCGCGGTTGTTCTGCAGGTAGTCGAGATAGACTCTGCCTTGCCGTTTCGAGGGCGACCGTTCGACACTCGTTACCGAGGGCAGACGGCGGTTTCCCACGGTCGCGAGAATCTTGCCGAACTGTTTGGCCTGGTCATAGGTATATCGGGCGCCGAGCGGAATGTAGATATGCAGGCCGGAGGCTCCGGAAGTCTTGCAGAAATTCGGGACGTTGAGCTCTTCCAAAAGTTCGTGGACCATGAGCGCCGTTTCGCGCACCCGGTCGAAGGAGATCGCTTCCGGATCCAAGTCGATCGCCAGATAATCCGGAAAGTCCAGGGTTTGGATCCGGGAGTTGAAGGGGTGAATCTCAATACAGCCGAGGTTGGCCGCGTAGAGCAGCGAAGCCTCATCCTGCACGATCAGGTAATCCAAGCGCTCGCCCTTGTGGTCCACCGTAGCGGTTTTGACCCAGTCCGGCGGGGGAATCCGGCCCATGTCCTTTTGGTAAAAGCTTTTGCCGGATATCCCGTTGGGGTAACGGTGCAGGGTTTCCGGACGGTCCTTAAGGTAGGGGAGAATCAGCCTGCTTACGGCCCTGTAATAATTTATCAGGTCGGCTTTGGTATATTTATCCTTCGGCCAATAGATCTTGCTGAGATTCGTCAGGATCACTTCCCGGCGGTTGACCAGAAGCTTCTGTTCCTCCGCTCCGCCCGGAAAGTCTTTCGGTCCCGGGTTCGATTCCGGTTTCGCCTCCTCCGGCTCCTTGTCCGGCCGGAGGCCTTTATAGATCGCCTGGCGGAGCCTTCCGTCCGCAGTCCATTCAGCGAAATCCACTTCCGCCACCAGCACCGGCCGTACCCAGGTCACCGGCATGTTAGTCTTAGGCACCGGATCGAACGGGGACTTCTTCTGGACCAGGTTCCTTAATTTGGCGTGCAGGGTCTTGAGTCCCGCCTCGTCGAAGCCGCTTCCCGTATGGCCTGCGAACTTGAGCCTGCCGTCGCGGTAGACGCCCAGCACCAGGCTGCCGAACTTTTCCCGGCTCCCCCTTGGCGCGGTAAAGCCAGTGATCACTACTTCCTGGCTGTTTCGCGTCTTGATCTTAAGCCAGCTGCCGCTGCGTTTGCCGGGAATGTATTCGCTGTTTCCATCCTTAGCCATAACCCCCTCCAACCCATTTTTTTTCGCCAAGCGGAAAAACGCTTCGCCCCGGCCGATCGCGTGATCGCTGTAACGGATCGGGCCCTGCTTATGCAAGCTCCGTCTTAAGATGTCCTTCCGGGCCTTAAGCGGGAGTCGGCGCAGATTGCGTCCGTTAAGGTG
>JBLMZV010000014.1:0-12786 GCA_050259015.1 Candidatus Saccharimonadota bacterium
GCCATATTTTTTTCATCAATTGCTTAAATCATGCCATTTTTTAGCTTAAAAAGCAATATATTTTAGCTTCTGCCAAGTAAACTTCATTGCGTCAAAACTGCACGGATCATAAACTTTGCTCTCGGCCTGCCAGTATTGACAAAACCGCAAAAAAGTGCTATTATTATATGTCAAAAAAGGAGGAGCAGTGCTCAAAGACGGAAGGTACTACTTCGAGCAACGGGACATGAGCGTCGACTATAAGTACGCGAGGTACGGAAAATGCTGCGTCTACAGCGGCACCCGCAACAATCGGGAGAGGTACGGCACGACCATCAACCACGCCGAAGATGTGATGGAGACCATCCTGAAAGCTGAAGGAGAGGAACTGCTGTTCTTCTTCGACCTCCAGACGACTGCGGGCTACCCGAACTCCCAGATGAACCCGGGCGAGTTCGAATTCGACCTTGTCTGGGGGCGATCGCCGTTCTCGCCGCGTACCCGGCACTGGCATTCCGTGCTGTGTCCCACCTTCGTCGTCAACGCATTCGCCGAGCTCATCGGCCCCCACCCTCGACAGATGGACGCGCCCTGCAACCCGTTCAGTCCCCTTCTGCGCTTGCGGAAACCGAAGATGAACAGCAATTTCGCCGGAGTGTTCGCAGGGACACGTGTACAGGTGGGCGTCGATGAAGAGACCGGGCAACACGTGTTCGGCCTGATCGGGACCGATGGCCGATGGGAGACCTTCCTCCAACTCTCGGAGGATGACGTTTGGAAGCGAGCGTCGGACTTCAAGGCCATGGTGTTGGCGGAAGCGGAGGCTCACCTACAACGGGAGGAAATCCATCGCATGTTGACCTATTGGCCGCTAATGGGATAGCCCCATAAACGCCACAAGGCAGGAGAAAACTCCTGCCTTTTTTATTTGATATTTTATCATTAGCATTTAAGACTTATCGACGGCTTGTTCGGAAACAGGGCGCGTGACGAACACATACAATGCCGCCAGGAGGAACAGATCGATATACATCTCCGCCCTGACCGTGAACGACAGGTAGATCGTCATCACGATAAAGAAACAGGCGTAGGCGTACAGGTTGACGGAAAGGAAGTTCGGGGCCGATTTCCAGTACCGCCAGGCCGCGGTCAGCAGGGCGGCGATGATCAGGGGCGCGAAGTAAAAGGCGCTGTTCCCGAAATCCTGGACGAACGGGAACAGATAGGTTCCCGTGTTCCACCAGGAGAAGAAGATGTCGCCCAAGTCGTAATGGGATTTGAACCGGTCTAAGGCGGGAATCGCCTTTCCTGCCAGGTTCGTGAAGGGGTCGAGCATGACCTTGCCGTGCTGGACGGGATGGCTTTCGTAGTAAACCTGCGCGTGCTTTAAAGCCTGCATGTTGAAGGACACTCCGACGTAGATCGGCAACAGCGCCTTGCCTGCGGGATTGTAGTGCGAGCTGTCGATCGCAGTCACGCCGGCGAGGTAATTGGTGCTGCCGTAGCTCTTATACTGGCGGATGAGAGGCACGGCAGCCAGAACCAGCACGGATACCGCCAGGAAAAACGGATAGAACTTGAGGCTCTGCTTGAGGTTGGGTTTGCGGATAAACAGGTAAAGCGCCATGACGTAAAGGTCGATGAAAAAGATCTGGGTGCGGGAGGCGAATAACGTAAGCGCGAAAGTCCCGAGCAGGCAGAGGACAACGAGGTCCCAATGCCTGCGGAAGGAAAAGCCTTCCCGGAACATCAGAAAAAAGCTTAAGGGAATGAACAGCCGGGCGAGCTGGGCGGCGTAGTTGATGAGGCCGGGCACCTTCTCGTCGGCGACGAAGCGGAAGACGTCCGTGTCCGCAGCCAGGAGCGGAAAGTTGCCCGCGCGGATGTAAAACGCGTAAAGCGCGTAAAGCGAAACGCCGAACAGGAAATAGGCGGCGATCCGGAGCCTCTGGCCCGAGAACGCCTGGCGATTGAGCCAGCCCGGCATGCGCCCCTTGAAACGGTCAAACAGCAGGTTGGTAAGGAAGAAGCCGGCCGCGAAACTTGCCAGTGATACGCCCACAAGGAGGATGAACTCCGCGCCCCAGGGATCCTCCAATTTGGATAAATGCAGGCGGGGCAACCCCAGAGCCACCATCCAGGCGGAAAGCATCAGCCAGAGCGGACTCACCCGCAGGCGGCCCCGCAAAAACAGCGCAAAAAACGCGGCGGCAAGGATTATGAAAAAAGTAAAATAGAGTAGGTTCATTTGAGCGATTCCAATAATTCCAGGGTCTTTTTCGCGGTGCGGTCCCAGCTGAATCTCTCGGCCTGCTTAAGCCCTTCCGCCGACATCTTCTTCTTAAGCTCCGGATCGATAAGGACCCTGAGCAATCCGCCCGCGATGGAGTTGACGTTCAAGGGATCCACCAGCACTCCGGCTTCCCCCGCCACTTCAGGGAGCGACGAGACGTTGGAGACGACCACGGGCGTGCCGCACGCCATAGCCTCGAGAGGCGGCAAACCGAACCCCTCGTAAAGCGCAGGCAAAGTCAGAAGCGAAGCCCCGGAATAGATCGCCGGAAGTTCCCCGTCTTCCACGTAGCCGAGCACCTGGATCGCATCCTTGAGGCCTGCGGCCTGAATCTTCTCCAGGATCGGCTTCCAGAGCCAACCGCGGCCTCCGATGATCACGAGCTTCTCCTCGATGCGGTTTTCTTTCCTTAGCTTGATGAAGGCCTCCACCAGACGCGCGATGTTCTTGCGCGGCTGGAGAGTGCCGACGAACAGGATATACTTTTTGTAAATCAGGCCATGCTTGTCCAGGACCGCCTGGGCATCGGCGTAAGGGACCGGGGAAAACTTCTCGTCCCGGCCGAGATGGATCACTTCGATCTTGTCCTTCGGGCACCCGTAGAGCCGCATCAGGTCGCGCTTGGTCGATTCGGATACGGCCACGATCCGCCTGGCCCTCTTTACGGCAAACCGGGTAAAGAACACCAGGTAGCGGCGCATGAACCCCGTGAACGCTTCCGGAAACATCTCGAAGGCCACGTCATGCACGGTCACCACGGAATTCCTCGGATGATAGAACGGCAGGGCCGAAGCCAGGATCATCAGTACGTCCACGGGATGTACCAGCATTTCCCAGGACAGCCTGATCTGGGTCCAGAACTTCGGGAACGGGATCAGGCGCAGACGGAAGTTTGGCGGGAGGGCGTGAAACCAAGCCTGCGGCTTCGTCCGGAAATAAAGGACGTACTCGTTGGTCCGATCGGTTTCCGCCAGATGCCGGATGAGTTCCGCGGCATAGCGCTCCACCCCTGTCGGATTCGGCAAGTTGGCCCGTTCCGCTTCGATTCCGATCTTCATGGCAGGGTCTCCGGATTTAATTCCTTCTTGACGCTGACCGCATGCTTGAACATTTCCCAGTCCGAGCGCCGGAAAAAGCCCAGCAAAAGCAGGGCCAGGCCGTAAACCGCGCCGCCGATCGCGACCAGCAGCCAGACGTTATGGCCCTTCCAGGCGGTAATCGCAAGCCACATGAGCGCTGCCGCGATAATCGGTTTGAAGAAGAACCGGAATAGCCCGAAATCCACGATCTTGCGCTTGATGAAGTAGGTATAGCCCAAAAACTGGATGGTTTCGCTGACGAGCGTGATCGCGGCGGCGGCCACGAAACCGTACCGCGGGATGAAGATCAGGTTCGCGACCAGGTTGAACAGCAGGTTGAGGCCGGTGATTACGGTCGCGGTCTTGGTCAGCTTCCCGATGATCAGGCTGTTGGCGGGGGTGTAGATGAACAGCACCGAAACCGCGGCCACCAGCAGCCACAAAGCGGGCGCGGCGGGCAGGAAAGCGGTCCCGAAAAACGCCACGGTCAGGGGCTTTGCCAGAAGATACGCCCCCACTGCCATCGGGATGGCGATGGCGATCATGTAGCGGGAATAGGTTTCAAGTCCCTTTTTGACCTCATCCATAAGCCCGCGGCTTAAGATGTCCGCGAAATACGGATACAGGGTGATTCCGATGACGCCCGGAAGATAGGCCAGAGTGTCCCAGAACTTATAGGCCGCCGAATAGTAGCCGTTCTCGGTGAAATTCCTAAGGTGCGGCAAAAGCAGGCCGTCGATCCGGTTATAGATGGAAAACAGGGTAAGCAACATGAACGGCAGGTTCCAGACGAACAGCAGCCGGATGAATTTGCGGTCGAAGTCGATGGTAAACGGAGTGAATTTCCGGTGAACCACGACGGCATAGACCAAAAGATCGAACAGGCCGACCGCAACGGCGATGAAGGAAAGGTAGAAAATGTTGAGCTTCAGGATAATCGCCAGCGCCATCATCAGCGCATTGATCATGGAATTGAAGAAGTTGATCTTCGCGTTGATGGACAATTTTTGGTAAGCGATCACCACCGCCCGGAACGGCAGGCTTAAGGAGGTCACCAGTAAAGAGAAGGCCGTGACGTAGAGCGCATACTTCACGCTGGCCGGATATTCCGCGAAGAGCACCACCGCGTCCATGATCAGCATGAAGACCAGGCCGAGCAGAAACTGGAGGCCGAAAAAATTGGTCAGATACTTGCCGGCGTGGGACTTATCCTCGCTGATCTTCTTGATCACGAGCTGCGACATGCCCAGGTCGACGAAAAAATTGAACACCGTCAGGAACGAGGCGAGCAGTCCGAACTGGCCGGCGGCCTGGGGACCTAAGTATTGGACCAGCCTGGTATAAACTAAAAACAGGATCACTCCGGAGAGTACCCGTGAAAGCACCAGGCTGAAAATATTGCGGCCGGTATGGAACATATGCAGTAATAATTATACCTTATTTCAGGCAATAATTAAACGTGTTTTCCCCACTTTTGGTCAAATGGCCATAAGACCTCTGAATTCCGCATACTTATGATAAATCCATGACTTCCACCCGCCGGATTTCCTTTTCCCTGATCGTCCTCGCGCTGATTGCCGCGATCGGTTTTTACGCTTATAGCCAGATGCGCAAAAACCGGCAGCCGGAGATTTCCCCGCCGCCCGCGGACACGTCCGGCGCTCCCCAAGCCGCGCCCTCGGATCCCGGCATAACCGGGCCGCTCGCGGACTGGCAGGAACGGGTCACCAAAAAGCCTTTCGGAATTTTTGTCTCTCCCGGCCACTCCCCCGTCGACCCCGAACGTTTCCGCGGGTACCATACCGGCACCGACTTTTAAATTATTGCCGGGGAAGGGAACGCCGAAGTGGAGGTGAACGCGATCTTCTCCGGTAAAATCCTCAGGTAATAGACCGCGCGAGGCTACGGCGGACTTTTGACCCAGGCCTGCACGATCGACGGCCAGGCCGTGACCGTGTACTACGGCCACATCAAGATCGCCGCCGTGGGCCAGGCGGCCGGAACGGAACTTAAGGAAGGCCGGCCGTTCGCGATTCTCGGCCAGGGCTTCTCCGCGGAAACCGGGGGCGAACGCAAACACCTTCACCTGGGAATCCACAAGGGGCCGGGCATCGACAACCGCGGCTATGTGCAGAACCAGTCGGAGCTCAAGAACTGGCTGGATTTCCGGGCCGTGATACCGCAATAAAAAACCCGCGGGCAGCCGCGGGCTTTTTATAAACGACGTCAGACGCGTTTTTCTTCGAATCCGAACGTGATATTCGCGAGCACCACCAGGACGATAGCCCAGCCGGCCATCCACAGAAGATCGGACCTGATATCGGCGAATCCCGCTCCCCGGGTCATGACTTCCCGGACCGAATGGGACAGGTACGTAAGGGGCAGATATTTGACGACATGCTGCAGCCAGTTGGGCATGCTGGTTAAAGGGAAGAACGTGCCGCCCAAGAACAGCATCGGGAACACGACAAGGTTAGCGATGGCAGGCACGCTTTCCACGGTGTTGGCGATGCCCGAAATGGTGAATCCCAACCCTAAGAACATGATGCTTCCGAGCAGGACGCAAAGCAAGACCAGGAAATACGAGCCGATGACGTGGGCATGGAATAGCAATACGCCGACCGCGATCAGGATCGCCGCCTGCGCCACCGCGATCAAAAGACGCGTAATGACGTTGGCGGTCACGAACTGAAACGGCCTTAAGGGCGTGGCCAACAGGCGCTTAAGCACGCCTTTCTCCTTGTAGTCGGCGAACACGAAGGCCACCGAGAACACGGACATCTGCATGATCGCCAGAGCCACCACTCCGGGCAGCAGGAAGTCGAAATACGTCTGGTTCCGCGAATTAACTTCTTCGGTCTGCAGGTTAAACAGAGTCGGAGCCCTGGTGATGGCAAGCGTCGTCTTGTCGAGTATCTGGCTCATGACGGAGATGGCGGTGGAGGCCTGCTGCTGCTGTCCGGCATTCGTCAGGACCTTTATGCTCGAGGGTCCTGCGGAAGCCTGAGAGTCGGGAATGAGGTCGGAGGGCACGAGGAAGACGACGGAACGGTCGCCGTTCGTTATGGCGTCCCTTTGATTCTGCTCGGTATCCACGCTTATGTTGAAGACCGGGACCTGCTTGAGCTGATCGATGAAAGCCTTGGTGCCTTCGGTCGGCGGGGCGTTTACCGCCAAACCGACATCGATCTTCTGCGGTTTATCGAATCCGATCAGGCCGAATATGGTCATGATGATGATCGGCATGAACAGCGTAAAGAACAGGCCCTGCCGGTTCCGCAGGAACATTTTGATGGAAGAAACGGTGAGAGTTCGGAGAGTGTTCATAAGCTTATTCCCGCAGGGAGCGGCCGGTTAATTTCAGGAAGACGTCCTCCAGGGTCGGCTGCCGAAGCCGCAGATCGAAAATCGGACCGCAAACGTGGGCATGCTTGAACAGGGCCGGCAGGGTCTCTTCCGGATTGTCGGTCACGATCCGGTAATGGTGGTCTTCCTGTTTCACGTCCAGGACGCCCGGCAGCTGCCGGAAGTGCTCGGTCGGACAGGCCTTGGCCACCCCGAATTCGATGATGGAATTGACGTCAGCCAATTGCAGGAGCTTGTTGGTCGAATCCAGGGCTATGATCTTGGCCTGATCCATCACGGCGATCCTGTCACAAAGCACCTCGGCTTCATCCATGTAATGGGTGGTCAGCACGATCGTCTTGCCTTGCTTTTTGATTTCTGCAATCAGATCCCAAAGATTCCGCCTGGCCTGAGGGTCCAAACCGGTGGTCGGCTCGTCCAGGAACAGGACCTTAGGATCGTTGACCAGGGCGACGGCGATGGATAGGCGCTGTTTCTGGCCGCCGGACAGTTCCTTGACCATACTGCCTGCCTTTTCCGTCAATTGCACGTCGGCCAAAAGCTTCATGGCATCCACTTCCCTGCCGTAAAGCGATGCGAACGTGACGATGAGCTCTTTCAGATTGAGCCCGTCGAAGAACGACGATGCCTGCAGCTGCACCCCGATGAGCGATTTCACCAGACGCGTTTCTTTGGCCACGTCGTGTCCGTCGAGCGTGACCTCGCCGGACGTAATCCCCTTGATTCCTTCGATCATCTCGAGCGTCGTGGTTTTACCTGCCCCGTTGGGGCCAAGGATGCCGAAGGTTTCGCCGTCTTTCACCTCAAAAGTTATTTTGTCCACGGCCGTGAACCCCCCGTACTTTTTCTCCAAGCTTCGTACTTCTATGATGTTTTCCATGCAGTTCTCCTTAAAAATCGCCTATTGATGATAGCTTAGGCCGCGGGCCTTGTAAAGGGGTTTTTTGGGGAGGAGGCAAAACAAAAAACCGGCCCTTTCGGGCCGGTTTTTTGGTCATTTCGTCAGGGTTTCGCCGGACGGGTAGCTGTCCACTTCAGCCTGGGGCAGTACCGTGGCTTTCGGATATCTCACCCGCTTATAGGCCTCTGCGGTGAAAGGACGCTTCAGGCCCTTCTCGATCCGATAGATGGCCGTGGAAATATCACCCTTGATGACCGTTCCGTCTTTCGGCGGGAACGGCGTCCCGGTCGGGATCTGGGCGAACTCCTCGCCGCCTAAGGTCACGAGCGGGAAATTGCCGACTCCCCTCTGCTTATAGACGAACGCGGAAACGAATTGCTTCTGTCCGTCCTTGAACCAATAGATGCCCGTATCGCCTTTAAGCTGGACCCGAACCTGGCTCGGCGGATAGACGAATTGTCCGGTGGGCAGGCTCGCCACCTCGATATCGGTCAGGTTCATCACGTTCTTGAAGGAAAACTTCCTGGCCTTGAACACATCCCCGGTGATCGGCCGCTTCAAGCCCGCTTCCACCATGTAAATGGTGCCGTCGGACTGGGCCTTGATGAGCGACCCTTCGGACGGGGCGACATAAGAGCCTTGCTCATAGCCGTCCACTTCCGCCTGGGGCAGCGTCACGACTTTCGCGAACGAAAATTTCCGTTGCACGAATACGGGATACGAAATCGGATGTTTCTTCGTCTCCTCGATCAGATAGACCGCCCCGGACGCGTCGCCCTTGATGAGCGTGCCGTCGAGCGGAGGCATCGGCTTGTCGGTCAGGTAGGAATCGAATTCGGTCTGGGAAACGGTCACGATGCTGTCGGTCTTGATCTTCCGCTGCTGAGCGACGAAGGCCGAGAACAGCCGCTTGTCGCCGTTGTCGATTACGTAAGTCACCGTATCGCCCAGCCGCTGGATCACGGTGCCGTTGGGATACTTGAACCACTGGGTATAAAATTTCCAGAAATTGTAGTTGCCGTTGAAGACGTGGGGAGTGTAGCGATAAAGCGCGGCGGTCGCGAAGTTGCCCAGGGTCACAGTCTGCGTCTGGGAGATGCCGGCATAGCCTCCGAGCGTGTTGTCGAGAGAGATCGCATCGCCTTTGCGCGCCGTCCTCACCACCGGCTGCCCGTATGTGGTCGCGTTGCCGTCCACCATCGGCCCGCGGCCCACCCGGATGCCGCCCGATTCCGTCCGGAAAGACCGCATGAGGGATGCCGCGGCGCCCAGCCACCGGCTGCCGCTTGCGTCGAACGAACCGAAGAGCTGTTTGTAGAAACCGAGGAAGATGTCGCCGCAGCCTTCGTAATCAGGACACCCGAAACCGAGCGCGCGGTCCATCGCGTGCTGCATGTCCGCGTCAGACGAGAAAGTTCCGGTAATCAGGCTCTGCTCCTTCTGCAAAATCACGAGAATCACCTGGGGGTTGAGCCCATGCTTCCTGCCGGCATCGTAGATCAGTTCGGCCGCCGTACGGAGCCGGCCAAGGTTCGGCTGCGGATCCTCGAGTCCGACTTTGGTCATGGTATCCGGTTCCTTGAGCCTGATCAGGAAATCCGGGGAGGTGTTGGCCAGGACCGAACCGCGCTGTTCCAAGAATTTCTGGATACCCTCCACCCCGCCGAAGGTGTTTACGTCCTCGAACGCGTCGTCGGTGATAAGCAGGTTAGGATTGAACGCCGGGTCGACCGCGGATTGCGCGAAAACGGCCGACGGCGCCAGAAGCGACAACAGCAGCGCCAGCGACATGAAAGCGTTAAGCCGGGACAAATATTTCCTCATAGAGCCTCCGATAAATTAATGGCGCGGACCGGAAACGGCCCGGCGGGATCTTTTGTTTCCGCTGTCTTTACCTTGCGATTTCAGGACCCGGTTCGATCACGTCCAGTTCCGCCTGCGGAATGGTCACGATCGATCCGAAGCGCAGATTACGGGCTACGAATGCTTCGTAGCTTACCGCGCTCCTGCGTCCGTTTTGCAGAAGATAAACGGTTGGGTTGTTTGCCGATTTCACGAGCGTGCCGTCCAGAGGCGGAAGCCAATAAGCGTCCGGCGGGACCGGCAGATGGCTGAATTCGTCCGTGGTCACCCGGATGACTCTGGCGAACGACAGCTTCCTCTGGGTAAAGACGAAATAAGTTACCGGCCGGCGGACCGACTGGTCCATCACATAAACGGTCGGGTTGTCCTTAATCAACACCATCGTGCCGTCCGGAGGCCAATACCATTCCCCGGTCTCGATGACGTTCACGTCGGGTTCGGGCAGGGTCTTTACGTCCGAAAACCGGAAACCCCGCGAAACGAAAATATAGTAGGTCAACGGCCGCTTCACCCCGTTATCTATCACATACACGATCGGGTCAAGCTGTCCTTTGATGAGCGTGCCGTTTAAAGGCGGCAGGGCCTGGCCGAACTGATAGTTGGCGAGCTGGCCGTTGGTCTCGGCCGCGACCGAATCCTGCGAGAACCCTCTCTGATTGAATACGAAATTGCTGACATAACGTTTCACTCCGCCGGAAATCAGGTAGGTTTTCCCGGTTTCCGCTTCCCTCACCAGGCTGCCGTCAAGCAGCGGCTGGGGCGAAAGCGCGGACAAGGCGTTGATCCTCCCCTTCCCCAAGAAACCGTTGCAGCTCGAGCCCAGACAGTTGGTCTGGTTTAAGGCGTCGATGTTGTCCGCCGTCTTCAGGATGATGTTGCGGATGTCGTCGTTGGTCAGCCCCGGATTGTTGGATTTGAGCAGGGCCGCCACTCCCGAAACGATGGGAGCGGCCAGGGATGTGCCCGAACCGTAGATCAAAACGTTATTGGAAGGATCCGAAGGCAGGAAGGCGGTGGTGAGGATTTTCTTGCCCGGCGCGCTGATGTCGATGCAATTGATGCCGAAGTTGGAGAACGCGGCCTTCTTATCCTGAAAATCCGTGGCCGCCACGCCGATGATCAGATTGCTGCCCGCGTCCGAGCAGACCGGATATACGGGATTGGTGTCGAGGTTCAGGCCGTTATCCGCGGAGTCGTTGCCGCCGGCCGCCACGATCACCGCGCCTTTGTTGTGGGCGTAAACTATCGCGTTGTTGAGAGTCAGGTCATTGCCGAAGCTCTGGCCGCCGAGGCTTAGGTTTATGATGTCCGCGCCGTGGTCCGCCGCCCACAGGATGGCTGCGGCCACCGAGGAAACCACTCCGGTGCCGTCCGCTTCCAGCGCCTTGACCGGCATGAGGTTGACGTGCCAATCCACCCCGGCGATTCCCTTGCCGTTGTTGGGGATGGCGCCGATCACGCCGGCCACGGCCGTGCCGTGCCCGTTATCATCGGAACTTGAGTTGGCCGGAATGGTCTGGCCGCTTAAGACGTTATAGCCCTCCACGACCCGGCCGTCGTTAAGCTCGATATGCTGGGCGTGGATGCCGGTATCGACGATGGCGACCGTAACCGAGTTGGAGCCGGTGCCGTAGCCCCAGGCATCCGGCAGCTTGATTTTCGGCAGGTACCACTGCTTGTCTTCCTGGCTCGAATCGGTGGTGAAAAACGGATCGTCCGCAGTGGTCAGGGCCTGGACAGAAATGGAACTTGCCGCCACGCTGCCGTCTGCTTCCGCATACTCCACGCGGGAGTCAGTCTTCAGTCTGGCGAGAACGGAGCTGTCCGTGATGCCGACGAACAGCCCATCAGCTTCCGGCAAGCCCGGAAGGAGCGGCTTGAAGTCCCGGATCGGATAATCTCTTTCCAGTCCGTCAGACCCGCCGCGCGTCGAGACGATAATCCTTACAGGACCCGAGCTTAGGGAAGCTTCGGCGATCGGAACGCCGGGAACGCCGAAACTCATCGCCGAGAGGGAAATCAGGGCGACCAATACGGCTAACTTATGCAATTTCGTTCCGATATTTGCCATTACTCTACCTTGAGGAGTATTTTCCGGTTAACGCGTTCCATTTGATCCTGAACAGATCCAGGAGAGATTGGACGTATGCCTTGAGAGGCACATGGCTGCCTCCGTGCTCCTCCCATGAGACAGGCACTTCCTTAATCCTATAGCTAAGTTTAAGGGCGATAGCAAGCAATTCCATATCGAACGCCCAGCTGAAAATCGTGATGTGCTTGAATATTTCCTTGGCGGCGGACGTCCTGAAAGCCTTGAAACCGCACTGGGTGTCCTTGATGTGCGGGATCAGCACGGTTTGGATCAGGATGTTGCTCATCCGCGACAATGCGACTTTGTAGAACGGCTGGTGGATCTTGACCGTGGTCGGGTCCACGTAGCGCGACCCGATCACCACCTCTATCCCCGACTCCAGAGCCGGCCAGAATTTCTCGATTTCCGAAATGGGCGTGGCGTTGTCCGCGTCCATAAAAACCACGTATTCGCCCTGCGATTCCATAATGCCTTTTTTGACCGCGTTGCCCTTGTTGTTTCCCGGCACGATCGGCGGCTGTTCCAAGATGTGTGCGTTCTGGACCGTTGTCGCCTCAAGCCGTTTCACCACTTCCACGGTCTTATCCTTGCTGCCGTTATCCACGACGAGGATCTCGTATCCGTAGTTCTGCTTCTCAAGATACGCGTCAACGGCGTGCAGCGTATCCTCGATCCGGTTCTCTTCGTTGTAAGCCGGAATCACGACGGAAAGTTTTATCATTTGATTTCAAAATGAATGATTTTGCTTTCAAATTATACCATAAACTGCGTTCATTAAGCAAAAGAAAAGCTCCGCTTAAGCGGAGCTTTCCGATTCGAGCCGAAATTATTTCACCTTAGCCACCTCCGGGTTGGGCTGGACCGGTTTCGGGAAAAAAAGTTTTTTATGCCACTCCCAGGCGGACGCGATGATTGTCCTAAGGTCGGAATGCTGCGGGGCGAAGCCGAGCTCGCTTACGATTTTAGTGTTGTCCGCCACCAAGATCGGCGGGTCCCCCGCGCGCCGGGGAGACTTTTCGATCGTCACCATTTTCCCCGTAACTTCCATGACGGTGTTTACGATCTCCGAAACCGAGTAGCCGTGCCCGGTTCCCACGTTGTAGACCGAAAGGCCGTGATCCTTCTCGAGCTTGGAAATAGCCAAGGCGTGGGCTTCCGCCAGATCGCGGACGTGGATATAGTCGCGGACAGCGGTCCCGTCCGGGGTGGGATA
>JBLMZV010000015.1:0-7669 GCA_050259015.1 Candidatus Saccharimonadota bacterium
TGGCCTGCTCGGCCTTCGGGAGCATCGCCTCGACCTGCGCTTCAGGCAGGCCGGTGTTGTTGCGGATGAGGGCCAGCAAAGCCTCGTTCTCCGGCTTCATGCACTGCAGCTGGGCTTCAAAGGAGCCGATGGCGGTCTGCCAGTCGGAATTGGAATAGACGTCGGATAGTTCCGCGATATAGGTCCGGGCCGGTTCCTTGGGTTCGGCGCGCTGGATCTCGTCGGCGGTCACGCCCACGGCCTTCAGCAGCTTGACCCACGATTCCCGTTCGCCGCTGCTGCTGCGGCTGACCTTGTCGCGGAGTTTCTCCAGTTCCTCCAGGGCGCTTTCGGCCAGAGGATCGGACACCTCGGACAGATTCCCGATGGCGAAACCCAGGAAACCGGGATCGCCTTCCTTGCCGCCCAAAAAAGCTTCGGCCGCGATAAACCGCTGGATCAGGAATTTCCGGATCTTTTCGATTTTGGGCGTCGCCGTCCGCATGCTCTCCATTTCCGGCCAGGCGCGCACCGTCCTGACCGCCGTATTTAGCATCCATTCCACGTACTGCTCGCCGAACAGGTTTTCAGTCGCTTCTTCCGGAGTCATCAGTTGTTTTGTGTCTTCTATCATATCTCTTGATTTACTTTCCTCTCTTTAAGTGTAAGTAACCTGCGCCATTTATGCAACCGGTTTCGGCAAAAATCTTTTGGGCAAAAGGCGTCAATATTATCCCCTGCCCGAAAAGCTTCGGAAAATTGGATAAATGTAACGTATCGGGAAGTGCTTCGTTATTACTTTAACCAAGCCGGCGGAGCGGAGGCTTTGGGCTTAAGCAATTAAGACCAAATTCATGAAAAACAAATCCAAGAAAATATCTTCTCTCGTAATCGGAATGACGATCGCCGCGGCCATTCCCGGCAGAAAACTCCGGGATATCGGACGGGTTTACGACGAAATAGGCGTCACTGACGCCAAGAAAAAACGCGATGCCGCCATTTCCAGGGCGGCGGAGGCGTTCAATAGCGCTATCCACAAAGCCCTGAAAAAACGCGAGGGCAGACTGTCGGCGATCGCCAAGTCCACGGACCGGAAACAGAAACGGCTGGCCTCCAAACAGGCCTGGGCGGAGTACCGGCAAACCAAGGCTGAGGCCATCCAAACCCACCAGGAGGCCAAATTATCGGCCTGGAGCCGTTATAGAGCCGATAAACAGTCCTGCCTGATGGAAGCCCTGCCTGACGCCCTGGAAGCCTCTGCCGCTTAAACTTCAAATAAACCGCCCCTTAAGGGGCGGTTTTGTTCACTCCGACTAACCTTGTCGTAAGAATTTCCGAAGGTTTAGATAATCCACTCATACTCCCGGCTCTCCGCCGATGGTAGGTTTTAGGATACTCATAAAAAACGAGGAGGTGATCCACACTTGCCAGGCGCAAAAAAGGGCAAAAAACGGAGCAGCCGCTCCGGCAATTCCGGGAACGACCAGTCATAAGGGCATTAAACCGCCGCGTTGCGCGGCGGTTTTTTAACGCATCAGATTCTGTCCGATCATGACTATGGCCACTAAAGCCCAGATGATGTTGAGCATGACCGGCTGATAATCCCTCTTCCCGGAAGCTTCGACGATGATCCCCAAGGCGCCGCTTAGATTCAACGCCAGATACCACCAGCTGCCGGAGTCGATTACCCGAAAGTTCGACAGCCCATAGGCGGCCAGCACCGCCAGCACGCCGTACCAACCGATAACCTGAACGATTGTTCGTTTCATGGAATTATTTTAGCAGACACGGGACAATCGGGAAACGGCAGCTTTGACAAACCAAACTTCGGGCCTTATGATACGTCTATCAAAAACAAGGAGGCGTGAGAATGAAGAAGATGTATCTCAAGAGCCCCAGGATTTCCGGCCGCCGCCCCGGCCGTGGCAACGCGGACCTTCAGAAACGAGCGGCTCCCCAGGCCGAGCCCGACCAGCGCCACAACCCCGGAGGCGACCGCTTAAGCCGGCTGCTCCTTTCCGACAATCCGTTCCGCGGCATCATCCGCTAAATCCTTCGTCACCCGCCGCATAAGACCTAAGAAGCGCCAAGCCCCTTGGCGCTTTTTGTATTTGCCGCAGGGTTTCCTTGTGTTATTCTGACTTTATGAAGAAGACAAACACCGGCCGCTGTCCGTGGCCCAAGACGGACGATAAGCTCTACCTTAAATACCACGACGAGGAATGGGGCAAGCCCGTGCACGACGCCCGGAAGATCTACGAGTTCCTGGTGCTCGAGGTTTTCCAGGCGGGTCTGTCCTGGCGCACCGTGCTTTACAAGCGACAGGCGTTCCGCAAGGCCTTCGCCGGATTCGATCCCAAAAAGGTGGCGCGGTTCGGCAAGAAGGAAATCGCCAGGCTCCTCAACGACAAGAACATCATCCGCAACCGGCTCAAGATCATGGCGGCCATCGGCAACGCCAGGGAATTCCTCAAGGTCAGCAAAGAGTTCGGCAGTTTCGACAGATATATGTGGAGCTGGGTGAAGCACAAACCCATAGATCACAAACTCAAGACCGGCAAAGACTATCCGGTGTTCACGGATGAGGCCGTGGCCTGGGCCAAGGACCTAAAGAAGCGAGGCTTCAAATTCCTGGGGCCAACCGTGGTGTATTCCCACATGCAGGCCGTGGGCATGGTCAATGACCATCTCGTCTCCTGCTTCCGGCATCAACAGGTTAAGCGGGCTTGATTTAATCGATTGCTGGGGTTATGGTAAGGGCAGCTAACCAAACCATATGACAAAGAAAGCTTATGTGTGGGGCGCGATTGTAATCGTAGTTTTAGGCCTGGCGGGATGGATTATCGGCCATAAACTGGCCGACAAAAAGAGCACCGGCGCAGGCGACCAGGCCGCGGCTGACCAGTCGCAGACCGAGAACCAGGCCGTAATCCCGGAAAACGCCTGGCTTGGGACCCTGCGGGAATCCGACAGCAAAAGCCGGGGCAACCTGATGCTGGAATGGCAGACCGGCAAACCCCCTGTCTACATCAATACCAGCCGGGATTTCTCCCAGTTCATCGGCCGGGAGGTGATCGTCACCTTCGAAGGCGACCAAAAAGAATTCCGCCTTTTGGACATCCAGGCGAAGTAGGTCAGGACTTGCGAATCGGACACAAGAACCCGCGCGATGCGGGTTTTTGTATTTTTAGAAGTCCCCTTCGTCGGCGGACGGGCCGTAGATCGAAGGCACCGGCAGATTGCAGAGCCGGATGTATACGGTCAGCTGGCCGCGGTGATGGACCAGGTGGTTGATGGATGACCCGATGGTCTCGCGCTTCGTGGAGGTCATAAGGACCTGCCCCTGGTTCTTGAGATTGAACGGCTTGTCCAGCTCCTCGTCGCTGACCTTGTTTAAAGCCTCCAAGGCCTGTTTGAGGTTGTCGTCGAACAATGCCGTCATTTCGGCCGCGGTCTTGGGGCTCACCTGGCGGTAGGTGGCAAAGTCGATATCGCCTTCCTTGATGGTGTGCGCGATCCAGTTGGCGATGTCCGCGGTCACCAGCACCAGGTTGCGCATGACCATGGATTTCTCGTGCGGCTTATAATCATAAAGGCTCTCGGGCACGCGCTCGATGCACTTGCGGGTCGCCGGAGCTTCCATCTCCAGCTCCTTGGCGTAAAGTTGGCCTAAAGTTTCTTTCATGATGATTTGGTTAATTATCTGTTAATGGCAGTTTATCGGATACGGGTCCAAAGTAAATTGGAGAAATAAAACAAGCCGTACCTATTGCGATAGGTATTAATATAGGTATTACAAAAACCCCGCGAAAATCCCGCGGGGTCTGAACAAAGCATCAGTCGATTATTATGGGCACCATCTTTTTCTGGGTCATCTGCCTTACCGTAAACCCTTTATCCGCAAGCGCGGCGATCCAGCTGACTGTCTCGACAGGCGGCACGGTGAGAATCACGGACTGGACTTTGGGGTCATAGACTTTCACCACTTCCACATCGCTGTACCTGGCCATCGCGCTTAGGCCCTCGTTTTTGGTCACGCCGGGCATGAACTTGACCGCCATCCGGAACACGTACCCGTCCCCGCCCGAGACCTCGCAAGCCGCCACCTTCGGATCCTTTTTTAGCGTGCCGCAGAAGTCGAGCTTCTTGAGACCCTGCCGCACGGCCGGATCCTGCTGGTCATTCATGCCGAATTTAGCCCAGGCCCTGACCGGTCTCGGCACCGCCCTGAGATTGACGATGTCGGAAACGGCCCAAGACGCTTTGGAACCGGCGGTCAGGCCTTCCGCGTAATCAACGCCCTGCCTCTCCAGATATATACGCAGTTCATCCGGCGTTCCCGTGCGGTCGGCAAACACCTTGAGCTGGCCCGGAACGTCCTCGCAGATATAGGAGTTGTCGATCCGGCCCGGGACGCAAAATTCGGGTTCCGTCACCGGACTGCCCGCAAACACGGCCATCCGGTTTAAAGCTTCCCGGCCGTACCCCTCTAAGATCAGGTAGACCAGGCCTCCTGCCACAAGGACCACGACCAGCCAAACTATGTAGTTTTTCTTCATACGCGCCCGGTTAATGTTTGTTTTTGCTTGTATTTTTATGGTAGCAGAAAAAATAAACGCAGGCTATCCGATGTTCGGATCCGTCCAATTTACTCCCGCATTGTTTGCCGGTATAAATCCCCCATCAGCATTAACCCTAAAATCATGAAGCAGGCCACTTGCCCCCAGATGGGCGGACCGGAAACTTGCCGGGCGGTCATCACAGGCAACACCCCGGAAGAGATGGTCGACAACGGCATGAACCACGTTAAGCAGGCGCACCCCGAAATGGCGGCGGACATCAAGAAGTTGTCCAAGGACGAAGCCGACAAATGGATGACGGACTTCAGGAAGACCTTTGACGCCTTGCCGAGCGTCTGAGCAAAACCCCGGACAATTGTCCGGGGTTTTATTATTCCCTTATGCTCCCCAAAACCTCGTTGGCGGTCTTGAGGTTTTCCGCCTGCTCTTTCGGAATGAGATTCGCAAACCGCAGCTTGGCAAGAGTCAGGCTTTTCTCAAGCATGTCCTCGCCTTTGACGGTAATGGAAACCAATTCACCCTCCCCGGCTTTGCCGCGGGTCACGGCCCCGACCTTCTCAAGCGATGTCAAAAGCCTGGGCATCATAGGCAAAGGCATGCCCAAGCGCTCCGCCAATTCTTTGAGTTTAAGCTTCTTGTCCGGCGCCCGGCTTAAGGCGTATAAGGGAGCTACATCTCCGAAGCCCAGGCCCTGTCCCCCGAATTTGCGGAATACCACCGCTCCCGCGCGGAACAGGAGCATCAGGAATTCGATAATGTCACTGTCGTTGTTCATGGAGGCAGAATAACAAAAACGGGCGGCTTCCGCTAATCAAGACTTCGGTTAATCTCCGCATTGCAATAAACGCAAGCTAATATATAATTAAGTCAACGACTAACAAAGGAGACTCTATGACGGAAATAAAAATCGTGGACACCCAGTCCACCCCGGCGGCGGGCATGGAAATCGTGTCCAACATGGCCGAGGTCAGCAAGGTCATCGGGCAAGCCTATGGGCAAATCATGGCCTACCTGGGCCAAAACGGCATTCAGCCGGCCGGCATGCCTTTCGTATACTACCCGGAAATGAGTCCGGACGCCGAAGGCCGCTGGAAGATGATCCCGGGCTTCCCCACGACCCAGCCGATCCAGGGCGCAGACAGCATCCAGCCCCTGACCCTGCCGGCGACCCAGGCCGCCACCGCCATCCACATGGGGCCGTACGAAACCCTGGAGAAGACCTACGCGGAGATGATGAGCTGGATAAAAGAAAACGGCTACGAGCTGAACGGTCCGATGTGGGAGTACTACTTCACTGACCCGCAAAGCGAGCCCGATACCTCCAAGTGGCGGACGGACATCTACATCCCGGTCAAGAAAGCCGCATAGCCATGCGCTCCAAAAACTGCCCCTTAGGGGCGGTTTTTTATTATCAGGAGACGCGCCTGAAAATACCAGGACAATCCCGCCGACCTGAGCAAGACGTGATATGCTATGATATGGGTGATCCAAGTCACACGAAACCAAACACATGCATACAAAATATAAGCCTGTGAAATTCCCGCTGGATGAATCGTTCCACAATTACATCATCGAGTGGTGGTATTTCAACGGCAACCTGGAAGACGCCCGCGGCAACGAATATTCGTTCATGGATTGTCTTTTCCGGGTCGACGTAAAGAAATTCGGCCTCCCGGTCCTGAGCCGGATTCCCTTAAAGACCGCTTATTTTTCCCACTCCCTGGTCAGCGCCATAAAAACCAAGAAATACTACCACCGGATCGCCCCGTTTTCGATCCTGTCCGACGACAGTTTTTCCAAACCCCTGCTCTACATCAATTATCTGAACCCTCAGCCGGAGAACGGATATACGAATTGCGTCATGGAGAAAATCGACGGATCCCGGTATCACATAAAGAACGAGGATGTCGATCTGTACTTCACTTCCCAGAAGAAGCCGCTGTTGGAAGGCGGCAAGGGATACCTGAACCTGCACTCCAAGACCACCTATTACTATTCCCTGACCAGACTTAAGACCCAAGGCCGGATAAGGCTAAAAAATAAGTGGATCGAGGTCACGGGCAAATCATGGATGGACCACCAGTGGGCCGATTCCAACCGGTCTCTCGACAGGTGGGACTGGTTCTCGATCCAGCTCGATAACGGCGCGGAGATGGTCTGTTTCGTCTATGACGACGGCAAAGTAAGGACCCATCTGGCGGACATCATCTACAGCGACAGCAAGCAGGGGCACCTGAAAAATGTCAAAATAACCCCTCTAAAGAAGCACTGGACAAGCCCCAAAAGCGGGGCCAGCTATCCTTTGGAGTGGGAAATCGAAGTGCCGGGCAAGGACATCAAACTCAATCTGACTGCGCGGATCCCCAACCAGGAAATGCTGTTCGGCTCGATCAATTACTGGGAGGGTCCCCTTGTCGTCAGCGGCGTCTTCTCGGGAAAGAAGGTCAAAGGCTTGGGATTCATGGAACTGGTGGGGTATCCGTCCCGTTATACCGGAATCAAATACCTTACCGAAGAGATCGGCCATGTCGCTGCCAGGATTTTTTCCGGCAGGCGGTAACCGATCCTGATCGGCAGGCTAAAAGAAGCCGCCCTGCGGGCGGTTTTTTTGTGTCCAATTGACTGTCAGGCGTGGGGTTGAAAAATCCCGGGAATTAAGGTATAATATCAAAGCCTTATGGCCCTATCGTCTAATGGTTAGGACATCACGCTTTCAATGTGAGAATCCGGGTTCGATTCCCGGTGGGGCTGCCAGAAGAAAACGCCTGACGCTTTTGCGTCGGGCTTTTTCTTTTCTGAATGCTCCAACGGGAATCGAACGGGCAGAAGTGAGACGAACGCCTCAGCGTTCAGTCGAGCGTCGACGGAAGCGAGCGAGCGCAGCTTCCGGCGCTGCCCTGGACGAGCGCCCACAGACGCGATGAGCGTCGATTCCCGGTGGGGCTGCCACAATAAAATTTGGATACCGGCGTAAGCGGTTATTTTTCGTAAAGTGTTTGCCCCCCACCGCCAAGCGACTCGGGACTGCCCCGGAATCAAAGTCCGGAAGCAAGACAATAAGGTTTGCTTTCGCTTTATATATATGATACTCTTTAAAGGAATTAATAGTA
>JBLMZV010000016.1:0-5795 GCA_050259015.1 Candidatus Saccharimonadota bacterium
AAGCTTTTCTTGCCGTTGCCGGTCAAGCCGTAAAGCATCGAGGTCCGGATTACGTAAGCGAGATTGGAGGCGGCCATTACCGCTTTTTCCCCCAAAAGCTTCGACTCGCCGTACTTGCTTAAAGGCTTGGCCTCGTCCTCTTCATTATAGCCCCCCTCACGGCTTCCATCAAAAACGTAGTTAGTGCTGTAGTGGACCATGACCGCCCCGATCTTCCGGCAGGCGGCCGCAATGTTCCCCGGCCCGTAGCCGTTGATGGCATCCGCAAGCTCCGGATCCTGCTCGGCTTTGTCCACGGCGTTGTAAGCCGCGCAATTGATGACTATGTCCGGCTGAAGTTCCGCAAGCCTGTTTTCGACCGCGTTCTTGTCCGTAATGTCTATCTCTTCGCGATCCCAGGCTATGGGGCTTACGTCGGCATAGACCCGGAGAAACTCCTGGCCCAGCGTCCCCTTGCTTCCGATGATAAGGACTTTCGGAGGGTTCATAAATTAAAAAGGCTGAATGTTCTTTAGCTGCGGATGTTTTCTGTCCTTGTCGGAGATGACGGCCCCGGCAAGCGGAATCGGCCATACAATCCCGAGATCAGGGTCCGCGAGATTGACGCTTACGTACCTCGCGTCCGGAGACCAGTGGCTGTTCACCAGATAGGAGTAGTAGGTTTCCGGCTCCAGCGTCTGGAACGAATTGGCGACTCCGCGCGGGACAAAAACCGCCTTGCCCGGATCTATCGTCACTGTGACCGTCTTCCCGAAATGATCTCCCGCGCGCAGGTCGACGTAGGCGGCAAACACTTTGCCCCGCACCACGCTCACGTATTTTTCCCACGGCTCCGCGTGCAAGCCTCTGGTTACGCCCGGCTCCCGGTTGAAGGAGATGTTCTGCTGCACCGGCTGAAAACCGGCGGGCAGACCTGCGGCCGTAAGCTTCTCCTTCTGGTATTTTTCCTGGAACCAGCCCCGGTCGTCCTCTACCGAAGAGATTTCAACCAGCAGCAGGCCAGGAATGGCGGTCGGCGTGACTGCGTATGCGGTGGTTTTTTCCATTGGGATTTTCTATTTTACTTGGGAATACGTGCGGCTTTCGAGGTTCGCGACCCAATCGCGGTTATCCAGGTACCAGTCCACGGTCTGTTCCAATCCGTCCTCGAAATTGAAATGCCGCTTGAAATTCAATTCCTGTTCGATCCGGCTCGAATCGATGGCGTACCGAAGGTCATGGCCGGGACGGTCCTTGACGAATTCGATCAGGTCCTCGCCCTTACCGAGGTACTTGAGGATCAGCTTCACCACCGCAAGGTTTGTCCGTTCCTCGTTTCCACCCACGAGATAGGTTTCCCCCGGAGCGCCTTTCTGCAACACCAAATCGATCGCGCGGCAATGATCCTCGACATGAATCCAATCGCGGACATTCTCGCCCTTCCCGTACACCGGCAGGCGTTCATTCCTTATCGCCTTGAGGATCATATGGGGAATCAATTTTTCCGGAAACTGGTAAGGACCGTAATTGTTGGAGCAGTTGGTAATGGTCACGGGCAAGCCGAAGGTCTTGAAATACGCCCGCGCGAGATGGTCGCTCCCCGCCTTCGAAGCGGAGTACGGGCTGCTTGGATCGTAAGGCGTGTCGAGAGTGAATCTCCGGGAATTATCCAAAGGCAGCGCGCCGAATACCTCATCGGTCGAGATGTGATGGAAGCGCTTGAGGCCGTGTTTGAGGGCCGCTTCCAGCAGGACGTGCGTGCCCCAGACATTGGTCTTGACGAATGTCCCCGGATCGCTGATCGAACGGTCGACGTGGCTTTCCGCCGCAAAATGCACCACCGCTTCGACGTTCGCCATCAGCCGATCGACCAGGGTTTCGTCCGCGATGTCCCCTTTTACGAATTCATACCGGTCGTCGGCTTCAATCTCTTCCAGATTCCTGAGGTTCCCGGCGTAGGTTAGCTTGTCCAGGTTCACGATCCGGCAGTCCCGATGGTTCTTGAGCATGAACCGGATGAAATTCGAACCGATGAACCCGGCCCCTCCCGTGACGAGGTATTTCATATGGCAGTCGGCATTCTCAGCCGCGGTTAAAGATACTTTTTGATTTCCGCCGCGATCTCTTCCCGTGTCTTCTTTTCCATGGCGTGATGGCCCCAGGGAACCAGCCCGTCGTCGCGGTAACGCGGGATGATATGCAGATGCAGATGGAAAACCACCTGCCCGGCCGCTTCTCCGGTGTTGCATCCGAGGTTGAATCCTGCCGCGCCCGTCGCTTTCATGACGGCGGCGGCGATTTTTTTCACGGCCGGGAGGATAAGCCCCAGGGTCCGGTCGCCGGTCTCCGGCAGATCCTTGCTGTGCTGTTTGGGGATGACCAGCGTATGACCCTTTGCCGTGGGGTTTATATCCAGGAAAGCCGTCACGTCATCGTCTTCGTAGACGATTTCCGCGGGTATTTCCTTGTTGGCTATTTTGCAAAAAATGCAGTCCATTTTATCGGGTAGGAACGTTAAATTTTATTTCCTGAGTCTGGCCGTTGCGGATCACCGTCAGGGCTACGTCTCCGGATTTGGAATTCGCGAGCCTTTCCAGGCTCTGCGCCGGAGTCACATCAAGTCCGTTCACCTTCACGATGAGGTCGTTTGCGGACAGACCCGCTTTTGCCGCCGGACTGCCGTCCTCGAACCCCGCCACCAAAGCGCCGGCCTGAGGCTGTCCGATCAGCGCCGCCAGGCTCTTTGAAAGATCGAAATATCTGATGCCCCAGAACGGCCTTACGATTTTCCCCTGCGAAAGATAGGACGAAAGCGCGCCTTGGATCGCTTCGGATGTCAGGATTTTTCCGGTGGAATCGGAGACCAGGCCGATCAGCCTGCCCTGCAGATCGATCACAGGACCGCCGGTGAAGCTTGAGGTCATGACGGCGTCCGTACCTAAGGTTTCGGTCATCTGGGAGGTGGCCAGCACCTGGCTTAAGGAAGCGGAATTAGCCACCGTGCTGGTGACGAGACCCGAGGCGAAGTTCCTCGTGAATTCCTGGCTGCCTGTTCCGAGCGCGAGGATTTTCTGCCCGATCTCGAGCGCCTGGGCGTCGGCCAGCTGGTAAACGGGCAGATCCCTGGCCTCGATGGTGATCACCGCCAGGCTGCTTTTCGGATCAAGCGCCCTCAAAAGGGCCGGATAGATCCTGCCGTCGTTAAGCATGACGCGCAGATCGGCGCCGTTGCCCGCCGCTTCCCTGGTGGTCATGATCACTCCGTCGGAAGTGAGGATCACGCCGGATCCGGCCGGCTTTAGATCCGCCCTGGCTTTGCCTGAATAAAGGGTTATGGTGGCCGGTTCAGCCTGCTTTACCACATCCGTGATGTTGACACCGTCATCCAGTCGGACTTCCTCCCGGCGATTGATGATGATCGGGGTGGTCGTCTGCAGGTTCCTCAGGAATCCCAGAGGCCGGAAGGTAGACAGATACGGGATCAAAAAGCGGGTGCAAAAAATGCTGCCGGCGGTGCCGACGATCAATGCCACGATCACGATGCTTGCCCATTGTTTCTTGGTCATGTTTTCTTGATAATTCCTATAATGCGCCTTCGAGCTTAAGAAGTTTCAGCTTGCCCTTCACTCCTCCCCGACCCGAATAACCGCCGAGACTGCCGTCGCTTGCCACCACCCGATGGCACGGCACTGTCGGCGCGTCCTGATTAGCGGCCAATGCCCCTCCGACCGCCCGGGCCGCTCCGGGAGAGCCGATCTTCTCCGCCACCTGCTTGTACGTCCACACCTTCCCTTTCGGGATGCGGCAAATGGCCTGCAGAACTTTTTTTTGGAACGGCGTGTATTTGGACCAGTCGATAGCCGGAAGTCTTTTCATGATCGCTCCTATTTGACCAGCGGCCGCCAGGCCGCGGATGTTAACGTAATCAACAGCGCCAGGCCGACCAAGCCGAGCTGCCAGTAGGCCTTTTTCCAGGTCAACTTGCCGAAAAACGCGGAAAAAGAGAATATCCAAATCAGATAAAACACGCAGAACAGGACGACGGCGTCAACGAAGTAATGGGTCGGCCAAAAAGTCAGACCCCACGCGACCTCAGCGCAGGCCAGGCCGGTCAGGATATGGAAATACTTCTTGGCGGGCAGAGAGAACCCGGCGTAGCCCTGTACTATCAGCAAATGGGAAATGAGGTACGTCGCCGCAACCAGCAGGACCGTAGGCAGGTGAAAATAGAACTGCGCGGAGAACAGGCCCAAAAACAGCGAGAACACCGAGAACAAATAAATGTTCTGCAGCAGATGGCTTTCCTTCCCCAGGTTCGATTCGAGCAGGTAGAACACTACCGAAGCAGCCAGCAGGAAAATATTCCGTTCGGCGGAGGTGGTGATGATCACGAAGACGCCGCCGATCCCGAGCAGAAAAAAAACCGGCAACAACAGGTGCGGCCAGGACAGACCCACTCTCTTCAGATTAATCGAAAACGACGCAACCAAAAGTATTGCGAGGGAGACCGCGAAAACGTAGAAATTGTTGGCGCTCCCTGCCAGGATGGCGAATAATAAAATCGCCAGGATAAGCGACGATAATCGGTTGAACATAAATCGCCTTAACGATACCAGAAATCAGGCGATTTTTCAAGCCCGGCGGCGCCTATGTCCGATCGCTCCGGCTATATACGAAAAATATCGAAATCATGGCCGCTATCGCGACCGAAAAAGCGACCAACTGGTCCAGATGGTAATTCCCCACGTAGGAGGCGTCCAACCTGAGCGGTTCGATGAAAAACCGTCCAACGGAATATAGCCCGAGGTAAGACATGGCAAGCACGCCGTGTTTGACCCGGCCCTTAAGGTTCCAGAGGACAGCGAAGACGATCAGGTTCCAGATCATCTCATAAAGGAAGGTCGGGTGAAAGAAATCGTAAGTTGCGAACTGCAGCGGCCTGAAAGCGGGCGGCACGTACATCTTCCAGGGAAGAGTGGTGGGCAAACCGAACGCCTCGTAGTTGAAAAAATTTCCCAGTCGCCCGAACGCCTGCGCCAGCGGCAGCCCCAACGCCACCAAATCAAACAGCTGCCCCGCCGAATAGATCCTCCGGCGCGATCGGAGATACAGGAAGAGCGTGCCGCCGATCAGGGCGCCGTAAATCGAAAGTCCGCCGTGCCAGATCTTCACGATTTCCGCCGGATGCTCGGCAAAATACGGGAAAAGGGACAGGACGTAGTAAACCCTGGCCGAAAGGATAGCGACCAGGACGAGCCAGAAGGATACGTCATCCACCTCTTCTTTGCCGATGCCGAACCGCCAGGAATTCCTGCGCGCCACCCAATAGCCGATGAGGACGGCGGCCGCGAGGATCAGCCCGTACCAGCGCAGCGTGAAGTCGCCGAGAACCAGGCCCTGGCTCAGCACGATCCGTCCGGAAAAAACGGGCGGAAGCGCAAGCAGGGCAACGATCAACCCGGCGAAGATCGAGGCGATTACCGTCAAACGCTTTTTCATAAGTTTTTTAGAATAGCGAAGTCTGGCGCATGGCCGGCTTTTTGGCGGCCGGTTCCGGGAAGGAAATTTTGACTTCCCTGGTATCGAAATAATCCTTGTAAAGCAACTTGCCGTAGGTCTGGGCGTAGTCGTAGACCTCTTTGGTGATTTTCACGTCGTTGAGGCAATATTTCTTGAGATCGTCGATTCTCCCCTGCCGGTACATCCGGATCGCTTCCAGGCCGTCGCCGTTCTTGCCCGTGCCCAGCGTAGTCTGGGCGACATTGTCGAGTTTGATCCTATGGCCGATCAGCTTCTCCAGTTCCAAAAGGATGTCC
>JBLMZV010000017.1:0-43940 GCA_050259015.1 Candidatus Saccharimonadota bacterium
CATTAACCTGTCCAAGCCTCTGGATTTTCTTGGCCCGTTCGGCCTTCACCGCGGCCAAAGCCAGGTTTTTCGCCTCTTCAAGCGAGGAATACGACTTTAGGACATCGCCGGCCGACGGCACTTCGGAAAGACCGGTGATCTGCACGGCGACCGACGGTCCCGCGCTCTTCAGTTTCTTGCCGACCGCGTCCGTCATGGATCGCACCTTGCCGTAGGCCTTGCCCATAGCCACCACGTCGGACAGGTTTAGGGTCCCGTTCTGTATGAGGACCGTGGCCACGGATCCCAGCGTCCTCGACAAGTGCGATTCGATGACCGTGCCCATAGTCTGGCCCTGCGGGTTGGCCTTCAGCTCCATGACTTCCGCCTGCAAAAGAATCAGGTCCAGCAATTCATCCACGCCCTCGCCGGTCAAAGCCGCCACTTTGGCCACCGGCACCTTGCCGCCCCACTCCTCGACAATCACGCCGTAGTCGGACAGTTCCTTCTTCACCCGTTCCGGGTTGGCGTCCGGCTTGTCTATCTTGTTTAAGGCGATGATCAAGGGCGTGCTGGTCAACTTGGCCCGGTTGATGACTTCAATGGTTTGCGGCTTGACCCCGTCGTCGGCCGCCACCACCAGGACGATGATGTCCGTGACGTTGGCGCCCCGGGCGCGCATGGCCGCGAAGGCCTCATGCCCCGGCGTGTCCAGGAAGGTGATCTTCTTGCCGTTGCGGTTGATCTGATAAGCGCCGATGTGCTGGGTGATCCGGCCGGCTTCCGTGTCCACGACCTTCGTCTTGCGGATGGTGTCCAAAAGCGTGGTTTTGCCGTGGTCGACATGGCCCATGACCGCCACGATCGGCGGGCGCGCGGCGAACTGGTCGGGACTGGCGGCTTTCTCCTTCTCCATGACATCCGCCACGTAGCCTACCCCCAGGCGAACAGTCGCCTCCTGGACTTCCGAAACTTCGAACCCGAGATCGGACGCGACGATGGCCGCGGTGTCGTAATCGATTTCCTCATTGATGGTGGCCATAACGCCGTTCTGGATGAGCTTTTTCATCACCACCGTGATGTCGAGGCCGAGCTTCAACGCCAAATCCTTGACGCTTAAGACCTTGGGCAGAGTCACCTGTTTGTTCAGGCCCGGCTTCGGTTCCGCTTTGACTTCCCTTTGGGACAGGGCCTGGATTACCTGTTTGGCCAGATAATTGTCGATCTTATTCGCTTTCGGGGACACGCGGAAGCCCGCGGCGGACATCCTGGCCCGCAGCTGGTGGATCGGCATGTTCAATTGTTTCGAAAGCGTGGAAATATCCATCTATTGTTTGCGTTCCCCTCCTCAGTCAGATCGCGGAGGAGATTAATCGGTCTTGTTTCAAAACTCACATCAGTTTGACACAAAGTCGCGGAAAAATCAAGCCGGGGTCCGTCACCCTTTTCACCCGCCGGCTCGCTCCGAAATATGTCCGCTGTTTCCCGGCAAAAACAAAAGCGGCTCTCTCGTTTGAGGCCGCCTTTGCGGTTTGGTGTTAGTGTTTATTGTAAAAGTTAGACGTGGCTGCCGACTCTGATCTTCTTGGCCTTGGCCTTGGCCGCTTTCGGCAAAATCACGGTCAGGATGCCGTCCTTCAGGTCCGCGGAAACGTTCTCGATGTCGACGTCCACCGGCAGGACGACCGAACGGGAGAAACTGCCCCAATAACATTCCTGGTAAAAATAGTCCTCGGAGGATGCTTCGAAATCGCGCTTCCGTTCGCCGCGAATAGTGACCATGTCGTTGGCGATGGTGACGTCGATGTCTTCCGGTTTGACGCCGGCGATGGTGGACTTGATGATCACGTTGTCCTTGGTCTGGAACATGTCGATGGTCAGCTGACCCTCGTATTCCGAAAGCCAGTCTTCCTGCGACGAGGCAGCGGGTTCATTGGTCTCTTCTTCCATCTCTTCCCCGTCCCGATCCTCCAATTCATCCTCTTCCGATACTGTTTGTGTTCCCATAAGTTTGTTTATTAAATTCTTGTCTTTGGCCATTGAAGTACCTCGTTTTAAGTAATTCAATTCTAATATTTGCCCCCTAAAGTGTCAACTTGGAATTCGGGGGAAAACTGCAAAAAACCAGGCTTTAAGCCTGGTAGTTTTTTATGGTCAGCCCCTGGGGTTCGGGACGGATAAGTTTAAGCGATTCTTCCACGGTTTTCCGGCCCTTCGGTTCGATCAGGAGGCGGAACGCCTGCTCCTGCTGGTTGATCTGCTTGCCTTCCAGGACCTGCTCCACCAGAAAAGCGACCTCCCGCGGGATCCGGCCGTAGCCCGCCACTCCCTGCCGGACCAAAAAATTCTTGTTGGCTTCCTCGTGGCCGGGATGCGCGTCCGTAATGATCACCGGCAGACGCTTGGACACCGCCTCCGCGATCGTCGGGCCGCCGGGCTTGCTGATGATCAATGTGGCGGCGCTCATGAGCACGTCCTGATTTTCCACGAAGCCCAAGATCTTCACCGGATGCCTGGCGGGTGAGGAAATCTTGGACAGCTCTTCCTTAAGCTCCTCGTTTTTCCCGGCCACCACCACGACCTGGAAGCTCTTCGGACTCCGCAAAAGGCGCAGAAATATTTCCTTGGACGCGATCAATCCTCTCCTGCCCCCGGACATCAGCACCACGGGCATCGAAGTCAGCAGCCCGAAGGCCAGGCAGGCCTCTTCGCGGTTGATCTGTTTGAGATACTTTTCCAGCACCGGCATACCGCTGACCACGATCCGGTCAGGCGTCACCCCCATGGCCCGCAGCTCATCGGCCTGCTCCTGGATATTGCACATATAAAGATCGACCTCGTCGAACAGCCAGAACCGATGCAGGTGATAATCAGAAAAGGCAGCGACCAGTTTCCCCCGGTACAGGCCCTTGGATTTCAGATAAGCCACGATGCCGGTCGGAGCCGCCTGGGTGGAAATCACGATTGCCGGCTGGTACTCCCGCAGGACCTGGAGAGTCTTTTTTGCCTTGAACGAGGCGATGCTTTTCCGGAGCGGCAGCATGATCCACATCACCAGGCGCGAGTTATAGAGCACGCCCCACAGCCACGCCATCTTCTCGATGACAGCCAGATAAACCCTCTGTAAAAGCGAAACCGAAAAACCCTTCTCCATCTCCTGGAGGTCTTCGATCCGGGGCATAAACTCCGCCGAACCTTTAAGCCTGTCGTAAATCCCCTGCGCGGTGATCTTGATTCCGTAGCCGACGGAGGTGTGCAGAATTAGAACTTTTGTTTTCATGTCTTTCGTTTGTCTCTGGAAATTGCTATCGCTATACCTATTATATAGTATAGGAAACGGTTTTGGCTAAATTGCAGTCCTCTCCCATGCCGAGGCTTTAGACAAGAGCCCTTGCCTCAGAGCAGGTTTCTATTTGCTATCGGTATTGCCTTGCGATATATTACCTATAGGATTATTGGCTAAGAAACAAAAAATTTAACTACCAAGATCCTGCAATATGAACCCAGAACTCTCAAACTACGTGGCGAATGCCCGCAAGTCAGGTCTGTCCGACGCGGATATCCGCCAGAAACTGACTGCCTCCGGTTGGCAAGCCGCCGACATCGAATCGGCATTCAGCCAGCCGCAAGCCCCAGCCGTTCCCGCGGTCCCTCCGGCGGCCGCCGACGCGAGCAACCAGATGGTCATGGCGATTCTCGCCTACCTCGGGATCCTTATCCTTATCCCGCTGCTTGTGGCCAAGGATAACCAGTTCGTAAAGTTTCATATCAAGCAAGGACTTGTCCTGGTCATCATCTGGGTGGCCTACTGGTTTTTGACTGCAGTATTCGGCGCCATCCATCTTTGGGTGTTAAATATGTTCGTCTATCCGATCGTCGGTTTGGGCACGCTTATCTTAGCGATCATCGGGATCATCAACGCGGTCAATGGCCAGCAGAAGGAATTGCCCGTAGTCGGTTCCTTGGCCCGCAAGTTTACGTTCTAATTTTCCTCCCAAAAAAGCTTCCCTCAAGGGAAGCTTTTTTGTTCGGTCAGCGGCTCGGCCCCGGATTTACTTAACGGGTAAAAATGAATATAATATGTAAGCCACACATCTGGAGAGGTCGCATAGTGGTCGAGTGCGCCGGTTTCGAAAACCGGTAAGGGCGCAAGCTCTTCGAGGGTTCGAATCCCTCCCTCTCCGCCAGTGGTTTGGATGACACCGCAAGGTGGCAGACAAACCACTGGCCTAATGAATCGCCAGCGGCAGGGCGAAGGGCCCCCGCAAAAAATCATCGAATAAATAACCGCCCTGAGGCGGTTTTGTTCTACCTTGAATTATTTTCCTGTAACCGAAGCTCTCTCTGTCCTCGCGCTTCGATGATCTGTTTCACAAACAAAAACGTTTTACGGTGAAACGGAGTCGCTCCTAATTCCACCAAAGCTCTTTTATGAAACAGCGTCGGATAGCCCTTATGCTTATCGAAACCGTAAAGAGGAAATTGCTCGTGGAGCTGTTTCATGAACCTATCCCTGGCGACCTTGGCGACAATCGAAGCGGCGGCGATGGAAAGAATTTTGGAATCTCCGCCGATCACCGGTTCCTGCGGAACTTCCTTAAAACCCTTCAGCATCCAGATCCCGTCCAAAAAAATAAAATCCGGTTTCATTTTTTTTAATCCCTCAACCGACCGCTCCATCGCCAGCATGCTCGCCTGATGGATATTGATCTCATCGATTGTTTCATGCGAAACCAAGCCGACCGCAAAATCCAACGCATTGTCCTCGATGAACGGCAACAATTGCTCGCGTTCTTTTTCGTTCACGGTTTTTGAATCGCGGACGCGGTACCACCATTTATTTTTGCTGCGCTGCCTGCCGATCGAATCAGGATCAAGAATCACGGTCGCGGCCACCACCGGTCCCGCAAGCGGCGCAACGCCGACCTCGTCGCAACCGGCGACGCGCAAAAAACCGGCTGCGTATTTTTCCATTTCTTTTTTGTAGGTCGGGAATTTCATGCCTTCAATCTACCCCAATTTAAAGTTCTCGTGAAGCTTCTTATAAAAAACCGGCCCGTGACTGTCACGGGCCGGCATAACAGAACCCGAGCTGAACCGGATAGAAGTGCTGGTAGACAAGCCACTGGTCGAGCGCTCGCCGGAACTTCCAGGCGTATTCCCTTGGATCCTTCAGACCCTCTTCTTCCATGCGCGCATGGATGTCGTCCTCTCTGCCTGCGAAGTCGCCGAACATCGCGCTGATCCGTCGGGTGTTCGCAGCGAGGAACCTCTCCGCGCCTTCCATCTCAGCCGCGGCGCCGATGATCTCCGGCAGCGAATCCGTAAGGGTCTCGTAGGCCATCCAGCGCAGGCACCCGGCAAGTTCCCGGTCGTCAGTCCGCCTGGCCCGGCCCCATGCCTTAATCCCGGAGTTGAAGTGATCGATCTTGGTGAACACCCGATGGTAGAGGTTGAGCCTGCCTGGCTCTTCGAGCACCGGCACTATCACGTTTATGACCCAGTCGGCAAGGCCGTTCTTGTGGAAGCTTAAGACATCCTTCACGACGATCTTCAGGCCTTCCGTCTCCGCCAGGCGCTGGGCTAAAGTCTTGCAGCCAGAAGGCACATCGCCGGCTTGGGTCGCCGCTTCCCCGCAGTCATGCCATGTCTCCGACAGCACCAGACTGCACTTCTCGTCCGCGGTCAGCCGCTTGGTGCCGTTGACGAAGGTCTTGATCCCCCGCCGCGATCGTGACATGTGGGTCAGGTCGCGGCCGTTGGCACCGATGAGCCTGGCCCAGACCTGCACATCCAGGTCTCGCGGTTTGAACCGCTTGAACCGGCAGCACTTCGGGTCGCGCCTTAAGATCTCGCCCCAGGCGCTGCCCCGGATCAGCCGCTCCATCTGAACGAAAGTCAGATAAGTGCCGTTGCCGTCCGTCACCGCGTTCCCCTGTTCCGAAAACGCGTAGCCTACAGACATATTATTTCCGCTCCTTGTGGTTTTTTTCTGTACGTTTTCTCCTTACCTTTTATACTACCACAAGCGCCTGTGAATTATTTTGCAAAACAAAAACACCTCATTGCTGAGATGTTCTTATTGGTGGACCCTACACCCCGCCGTTCGGCGGGTGTGGGCCTTCAAAAGGGATTTTTAAATTGGTGGACCCTACCGGGCTCGAACCGGTCACCTCTTCCATGCCATGGAAGCGCTCTACCAAATGAGCTAAGGGCCCTCATGGTGCCCTCGGAGGGAATCGAACCCCCATCTTATCCTTAGGACGGATCTGCTCTATCCATTGAGCTACGAAGGCTCGTTCTCCGAGATGATTTTTTGCTCCTATATTCTACTGATTCTTCGGCCTGTTGTAAACCCCTGTTCTTGGTCGGCGGCCGATTCTTGCTATATAATGTATAGGCTTATGATTGCTTCAACACACGTCATAGTCGGCGGCGCGGTCGGCATCGCGGTCGGAGCCGCCACTCATAATCCCATCGCGGCTTTAGCCGCGGGCTTTGCCTCCCACCTGGTTCTCGACGCCATCCCCCACTTCGACCATCCGGATGTCCCCAAGGTAAACGACGAGTTGGTTTGGACCCGCGCGGTTTGGATTTTTGCGCTTGCCGATTCCATCTTCGCGTTCCTCCTGACGCTGTTCATCTGGTTAAATTTCTATAGTTTCCCGACCCTGACCCCTTACGCGCTCGGCGCCCTGGGCGGTTATCTTCCGGATCTCATCGACAACGTGCCGTTCTGGAAGCAGAAGTTGCGCGCTCTCCCCGTTTTCCGGGAGTTTCACGCGTTCCACCAAAGGATCCATGATTGGGAGAAATTCCTGCCCATGCCGAGATTCTGGTTTCTCGGGACGGTCACGCAGATTGCGCTCGTGGTCCCCGCCCTCATATATATATTGATCGGTTAGCAAAAACCGCCCAAAAAGGGCGGTTTTTTCGTTGCGGACTAAGCATTACAACTTGTTTTCATAAAGCCTGAGAAAAGTTGGCAGCTGTGAATGCAAGGGTTCCGGTAAACTTCCCAACTCGAACCATTCCAAGGCGTCGAATTTATGCGGCTCATTGATCCGGACGTTTGCGGGGTCAATCAGGACCCTGAAATCCAAGCCGATCCAATGAGTCGGCTTGCCGTCGAGCGTGCGGTGTACGTCCCGATAGCCCAAAAATTCGAACGACAGCACTTCGGCGTTGTATTCCTCCAAAATCTCCCTGCGCAGGGACTCCTCCACCTTCATCCCGAATTCCAGGCCTCCCCCGCCGATATCCCACCGACCCTGTTCGTCCCGGGCGTTCTGGCTTCGCTTGGCCAGCAAAACCTTCCCCTGCCCGTCATGGCAGAAGAAAACCGTGGTCACTCCAATAAAATCAAGGCCTTTTTGCATGATCAAAGGATAACAAAAAACCGCCTTCCTGGCGATTTGAACTCTGCCTGCACGCCCTCCACGCGCCCGCATCTATTATAATCTTGCATTTGGTCGGGGTGCAGGGAATTGAACCCTGTCTACACGCACCCCGCTCGCACCTATTTATCTCATATTTGGTCGGGGTGCAGGGAATTGAACCCTGTCTACACGCACCCGAAGCGTGCGTACTACCGTCATACTCCACCCCGAACAAATATGAAACAGATAATGTGCTGCAAGCAGGCGTGCGCAAGACTGTCCGAAGGACAGTCAGTACCGTCATACTCCACCCCGAACAAATGCAAAACCAAAATAGAAATTGGAGGGTTGGCATGCGCCAGCTGCCTAAAAGGCAGCGAATACCGTAATACCCCACCCCCGAACAAATGCAAAACAAATATCTTGTAGTGCGGGGCAGGCCTGCGCCAACCCAAAAAAGCTTACATATTATATCGGCAATTCCTGGTTTTGTCCAAATATAAAAGCCGGGCTGCCTTATGCAGCTGCCGGCTTACGACGAATGGATCATGCTGCCTCTCCTTTCAAAAAATCGAAGTCAGAGTACTTCCGGATGAGCCGTCGTTCGCATTCGTATAGGGTTTCCTCCAGTTTGTCGTTCAGGGCCCCGGAATCGATCAGATCCAGGAATTCCCGGTACCACTGCCGCAGTCCGGCCGCCTTGTCATTGTCAGGGGGACCGGAATCGGCCAAAAACCGCTCAGTTTCCCGCTTCAACCGCTCGACCTTGAGTACGTCTTGCCTGGTAGTCATGGTTTATAAGCCTCCTTTGTGGACTACCTGTTAATATCATAATCAAAAACCGGTTAAAATCAAGGATATTCCCAAACTATACGACTGGTTCTTGAAGTGCTATTTTATAAGAAGAAACCTTCATAAAGCTATAAACTCTTAAATAAGTCAATGTTTCACGTGAAACATATCCTTCATAACCTAAGATTACACCGACTTTTGTTTCTGACCTTCCTGCTGACCGTTCCGTTTCAGACCAGAATCATCTACAACAAGCCGCAGGCCCTGATCGGTGACACGGTTTCATATTACCTGGCAATCATGGTATATCTATCGGATCTGCTGTTTGTTTCTGCCTTGTTGTCCTGGTTATTTACCGATTTTAACAAAAGTTTCGCAAAATCAAGGGTTTTTTGGCTTTGCTTGCTTGCAGCGGCTTTCCCACTAATATCTGTGTTTCACGTGCAACAAATGGGTTTATTCCTTTTTGGATGGCTGAAATGGGTTGAGCTAATGGCCATTATTGTCTATATTTCCTGCAATTTTAACAGAAAATCAGAAATCCTGGGGATTTATTGGGTCGTTTTCTTAAGCGGGATCTTCCAAGCCGTTATCGCCATCTTACAGTTTCACGTGCAACATGGTTTGGGTTTGACCTGGCTCGGAGAGTATGTTTCACCACTTGGAACCCCAGGTTTAGCTACGATCGATGTTTTGGGCCAAAAAGTTCTACGGGCATATGGAACGTTTTCACATCCCAATGTGCTGGCTGGATTTTTGACCGTATCCTTTATCGCTGGACTGGACTTGGTTTCACGTGGAACCATCCGTACGAAACTTTTTGTTTCACTTGGGATCCTTACCCTTATCTTCGGTTTGTTCCTTAGTTTTTCCCGGGCAGCCTGGTTAGCCGCAGCTTTGTCAACGATTGCTTACTTTTACCAGTTCTTGAAAACCAGAAATTATCTGACCGCGAAAATTATGACCATCCTGCTCATTGTTTCATGTGGAACAATCTGGCTGGGGTTTCATGACTTCATTGTTTCACGTGCAACGGACCTGAACAATTCCAAAGCAGTCTCATATCGGACCGATTTTAACGCCCAAGCTGTTACCATCTGGAGGCAATATCCGTTTACCGGTGCAGGACTCAACAACTACGTGCCAGCTTTGGAAACCATGAAACCCGGTTTGGCCGGGTGGCAGTATCAGCCGCCTCACAATATCTTCCTGTTGCTCGGAGTCGAAACCGGCATCATCGGCTCATTGCTCTTGCTTGTCCTCGTAGGATTTTTGGTTCGTTTCACGTGGAACCGTAAAACTGAGCATTCATTCCTGGTCCTGACTTGCCTGGCTTCTTTTGTGATTCTGGGCCTGTTCGACCATTATCTCTTGACCATCCAGCAGGGGATGCTCATGCTCGGATTAATCCTTGGGCTGGCTGCGATTTTGCCGGAGCAGGCGAATGAGGTAAAATAAGACAATAAATATATATCCGTCCCATGAAACAACTGCTCAAAAAATTGTTTCCCGAAAGATTATATCTGTGGTTCCATTACCTGAAGGCTTTGCTTGCCGCCGCGGTTTACCGCTGGCCTTCGCGAAGACTTTACGTCATCGGCATCACCGGAACAAAGGGCAAAACCTCGGCCGCCAACTTCGTGTGGTCCGTGCTCAATGCGGCGAAACTCAAAACTGGACTGATCGGCACGGCCAACATCCGGATGGGCGACAAGGAAACCATGAACGAATATCACATGACCATGCCCGGGCCGTTCGTGATCCAAAAAATCCTGAGAACCATGGTTAAAGAAGGATGCACCCACGTGGTCATGGAGGCTACATCCGAGGGCATGAAACTTTCCCGCCACATCGGCATCGATTTCGACTGCGCGATCTTCACGAATCTGACCCCGGAACATCTGCCGTCGCACGGCGGCAGTTTCGATAACTACAAACAGGCCAAAGCCAAGCTATTCAAGAGCCTGAAGGGCCACCGCAAGACCATCAGGGGAGAGAACATCGAATCCGGCAGCATCACGAATTTCGACGACGAGCACCAGAGGTTCTACAAGCAGTTCCCGGCCGACAGGAAAATCACGTACGGCCTGCAGCAGGGCGCGGATCTCAGGGCGACGGAGATTAAGGAAAACGTGACGGGCGTCGATTTCAGGATCGGCACCTTAAATTTTCACCTCAACATGCTCGGCAAATTCAATGTCCTGAACGCCTTACCCGCGATCGCGGCCGGAAGACTGCTCGGGCTTCCCGAAGACAGGATCAGGCAGGGGATTGCCGCGCTGAAACTCATTCCCGGACGGATGGAGGTCATAGACGCCGGCCAGAACTTTACAACCATCGTCGATTACGCCCACGAAAAGGTGAGCATGAACCTGCTTTTGGACGCGGGGCGCGGCATGGCGACGGAAGGGGCTAAGGTGATCGTGCTGCTTGGAGCCGAAGGCGGGGGACGCGACAAGGCCAAGCGCAGCCACATGGGCGAGGCGGCGGCCAAAAAAGCGGACATCGTCATCTGCTCCAACGTGGACCCGTACGAAGACGATCCCACACCCATCGTGGAAGACATCGCGATAGTCGCCGAACAGCACGGGAAGAAAAGGGGATTGGACCTGTTCGTGATCGAAGACCGCCGCGAAGGAATCAGGAAAGCCTTGTCCTTGGCCAAGCCTAAGGACATCGTGCTCATCACAGGCAAGGGCGCGGAGCAGACCATGATCATCGGAGGCAAAAGCATTCCCTGGGACGACAGGGAAGTGGTCAGGGAGGAACTGATGAAACTGACAGTCAACCAAAATTAAATTCGCATGAAGACCGCGATTAAGTCGCGGTTTTTTTGCGGCAAAAAAACACGATCCGACTGGTCGGATCGTGAAAGGCGAAGTTGGCAGGGCAAGTAGTTTAGTGTACCGTTGGCCGCGGGATCAACTCGCTTAACCTGTCGTAGATGGCGCTCGAACGTCTGGTCTGGTTGACCAGGCACAAGTTCACCACCTGCGCTGCGATGTTTGTGACAGACGCGGGACTATCGGATTCCCGTTTGTGCCAGATGAACTGTACCACCATCCGGCACCCGCAGGAGAGTTCCCGACGCAGAGCCTCCCAATCCTTAGAATCGCTGATGACGATGTCCGCGGGTTCTCCGCGGCTGACGACCTCGTGTCCCAGTCCGAGAAGACAGGTCCGGAAGATTTCCCTGACAGACGCTTCGATCTCTAACGCTACTTTCATCCCTAACCCTCCTTAAACCATGAAGTGACCTCCTTTAGGCGTGGCCGCACATAAGTCACAACTATAGGGCATGTCGGGAAATAAGTCACTCAGGACAACCGACCAAATCGATCGCTTAAATTTTGGTATTTGTAGGGGGATAATCCGAACCAATCGGGGAAATCGTCTTAAGGTGTACAGTCCGCCTCGTTGAATCAGCTAAATTAAAACGCAGGCAAATGCCTGCGGTTAAACTTTTTCAAATTGGTGGACTTGGGACGATGACTTTAGTCATCAGTCCGGCGGACTTTAGTCCGCCAGTCCCGCCTCAACAATCCGACACAGATTTATTATGTTATATTGGTGGACTTAGGGAGAATCGAACTCCCGCTTCCACAATGCGAATGTGGCGTCATACCACTAGACCATAAGCCCAAGATATGAGTGTCGGATGTTAAGGCACAAATTTAGAACTTCAGGATTTTCCCGAAGAAATGATCCAAGCCTTGGGTCGAGCGGTTCCAGAAGAACAGCCCGATCAGGACGGCGAAGAAAATAAGGTTCATCACGACCACGAAGACGAGGTCTTTCCTGACCTGCCGGTTTTCCTGCTGGTCGTTGACTGTCGCGGAAACAGGGTTGTTTTTTGCCATGAAAGTTGCGTTTAGTTCTTTACATCCTGCTTATTATAGCCGATTTCCCGGATTTTTCAAACCCAAGCCTTTCATATATAATAGCTTTGAGAATTGAAGCGCAAAAAATGAACCAAACATATCTGCTGTGGGGCGCGGGCATCTTATCGGTCATCTCTCTGATTGCGGCGATCTTCACCTCCAGAAGGCTTGCCCGCCTGGACCGCGTCCGCAAGGAGTTCTTCCAGGGCGACGTGAACAAGGACCTGGAACAGATCCTGGTGGACCAGAACCGGTTGATAACGAAGCTCACCTCGGATCTCGAGAACCTGCACATGCAGACTCAAGACCTGTTCCTCCTTAACAAGAATAACATCCAGAAAATCGGGTTCATCCGGTACAACCCGTTCGACGATGCGGGCGGCAACATCAGTTTCGCCCTGTCGTTACTAAACGCCCACAATGACGGCGTCGTGATCTCGTCCCTGCATGGACGCGACGGCACGCGCATGTACGCCAAGGCAATCAAGGCGGGGGAGTCCGAATCCAAACTGACCGAAGAAGAAATTAAGGCAATCGAAGATGCTAAATAAAAAAACGGCCGGCCGGCCGGGGGAAACCTACCCCGAGACCATAGTGTCGGCAGGCATGAGAATCGAAGGAGAGCTTAAGAGCAACGGGGACATAAAGATCGACGGCATCATCACGGGCAAGGTCCACACCTCCCAGGACCTGCTGGTCGGACCGAACGCCCAGATCGACGCGGACCTTATCGCCCTGAACGCGGTGATCGCGGGTACGGTGAAGGGGAACGTGACGGTCAAGAATTCCCTCCATCTGGAAAGTTCCGCCCGGATCATGGGCAACATAAGTTGCGGGACGCTCGGGATATCCGAAGGGGCGTACTTCTCGGGAGCCTGTCGGATGCAGGAACCCAAACAGATGCAGGCCGCGGACGCGGAAGACGAAGAGGAGAAATAAAATCCTCTTTTATTTTCGATCAATATGTATTACTACATCATCGATCCCTCGAAACTCAGCCAAAAATCCTTTGACCGGGTGCAGAACGAGCTTTATTCCTGCCTGGCCGAATACCGGATATCCGGAGAGACCAGCCGGGTGACCAGCCTAAGGACCATTCCGCAGCTCACGGAGCTCGCTTTTTCACACGGGGTAAAAACCCTCGTGGCGGTAGGCAATGACGAAACCCTGCAGGAAGTTATTTCCGCGGTCAACGGACGGGAGGTGACCATCGGATACATCCCGCTGTTCCAGACCGAACTGGCCGCCATCTTAGGGCTCAAAAGCATTGACGGCGCCTGCAAGACCATCGCCGCCCGCCGGGTGGAGATGCTCGATACCGGCGTAGCCGGAGGCGTGCCGTTCCTCAGCAGACTGACGTTCGGACTGTCTTCCGATGCCGATTTCGGATTCCTGGGCATGGGTCTGTTGGGAAAACTCGGAGACCCGCCGGCCTTCGAGGTAAAATTCTCCGCGGACGGCAAATACCACGGATCGCTGCAGGTGATCGCCGGGGCTATCCTGAACACGCGCGATGCGCGCGACGGCGCGTGCCGGGGAGAGGGGATCGCCAATCCCACCGACGGCATGTTCGACGTGCTGCTTTTGCCGACCCTGACCCGCTATCAGATATTCCAGAACCGCCGCCATATCCAGGAAGGCTGTTTCGAGAGAGTGCCGGGATCTTCGTTACTGCATCTGAAAAGGCTGGAGATCCTAAGCCCCGAAGGCCTGCCCTTGAAGTCCGGCAATAAAGCCGTGACCAAGACGCCGGCGATCGTGGAGGTTAAGCCCAAGACCTTAAAGATCATCGTGGGGCGGGACAGGACGTTTTAACCCTTTTTAGGCCCTTTAAGTAACCCGGAACTCTCCGGGTTTTTCGTTATGTAAAAACATCCACTGGCAGGCAAGCTTTATCCTTCCTACAATGTCGGCACGAAAGGGGGTGATAATCTTATGTCGAGAACCGCATCAGGGCTCAATATCATCGCCGGTCTTTGGCTGATTTTATCCCCGTTCTTCCTTAAGTATTCCGCGTTCGGGGCCTCCACGGTCAACGACGTGATCGTGGGCGTTATCGTGGCCATTCTCGCGATCATCGCGATGAACAGCCAGCGCAGCACCTGGGCCAGCTGGATCAACCTGGTCTTAGGCTTATGGGTCATCATCTATCCGTTTACGGCGCACTACAGCAGCATCTCGCGGGTAGTGGCCAACAACGTCATTGTCGGCGTCGTGATCGCCGCCCTGGCCTTGGCAGGAGCCGTATCGCGTCCTGTCAGATCGCCGATGTAGCGGCAGAGGTTAATTGCATTGATAAAAACGCCCGCAAGGGCGTTTTTATTTGATTATCCCCCCCCCGGGGGGGCTGTAATACTTTCACCACTTCACGGGAAACCAAACCTTGGTCTGGTCATCCGGATCGCCGTTATAATTGGTCCGAATCTCTTCGCCTTTCTTGATGTCCCGAATCGCCCGGAAAATCATCAGCCGCCGTTTTTCGTCATGGTCATACCGGGCGTTCGGCTGATAGGAATGGTTATAGAGCGACCCGTAACCTAAGGCGAGGGCGGGCTGATTCTTCGGCCCCCAGTAAAAGTAGTAGTTGAACACGGAAGTCTTGTCGATAACCTTCTGCTGGTTCTTCGGGATAAGGATAACCGGCGACATCTCGATCACTTCGCCTTTTTTGATGTGGAAGCTGGCGAAAACCCCCCGTTCGGTCTTGGAGATATTCCTGACCTCTATCTTGTTCGGTATGCGCATCATTCTCATATTACTTGTGAAAAGAAAAAATCCGACAATTGTCGGATCCTTTCTTGGAGCGGGTAACGGGAATCGAACCCGTATCTTCTCCATGGCAAGGAGATATTCTACCACTGAACCATACCCGCATGGTGCCTCGGGTCAGAATCGAACTGACGACGCCAGCCTCTTCAGGGCTGCGCTCTACCACTGAGCTACCGAGGCGCGGTAAAGCTACAATATTATACCAAATTTCGGAAAGTTGTGAAGTTACCTGGTGGACGCTCGCCTGGCTTCGCCAGTGGGTGATGTAGGGACCGGACCTACGGCCTTCTCGGTGTAAACCCCGCTTCGCTTCGGCTTCGTGGGGCAGGCGAGACGCTCCCTGTCCTCCGAAGCTTTTATGGTGGGCTCGATAGGATTCGAACCTATGACCTCCTCGGTGTAAACGAGGCGCTCTAACCAACTGAGCTACGGGCCCATAAAAGCGAAGGAGGATAACCAGCTGAGCTAAGCGTCCTTTTGGTGCGCGCTTATTTGGACTTATCGATTTTCTGGTGCGCGGGAGAGGAGTCGAACCTCCATGCCCTTTCGGGCGCTACCACCTCAAGGTAGTGCGTCTGCCATTTCGCCACCCGCGCGCAACTTTTACTGATAGATTATACCGAAAAGCGGGGGAGATTTCAATAACCTAAGGTTGCAGGCCGGCAGGTCTTAAGCGTTGACAAAAGCCTCATTTTATGATAGTATTCATAGTTGCGTACCCCGTCCCCGCCTTGCGCGGGGCGGGATAGGCAGCAAAAAGGCTTATCTTAGCCATTTTGCGGCCAAGGCACGCAACCACCCGTTAATTGCGGGGAGTACATTGAAAAATTAATTAAAGGTCCAACCAAACTTTCTTATTTCTGAATAGGAGAAGGAATCAAGAAGGCAAGGAAGGTTTATTATAGATGACAAGCCGTTTTGAACGGCTTAGCCTGGTAGACCGAAGCTTATTGGTAGGTCTGCTTTCCGCCACGATCGTGTTTCTTTTTCCGAACCTGGCGGCGGCTCAAGCCAACGATCGACTCGTCTTTGAAATAAACAATATCCAAACCATCAAAATTCCTCATTACAGTGAACTTGCAATAATCAAGAGCGCTGATGAGAACCAGGTCACCGACGAGCAGGCAACCGAGCCGGCTTTGGAGGTCGACCCGAACGTTGAGATCCTCAAGAACTACCTTATAAGCAAGAACTCTCCTTTGGCGGAATATTCCGAACACCTGTTGAGCCAGCCGAACTGGAAGATGATCATTGCTATTTCCCAATCCGAATCCAACATGTGCAAGCGCCAGCTTGGCCACAACTGTTGGGGCATCGGCGGCGGCAACTTGCGGAAGTACCCGAGTTTCGCCGAAGGTATCTCTGACGCCAACAACGTCATTTCCAAATACGTGGCTCGCGGAGCTGACACCCCGGACGAAATGGTCTTACGCTACGTCGCTTGGAACAACCGCAATTGGGTAAAGGCTGCCAATCAGACATTGGGCCAGCTGAACAATCTGCCGTTGGTAATGCAGAACTAACAAAAGCCCCGGATTAATCCGGGGCTTTTAAGTTGCCTGTAATTGGTGCCCAGGGAGGGAGTTGAACCCTCAATCCCTTGCGGGCCCGGGATTTTAAGTCCCGTGCGTATGCCAGTTCCGCCACCTGGGCTTAATTGGAGGTCTGGAGCGGAGTTGAACCGCTGTACGGGGTTTTGCAGACCCCTGCCTAACCGCTCGGCCACCAGACCGTATTTACGCAAATGCAGGAAAGAAAATCAGGCAATCCTTCAATGCTTAGATATTATAATGATAATCGCATCTTTTTGAAAGTACCGGAGGTTTTTAAACAACCCGCGCATTGACTTTGTATCTTTTATACAACAAATCCACATCTCCAGGTTGACTTTGTTGTTTGCTTCTGTTACTTTGCTGCTGTAACACAACAACGTTTTCCAAAACGCACAACATGGACATCATCAAAAAGATAAAACCCCTGCGCGCCAGTTTCGAAAATCTGTCCGTTAAAAACAAGCTCATTCTCATCTCGATTCTCATAAGCCTTGTCACCATTATCATCCCGCATGAAACCTTCGCGGTGGCGGCCCAAAGTTCGCAGGCCATGATCTTCCCGGTGGGGGATTACGCCGATTACATGGCCCAGGTGAGCATCAAGCAAAAAAAGATCGCCGAACGCCAGCAGACAATTCAGCGCTTAAAGCAGCAGATCACCCTGTCGGACCGCGTACGCGACTACCTTCTCTACCAGAACTCTCCGCTCGCATATCACGCCAACACCCTGATCCAGCAGAAAAACTGGAAAAAAATCATCGCCCTTTCCAACGCCGAAAGTTCTCTCTGCCGGCGATATCCGGAAGGCAAAGCCAACTGCTGGGGAGTCGGAGGTTCGGAACTCTGGACCATGGGCGGCGACCTCGACCAGGCCGTCATCAAGATGAACAGCTTCCTCAACAACCAGCCGTCCCGGTCCCCGAAGAAATACGCCCAGATGAGCTTTGAGGAGATGAACGGCCTTTACAAACAGCCGCCCGCCGATCACTGGGTCTACAACAACAAAATCATCTACGACGAGCTGACCGAACTTGAACAGGGCCTATAAAAAACCCCGCCGACTGGCGGGGTTTTTTGTCGCGGCAATTAGGATTGCTTTTCCGGTTCCGGTTCTTCTTTGGGAGCGACGGCGGTAAGCGCGCGGAGGGACAGGCCCAAACGGTGTTCCTGCGGCTCGATGGAGATGATCTTGAAATCCTTCTCTTCGCCGACCCTCACGATTTCCGACGGCTCCTTGCCTTCCTCGTTGGACAGCTCCACCGAGTGCACCAAGCCGTAGATGTCCGGATCGAGCTCCACGAATGCCCCGAAAGGCATGATCTTGGTGACCCGGCCCTTCACGATCTGGCCGACTTCGTACTTCTTGATGGACTGCAGCCAGGGATCCGGCTGGAGGCGCTTCACGGACAGGGAAATCCGGTCGCGGTCGATGGAAATGATCTGGGCTTCAACCTTCTGACCGACCTTGTAGAGGTCCTTCGGATGGTCGATGCGGCTCCAGGCCAATTCCGAGATGTGCACCAGGCCCTCGAGCCCGCTGCCGAACTTCAGGAAGATGCCGAAGTCCACGATGCCCGAGACTTCCCCTTCCACCACCTGGCCGATGGCCAGCTTGGCGATCCTGGCCCTCAATTCGTCCTCGTTCACGGCCTTCTCGGAAACGATGAGTTTCTCGTCTTCCGGATCGGCGGTAATAATCTGGACATCGAAGATCTGGCCGACGTAGCTCTTGAGCACCGCCAAAATCTTGTTCTTATCGCCTTCCTCGACGCGGGGATAATGGTCGGAGGACAGCTGGGAAACCGGCAGAAAGCCGATAACCCCGTTGATTTCCACCATGAGCCCGCCCTTATTGGCTTCGAGGATCTTGGTCTTGATGACCTCTTTGGCCTTCAGGCGGTCGGAGAGGGTCTGCCAGACCCGTTCCTGGCCCGCTTGCCGGAAGGACAATTCGATGTTGCCTTCCTTATTCTCCGGTTCGACTACAGATGCAAAAACCTTATCTCCGATCTTCAGGGCCGAAAGCCTGATGGATTCGTCGTAAAGCTCCCGCCCCCGGACCACGCCCACTCCGATGCCTTCGATGTCGATAAGAACTTCGTTCTTTCCGACCGAGAGCACCGTGCCTTCCAGGACGTCCCCAAGTTTGGGAACCTTGATCTCCACCCCTTCGGCGGATAAAAGCTCCTGCATGGTCTGGTAGTCCTGGGTTGTGGCTGTTTTGGTTGTCATAAACTATTTGATTTTAAGCCGTTCGACGCTGCGACTGCTTAAATCCTTTCGTTTGCCTAAACCAAATTAAGCTTTTAGATTGTACCAAAAACAGAGGCATAAATCAAGGGTAAAAAAGCTTTCCAAACCCGCCTGAATTTGGTAAAATAAACGGGCAATGGACCGCATTTTAAGGACGTAAAAACCACAAAAAACCTATGACAATTTCCTGGTTCGGAATGGGCAGCTTTAAGATCGTGGGCAAGGAGCTTACGGTAATCACCGACCCCTTCGGCAAAGAGACGGGCCTTTCGCCGGTCCGCGGAAACGCGGATGTCATTCTCTGTTCCGACCCCAAGAATCCCTGGTGCAACAATTTTTCTTCCATCAGCGGCACGCCCTTTTTGGTCACCGGCCCGGGGGAGTACGACATCAAGGAAGTGTTCATCATGGGCGCCTCGAGCGACAACAAACAGAGCGGCACGGTCTACGGAATCGAACTCGAAAACATCCGGATCGCATTCTTAGGGCCGTCGGTAAAACTGACCCAGTTGAGCGACCAACAGAAAGAGATGCTGGAAGGCTCGGACATCGTGCTGGTGCCGGTCGGCGGCAAACAGGTGATGGAGGCGGAAACCGCGGCCAAGATCGCCACCCAGCTGGAGCCCTTCTACATCATCCCGCACAGCTACAAGACGCCGGGAGTGACCATTTCCGTCGAGAAGAACGACAAATTCCTTCACGAAATGGGCAATAAGTTCACCGAACTGGACAAATTAAGCCTTAAGAAAAAGGATCTGGTGGGGGAGACCACGTCAGCGGTCGTGCTGACCCCGCAGAGATAAGGAAAACAAAAATGAACGCCAAAAGCTATCTCGAACGGCTTCAGCAACTGCCTCTTTCCACCAGGGTCAAAATCCTCTGGGTCACGGTGGTGGTCATAGCGGCCGGCCTGGTCGCGCTCTGGTTTATAAACCTTAAGAGTCAGATCAGCAGGCTCGATACGGACAACCTCCTGCCCGGTCTGAACAACTCCGTCGTCGCCCAAAAACATGTCACGGCGGAATGGGCGGAGACCAAGGACGATAAGCTGCGTGTCTACTTCAAGGTCACGAACGAGACCAACGACATCCTCAACTTCCCGCAGCTTTCGGAGATCAAGCTGCAGACCGAAGACAAGGAAATTTCCGCGGACAATGTGACCGACCGGCAGGGCAAACCGTTCGTGAAACGCGTGCTCTCCAAGACCGAAAATTATGGCGTGCTCATCTTCCCCAAGATCGACGCGGAACAAGCCTCGCTGCTTTTGGACCAGCTCTATTTCGAAATGAAGCCTTCGGAACTTTTTTCCGAAAAGGTTGACCTGAACTTCAACGATCTTAACCAAGCCCCCGAGCTTCGAAAGTAACCTCTCATGCCTAAAACACCAGAAAAAGCCCCTGCGGTGACCTCCATCGGACAGGTCAATGACCGGCCGATCGAACGGGAAATGCAGGAATCCTACCTCGATTACGCGATGAGCGTCATCGTCTCCCGCGCCCTCCCGGACGTCAGAGACGGCCTGAAACCGGTGCATCGCAGAATCCTTTATGCCATGTCCGAGCTGGGACTGAGGCAGAACGTGAAATTCCGCAAATCCGCGGCCGTGGTCGGCGAAGTCTTGGCCAAGTACCATCCGCATGGCGATATCGCGGTCTATGACTCCATGGTCCGCATGGCCCAGGACTTTGCGATGCGGTATCCGCTCGTGGACGGCCAGGGCAACTTCGGCTCCATGGACGGCGACTCCGCGGCTGCCATGCGTTACACGGAAGCCCGCATGACCGCGGTGGCTGAAGAGATGCTCTCGGACCTGGAAAAAGAAACCGTGGATTGGATGGACAACTATGATGCGACCCGCCAGGAGCCGAAGGTCCTGCCGGCCAAGGCCCCCAATCTCCTCATCAACGGCACTCTGGGGATCGCGGTCGGCATGGCCACGGACATCCCGCCCCATAACCTGATTGAGGTGGTGGATGCGACAGTAAAACTCATCGACGAGCCGGAGGCGACCACCGAAGACCTTATGGAGTTCGTCAAAGGGCCGGATTTTCCGACCGGGGGATATATCTACGACTGGAACAGCATCAAGCAGGTTTATGCCACGGGCAAAGGTCCGATCGTCATGCGCGCCAAGACCGAGATCGTGGAAAACAAAGGCATGACCCAGATTTTGATCAATGAGATCCCTTACCGGGTGAACAAAGCCAGCCTTCTGGAACAATTCGCCGAACTGGTGAAGGACAAGCGGATCGAAGGCATCAAGGATCTCCGCGACGAGTCGGACAAGGACGGCGTTAGGATCGTTATCGACTTAAAGAGGGAAGCGCTCCCCAACAAGATCCTAAACCAATTGTTCAAATATTCAAGCCTCCAGGAAACTTTCCATGTCAACATGCTGGCTCTGGTGGACGGCATCGAACCGCGGGTCTTGAACCTCAAGAACATCCTGGAATATTACATCATCCACCGCCAGGAGATCATCCGGAGACGCTCCGAGTTCGACCTGAATAAGGCCAAGGAGCGCGCCCACATCCTGGAAGGCTTGAAGAAGGCCCTGGATCACATCGACGCGATAATTTCCACCATCAAGAAATCGGAAACAACGGAAGACGCCCATAAGGCCTTGATGAGCAAGTTTAAGCTCTCGGACAAACAGGCCACCGCCATCCTCCAGATGCAGCTGCGGGCTTTGGCGGGCTTGGAACGCAAGAAGATCGACGATGAGTTGAAGGAAAAGCGCAAACTGATCGCGGAACTGGAAGACCTTTTGAAGAGCGTCAAGAAGATCCGCGCCGTGGTCAAGAAAGAGCTGGTGGAGATGAAAGACCAGTACGGCGACGAACGCAAGACCACTCTGGTCAAGCAGCCGATCGGGGAATTCAAGGTCGAAGACCTGATCCCCGAGCAGTCGGCGATGGTTATCATCACCAAATCCGGCTACGTGAAACGGGTCCCGCCGGACACCTACAAGACGCAGGGGAGGGGCGGCAAAGGGGTAATCGGTATGACCACCAAGGAAGAGGATGTGGTCGAGTGGCTGTCCACGACCAATACCCACGACGATATCCTGTTCTTCACGACCAAAGGGCGCGTGTTCCAGACCAAGGTCTACGAGCTCCCCGAAGGGTCGCGCACTTCCCGCGGCCAGGCTCTGGTCAACTTCCTGGATCTGCCACAGGACGAATTGGTCTCAAGCGTCCTGACCATCTCGAAAAAAACCGGGGCGAAATTCCTGATACTCTGCACCAAGACGGGACTGATCAAGAAGACTCCGATCGAGGAATTCGCCAAGGTCCGGCGTTCGGGATTGATCGCCATCAAGCTCAAGGGCAACGACGAGCTGCGCTGGGTCAAATACTCCACCGGCAGCGACGACGTCATCCTTTCCACGAATCTGGGCCAGGCCATCCGGTTCGACGAGAAAGACGTGCGGCCCATGGGCCGCACCGCCGCGGGCGTCAAAGGCATGCGGATCAGGAAAGGGGACTTCATCATGAGCATGGACCTGGTGTCCCACAAAGACAAGATAGATAACCTGCAGCTTCTGATCGTCACCGAGAACGGCCTGGGCAAGAAGACCGATCTTAAGTTCTACAAGAAACAGCACCGCGGCGGCTCGGGGATCAAGACCCTAAAGGTCACCCCGAAGTCCGGCTCCATCGTTTCGCTGCACGTGATCGACAAGGCCGAGGAACACGACCTCGTGGTGATCTCCAAGGCAGGCCAGACCCTGCGCACCCCGATCGGAAAAATTTCGACTCTGGGCCGGGCGACGCAGGGTGTAAGAGTCATGACCCTGGACCCCAAGGACAAGGTCGCGACAACCACGATCATTTAAGCTTTAAACCGCCCGATCCCGGGCGGTTTTCTGATCGCTTTTTGTTTTTCGCCAAATCCCTTAATATATACCCGAAGGAGAATTTATGTCCGGACATTCCAAGTGGGCGCAGATCAAACGATCGAAGGGCGTATTGGACCAGAAGCGGGGGGCGCTGTTCACCAAGCTCGGCCGCAACATCACGGTGGCGGTCAGGACCGGCGGCGGCACGGATCCGGCCTTCAATTTCAAGCTGCGGATCGCCATCGATCGCGCCAAGGCGGCCGGCATGCCGAACGACAACATCGATCGCGCGGTCAAGCGCGGTGCGGGCGAGGGCAAAGAGGCGATCGAGGAAGTGATCTACGAGGGATACGGCCCGTACGGGACCGCCTTCCTGGTGGAGACCGCGACTGACAACTCCAACCGGACCAGCAACAATATCAAGCACATCTTCGCCAAGCACGGCGGAAACTTCGGCACCCCCGGCAGCGTGGCCTGGCAATTCGCGACCAAGGGCCAGATTTTGGTGGAACGCGACCGGGACGACCTGTCGGAACTGGAACTTGCGGCAATCGACGCGGGAGCCGACGACGTCCGGCAATCGCATGAGGGGCTTGAGGTCTACACCCTGCCTGCGGAACTCGAGAAAGTAAAAACGGCGCTGGAAGCGGCGGGAGCCAAAATCGCCCGCGCCGACGTGATCAAGGAATCCAGCCAGGGCGTGGATTTAACCGAGGAGCAGAAACCGAAAGTGGACGCGTTGTTCGCCGAACTCGAGGAAGACGATGACGTGATTGCCGTCCATACCTCAGCCAACCTTTAACCGAACCTTTATGATTATCTTAGGCATCGACCCCGGCATTGAACGGACCGGCTACGCTATCCTGCAGCCGGACGGCAGGGCTGCGAAGCTTCTGGAATGCGGATGCATCACCACCAGCAAGACCCTGACGGTCCCAACGCGCCTGCTCGAAATCCGCAAGGATCTTCTGAATATCATCAAAAAATGGCAGCCGGAGCTGATGTCGATCGAATCCCTGTTCTTCGCCACCAACGCCAAAACCGCGATGGTCGTGGGCCAGGCCAGGGGAGTCCTTCTGCTGACCGCGGAAGAAAAAAAAATCCCGATCGTGGAAGTCACTCCCTTGCAGGTCAAGATCGCGGCCACCGGTTACGGCAAGGCGGAAAAGCGGCAGGTGCAGGAGATGATCAAGCAGATCCTCAAACTCAAACGCGTCCCCAAACCGGACGATGCGGCGGATGCCGCAGCCATCGCCTGGGCCGGCATGGGCCGGCTGACCCTCCTCGGGAAAAAATAACCGCCAAAAAACACCCCTCTAAACGGGGTGTTTTAAATATGCCGATTTAAATCCTAAGCTTCACGAATTTACGCTTGCCGGCCTGGAGGACCTGCCCGTCTTCCACGTCGATCAAGGCGTTCCACTCCCTGACCGTCTGGTCATTGAGCTTGACCCCGCCTTGCTGGACCAGGCGTCTGGCCTCGGTCTTGCTTGCGGCCAGTTTGGTTTCCACCAGGAGGTCGATGATATTCTGGGATTTCACCTTAATCTCCGGCAGGTCGCTTGGCTTGCCTTTTTCCGAAAACACTTTTTCGAATTCCGTTTGGGCCGCGGCCGCGGCCTTGGCGCCATGATAAAGCGTTACTATTTCCCGCGCCAGCCGTTTCTTATTAAGGTAGGGCTCGGCTGCCAGCAGGGAATTGCCTTTTTTATCCAGGATTTCCGCCATCGGCACCCGGGTCGCGAACACGAAATATTTGGTCAGGAGCCCGTCGGAAAGCGACATGACCTTGCCGTACATGTCGTTCGGTTCGTCCGTGATGTTGATTACGTTGCCCCAGGAAGAACTCATCTTCCTGCCGTCCAGACCTTCCAGAAGCTGCATGGTGATGATGTCCTGCGGTTCCTGCCCATAGAACCGCTGCAGGGCCCGGCCGGCCAGCAGATTGAACCGTTGGTCCGTGCCGCCGAATTCCACATCCGCCTTGATTGCGACAGAATCGTAACCCTGCATCAGGGGATAGAGGACCTCGCGGAGGCTGACCCTTTTTCCTGAAGCCATGCGTTTGGCGATGTTCTCCCGCGCGATGAATTCGCCCAGGCCGAACTGGTCGGCCTGCTTGCCAATCTCGAGGTATCTGAGCTTCTTGAGCCATTCGGAGTTGTAATGCGATTCCGTCTTATCGAGGTCCAGGATCCTCCCGGCCTGCTTGAGATAGCCCTTGAGGTTTTCCTTGACCTGCTTCTCGGTCAGCATCGGCCGTTCCGATTCCTTGTCCGAGGTGTCTCCGATAAGGCCCGTGAAGTCGCCGATGATCAGCACTATCTTATGACCCAGTTCCTGAAAAGCCCGCAGCTTCCAGAGCACCACCGCGCGGCCGATATGAATATTCGGGGAAGTGGGATCGATCCCGAGCTTGAGCCGGAGTTTCTTGCCGCTCTTAAGTTTTTCTTCCAGGTGTTTGCGGTCGATGACCTCCTCCACGCCGCGGGTCAAAAGTTCGTCGATGTTTGGAATTTTCATTAAAGTTTAGTCGGGTTTAAATCGTTTCCATTATACCAGTTTTCTGGTACAATTAGTAGGAAATACATGTCTTATTATTATTCCAATTGGAACCGGAACAACCGTGCGTCTGCGGCTAAAAAATTGCTGCAGGCTTTGGTTAAACTACCGGGACGTCTCATGCAAATTATCCGCCAAGGGAATTGGCATTTTAGGCCTAAGAAGATTTTAAAGTGGGTGCTGTACCTGGCTGCTTTTTTCCTGTTGGCGGGCAGCATCGTGTTCGCGGTTGTTTCCTTGAGCCTGCCCGACCCGAACAAACTCATGACGCGGGTTGTCCCGCAGTCCACCAAAATTTACGCGCGCGACGAAACTACCCTGCTTTACGAAATTCACGGTGAAGCCAAGCGGACGCTGGTGGACCTAAACGACATCCCTGACTACACCAAGGATGCCACGATCGCGATCGAAGACAAGGATTTCTACAAGAACCCGGGGTTCTCCTGGCGCGGGATTTTCCGCTCGATATTCACCAACCTGAAACAGGGCGATCTCACCGGACAGGGCGGCTCGACCATTACCCAGCAGTTCGTGAAGAACGCGATCCTGACCCGTGAGAAGACCTTCACCCGCAAGATCAAGGAAATAGTACTGGCTATCGAGCTTCAGCAACGGTTCTCGAAAAACGACATCCTCAAGATGTACTTAAACGAAATCCCTTACGGCCAGAATGCCTACGGCATCGAAGCGGCTGCTCAGACTTATTTCGGCAAGCATGCCAAGGACCTGAGCCTTGCGGAATCGGCTTACCTTGCCGCCCTGCCGCAACGGCCGACCTACTATTCTCCGACAGGCCCGCATCGCGACAAGCTCGATGACCGGAAAAATGTGGTCTTGGACGAAATGTACCGCCAGGGCTACATCACCATCCAGCAGCGGGATGCCGCGAAGAACGAGAAGGTGACATTCAGCAAAACCAAGGACTCCATCATCGCCCCGCACTTCGTGATGTACGTGCAGAACCTGCTGGCCGAGAAGTACGGCGAAAAAACCCTGGAAGAAGGCGGCCTGAAAGTCATCACCAGCCTCGACTACAAGATGCAGCAGGCCGCGGAACAGGCGGTGGCCGACGGCGTGGCCCGCAACGAGAAGCGCAACAACGCCAATGACGCGGCCCTTGTGGCAATCGACCCGAAAACCGGGCAGATTTTGGCCATGGTCGGCTCCCCCGACTACTTCAACGAGGACCACGACGGCCAGGTCAACGCGGCCTTAAGCGACCTGCAGCCGGGCTCCTCGATCAAGCCCTATGTTTACGCCACCGGTTTCAAGCAGGGCATGTCGCCAGCCACCGAAATCGTGGACGTCAAAACCGTGTTCGGCACCTACGGGGGCAAGGAATACGCGCCCAGCAACTACGACGGGCAAAATCACGGCATCCTTTCGATCCGCAAGGCCTTGGCCGGCTCCCTGAATGTCCCCGCAGTGAAGATCTTGAGCCTGGTCGGGGTGCAGAATGCCATCGACACCATGAAGGATATGGGCATCACCGCGGATATCTCCTCGGACAAGTGCGGATTATCCCTGGTTTTGGGCGGCTGCGAAATAAGCCTCCTGGACCACACTTCCGCCATGGGAGTGTTCGCCAACATGGGCGTGCGCCACGAGAAGACTCCGATACTTAAAGTGACCGACGGCAAAGGCAAGACCCTGGAACAATACCAGGATGACGGGGGACAGGAAGCCATCGATCCTCAGGTGGCTTACGAAATCGTGAGCATCATGACGGACAACGACGCGCGGAGCTTCGTCTTCGGCAGCAAATCGCCGCTGATCCTGCCGGACCGGATCGTCGGCGCGAAAACCGGCACCACCCAATCCTGGAAGGATGGCTGGACTATGGGATACACCCCTTCGCTCGTGGCCGGCGTCTGGACAGGCAACTTCGACGGTACGCCGATGCGGCAGGGCGCCGACGGCGTGGTGACGGCCGCCCCGATCTGGAACCAGTTCATGAGGGAAGCTCTCAAGGGCACGGCCCCGGAACAATTCCTGGAACCGACCGGAATCCAGCATATCTACGTGGATTCGGTTTCGGGCAAGCTGCCAACGGAATACACGCCGCAGACCAAATCGGAAGTGTTCGCCAGTTTCGCCATCCCCAAGGATTTCGACGATGTACACGTGCCGGTTCAGATCAACAAGCTGAACGGCAAGCGGGCCACGGACCAGACCCCGCCGGACCTGGTCGAAACCCGGGTCTACACGGTGATTCATTCGGAAAAACCGGACCAGCCTAACTGGGAAATCCCGGTCCAGAATTGGGCGCGGGCGGCCGGGTACTCGTACCCGCCGACCGAATTGGATGACGGCTCGATGTCCCAGCCATCCGGGAATACCCAGGTGCAATTCATTTCACCCTCAAACAACCAGGAAATCAAATCGGTTCCCTTCAACGCCCAAGTAAGCGTCACCGGCCAGACCCCACAGTCCGTGGAAATGTACCTGGAAGGCGAATATCAGGGGTCGAAGAGTCAGGCGCCTTACACCTTCAGCCTCGATCCCAACAAGAAAGGCTGGCAGACGGTGATGGTCATCGTCCGGCTTCCGAACGGAGATTCGATCCAAAACAGCTTGCGCGTCAACGTTAACCCAAACTAAGCGATGCTATACCTTGTCGCGGGGGGAGTGCTTGCATATTTCATCTTGGCGCTTAAGAAGCCGGTTCCGGCCGCAGGGTTGCTCCTGGGGCTGGCGCCGGCTTATTTAGTCCGCCTCCGGATATTCGGGATTCCGACCACCCTTTTGGAACTGCTGCTTCTGGCTTTCATTCTGGCGGTCGTCCTGACGAGCTCCAAAGGCCGCTACAGCCGTTTGTTTAGGAAACTCAGGCCGGTTTCCCTTCCCCTTGTCCTGTTTGTCCTGGCCGCGATAATTTCAACTGCGCTCTCTCCTGAAAAATCCAAGGCCGTGGGCGAACTGAAGGCTTTTTTTGTCGAACCGATATTGTTGTTCGGGGCGTTCCTGATGGTCCTGGAAAATAAGGAGCAAGTTAGGCAGCTGCTGAAGTGGCTGTTCGGAGCGGCAATCGCCGTTTCCGTCTTCGGCATCGCTCAATACTTTACCGGTTTTCTTTTGCCCATACGGTTTTGGGGATACGGCCTGGAACCGCGCCGCATCAGCTCTTTCTTCGACTACCCTAACGCGTTGGCCCTTTATTTGGCCCCGCTGGCTGCGCTATATCTGCACCTGCTTCTCGAAAAAATCTTCAGGCCGGGCGCCTGGTTCGGCTGGAGCCTGATGGTTGTCGCCTTGGGGCTGACATTTTCCCGCGGGGGATGGCTCGGGCTTGCGGGTGCCGCCTTCGTCGTGCTTGCGCTCAAGTTCTCGTTTAAGCGAACCGTCCTCGTAGCCGGATGCTTGCTGGCGCTGCTTTTGATTTCGCCCCTAACCCGCGTCCGGATATTCTCCGCGTTCCAGGATCCGTCCTCCCTGGCCCACCAGGAACTGCTGTCGGCCGGTTGGCAGGAAGTGAAGTCCTCTCCGATTCTGGGAAACGGTCTCTATGGCTTCCGCACGACGCTTGCCCAAGCCAATTTCACGGGTGAGATCCTAAACTATCCCCACGATATCTTTCTCAATTTCTGGCTGGAAACCGGGCTCTTGGGCCTGCTGTCTTTTGTCGCCGTAAGCCTCATGGCGGTTTTTTTGGCCATCAGAAAACCCACCGTATTCCGGTGGGCGGCGGTTGCGTATCTGATCGCTTTATGGCTGCATGGCCTGGTGGACGTTCCTTATTTCAAGAATGACCTGTCTGTCCTGTTCTGGTTCGTAATAGCGCTATCTCTGTCGGACGACTAAGTTCTAAGAGTTCTCGATGAACGTGAAAGGTTCGTCGGCCTTCGAGGCCTTCGAGCCTTTATTTTTTACCACGATCCTGCGGTTAGGATCTTTTCCGGTGCTTTCGGATGACAAATCCGAATACAGGGAAAGGTAATTATGGATAATCCTTCTTTCGTAGGCCGGCATGGGCGAAAGGCTTACGCTCTGCCCCGATTCCCTGACCTGGTGCGCGGCCTTCCTGGCCAGCTCCTTAAGATAGATAACCCGCTTGTCGCGGTAATCATCGATGTCGATGCCGAAGGAAAATTTTTCATCCACCAAAGCCTTGCGGGCGAACAGGCGGACGATATGCTGCAGGGACTCGAGCGTGGCGCCCTGCTTGCCGATCAGAAGCTGGGCGTCTTTGCAGCGGACATTGAAGACCACCCGGCCTTCCTCAGCCCGCTCATGAATCTCGGTTTCGAATCCCATCTTCCCCAAAAGCTCCGCGATCAGGGCCTTCAATTTTTCGTTATTATTTGAGTCCATACTTCACCTCCCGTTCATCTGACTTTAATAGATAGTATTGCTGCGCGATGCCGAACAGGGTGGTCACGATCCAATAAAGCGTCAGCCCTGCCGGGAACTTGATGCCTAAGAATACCGTCAGCAGCGGAAACATGTAAAGGGTCTGGACCTGGAGCATCTTCGCGGTCGGATCCTTTGACGCGGTCTTGGGCAGCTGCAACCGGCCCTGCAGGTATTGCAGCAAACCGGCGATCACGCCCATGTAGACATTGGGGTGGGAGAGGTTCAGCCAGTGCAGGAACATCGGGTCGATCTGGGCGGGGTGGGGGACGAAACTGTAAAGCCCCGCTAAAGCCTTGCCGTTGAGGCTCCGGATAAACACCTGGTATAAGGCGATCAGGATCGGCAGTTGAATCAACAGCGGAAGACAGGAGCTTAGGGGGTTGATCTTGTGGGTCTGATAAAGTTCCATCAAAGCCTTAGCCTGCTGTTCCTTATCGTCTTTATGCTTTTCCTTGATGGCGTCCATCTTGGGCTGCAGCTCGGTCAGAGCCTTCTGATGCCTTAAAGACTTCTGAAAGGAGGGTAAAAGCAGCAGACGGATGATTACCGTCAGGATGATTATGACCAGGCCGATGTCCGGGATATAGTGGTAAAAAAACACCAACAGGTTGAGGAGGGGATAGACTAAGATCGTGTTAAACATATTTTATGGCAAATCGATTCCGCCCAGGCTATTGGGGGTGCAGGCAAGCACCCGCTTAATGATCTTGGGGAGCCCGATCAGGCCCTGGGCTTTAAGCACACTTGAAGCATATACCGAACAGGTTGGATAGAATTTGCAATAGCCGTAAGGGAATAGAAACCTTAGCGGTCCGTGATCCAAAGATAAGGTGTGCCGGTAGATCCAAAGCAGGAAAATAAGGGGGAGAGCCGCGATTTTATTGAGGAATTTTAACGTTTCCATAGGTTGGCCTTCCCGCTTAGGGTCAAGAATTCCCGTTCCAGATCAGGGAATCTCAAGAAAAGAGCTTTTTTCCCTGGAAAAACCAATAAATCAAGGGGCTTGAGCTGCTGCTGGTGCTTAAGAAACAGGGTTTTTAGCCTGCGTTTGATCTTGTTGCGGTCGACCACCTTGGGGAAGACCTTTTTGGGGACAATAAAACCAAAACGAGGCTTGTTTTGGTTAGTATTTACGGCAATCCGAAGCTTCAAGGCAGTGGTATAGAACGGCCGACTGCCTTGAAACCGGCTAAAATCTTGGGAATTTTTAAGTAATACTAACTTATTCATACGGTCTAAACCGTAAGACGCTTGCGGCTCTTCTGCCTCCGCCTTGCCAAAACCGCTCGACCGGTCCGGGTCTTCATCCTGGTCCGGAAACCATGAACGCGCTTCCGGTGGACCTTCTTGGGATTATAGGAGGGTTTCATGTAGCTCCTTAATGAATTATTTTACTCCGATATTATACTGGATTGTGCCGCTTTTGTCACCAGTTTCCGGGTGTGTACACCCTATGCACCAGCATTCCACAGGATATTAACATTGACCCAATTTTTTGGCTTATATTAGCCAAAAAACCAGTATTTACATGTTGATAACTTACTGATAAAATGGTTAGGACTTAATTTTTCTGCAAAACTAATGACAAACCAACAGCTTTGGCAAGCGATCCTCGGAAACCTGGAACTGACTTTAAGCAAGGCAAACTTTACGACGTGGTTTAAAAACACCTCGATTATCGAGAAAAGTGACATAGGGATCGTGATCGGCGTACCGAACGCCTTCACCAAAGAGTGGTTGCAGAATAAATATCACCAGGAAATCCTCAAGGCGCTCAAGACCATCGCCCCTGAAATCAAAGAGTTAAAATACCAGATCGTAAGCCCGGCCTTTACCCCCTCCACCCCGGTAATCAAGGAAATGGCCCGGATACAGCCCAAAAAGCAGGAAAACCAGAACCTAAACCCCAAATATACCTTCGAAACCTTCATTGTAGGGTCACATAACCAACTGGCCCACGCAGCCAGCCAGGCAGTCAGCAAGAAACCCGGGCAAATCTACAACCCGTTGTTTATTTACGGGGGAGTCGGACTCGGCAAGACCCATCTCATGCAGGCCGTGGGCACCGAAGTCCTAAAAAGGAATCCGGAAGCCAAGATTTTATACGTCACATCCGAGCGCTTTACCAACGAATTCGTCCAGGCCCTGTCTCAGGGGAAGGCGGATTCTTTCAAATCCATTTACCGCAATGTGGATGTCCTGTTGGTGGACGATATCCAGTTCCTGGCCGGGCGGGAAGGGACCCAGGAAGAATTTTTCCATACTTTTAACGCCCTCCACCAGAACAATAAACAGGTGGTCATGACTTCCGACCGCCTGCCCAAGGAAATCCCGGCCATCGAAGAACGCCTGGTTTCCCGGTTCGAATGGGGGATGATCGCGGATATCCAACCGCCGGATTTGGAAACCCGGTTGGCGATTTTACGCACCAAAGCCAAGGAAAAGAATTACAACATCGAGCCGGAAATACTCACTTACATCGCGGAAACCATCCAAAGCAACATCCGGGAATTGGAGGGGGCCTTAAACCGGCTGATGGTCTACTGCCAGCTCAATAACACCAAACCCACAATAGATCAGGTAAAAAGTATTTTGGTAAACGTGATAACTCCGCCGAAAAAACGGGGTGTCAGCGCCAAAAAGATCATTGAGGTGGTTTCCGATTTTTACAACGTTTTGCCGGAAGATCTGCTGAAACAGTCAAGAAAGAAGGAGTACGTCAACCCCAGACAGATTGCTATGTACATTATCCGAAAGGAGTTGGAAACATCCCTGCCTTCCATTGGGGAATTCTTCGGCGGTCGCGACCACACCACGGTAATCCACGCGATCGACAAGATTGAACGCTGTATCAAGGAACGTAGCGGCCTCAAGCAGGAGATTGAGTTGATCAAAGAACGTTTGTACCTGCGTTAGTTGTTGGTAAGCTGTAGAGGACATCTTAAACAACTGTTCAGAACAGACGATAAAAAAATCGAATTAAAAAAATCTCTCCGATTATCAAAACCTTACCCACACCTTACATACAACTTATGGTTAAAGAGATTAGTGCAAATTAAACCAAAACCCCAGACAAACCAAACTAAAATAAACAAAGTACACAAATCCCCAACTTCTATTATCATTATCTTCTTTATATACTTGTATGAAGTTAATATGCACTAAGGACAACTTGAGAAAAGGTTTGTTTGCGGTTAGTCGGGTTGTGGGAGTGGGGAACCCTTTGCAGGTCCTGAATAATATTTTAGTTAAGACGGATCAGGGAAGGATTAAGCTTTCTTCCACCAATCTGGAAATTGGAGTGAATACATGGGTGGGTGGAAAAATCGAAGAAGAAGGCGCTTTGACCATCCCCGCCAAACTGATTAACGAGTATATAAACAACCTCCCGACGGATAAGGTGGTTTTGGAAACCAAAGAAAACACCTTGATGGTGGAATCGGACAACTACCACACGAATATCAAAGGGTTGTCGTCCGAAGATTTCCCTTTAATCCCCCAGGTTTCCGATGAACCATACGCTAAAATCGACTCAGTTGAGTTGATTGGCGCTTTTTCTGAAACTATTTGGGCTACTGCCCAGAACGAAACCCAACCTGAACTTTCCGGGGTATTCCTGGGATTTGATGAGGATAAGCTTAGGGTGGCGGCAACCGACCGGTACCGTTTGGCTGAACGGCAAGCCCTGCTTAAGGAACCAGTAAGACAGCCGCGGGAAGTGATTGTGCCTTACCGGACCGTGAGCGAACTTTATAAGATCATGTCCGGCAGCCGGGGCGAAGTGGAAATATATTTTTCGGAGAGCCAGGTATTGTTCAAGTTCGATGAAACCGAATTGATTTCCCGGCTGATCGACGGCCAATACCCGCCCTACCAGGAAATCATACCCAAGGAATTCAAAAGCGAGGCGGTTCTGTCCCGCGAGGAGCTGATTCACGCCTTGAAGGCGACGGCCCTGTTTGCGCCTGACTCCAACAACATCCAGCTGGAAATTAAGGAAGGTGATGGGGTGGTGGTTGCGGCCTCTTCCGTTTCAGCCGGCGAAAATACCACCAAAGTGGCGGCTAAGATTACCGGCGAACCCAACTCCGCAATCTTCAATTACCGCTATCTGCTGGATTGCCTGAACAACCTGAAGGAGCCGGAGGTTACGGTAAAGATGATTTCCGATGTTTCTCCGGCGATGGTGGTGCCGCAGGGCCGGGACAACTATCTGTATATAGTGATGCCGATCAAAATATAGAAAAGTCATGCTGACGAGGTTGGAATTGGAAAATTTCAGAAGCTATGAAAAAATCGGAGTCGATTGCGGCTCCGATTTGGTTTTGGTGCTGGGCGAGAACGCGGCGGGTAAAACCAACTTGCTGGAAGCAGTGTATTACCTGAATACCCTCGAGTCGTTCCGTTCGCCGGATCCGCTGGTGGTCAGGCGGGGAGCGGGCCATTTCCGCGTATCCGGCAGGTTCGACGACGGTCGGGAAGCGGAGGTGGTGGTGCAGACTTCTCCCGTTACCAGACGGGGTTACCGGATCGATAAACAGAAAACCAGACGTTCCGACTGGTCCATAAACCCGGTGGTATTGTTTGTGCCGCAGGATTTGAATCTGTTTTTCCTCGGACCGGCCAACCGGAGGGAATTCGTCAACCGAATCTTAAGCCAGGTGAACCCCGGGTATCGGACCGACCTTTCCGAACTGACCCAGGTCCTGAAGCAAAAAACGGCCTTACTGGAGGCGATTCGGGACGGTGTGGCGGACAGGGCGGAACTTTCGTTCTGGAACGATAGGCTTGCGGATATCAGCCTCCGGATATACGAAGGCAGGAGCGAGTTCGCCTCGTTCGTCAACAGCCGCTTCCCGGAAGTCTACGCCCGGATTACCGACCTCCCGGGATCGTTCAGTCTGGAATACCGGCATATGAAGAAAACTGAGAAGTCAGAATTGATGGCACATCTGACGGAGCATATCGAGGCGGAGGTGGCGTCCGGAACCAACCTGATCGGTCCGCATCGGGATGATTACCGGCTTTTGAAGGACGGGGTGGAGGTGATCCACCTGTCCTCGCAGGGAGAACTCCGCTCCCAGATTCTGGCGCTAAAGCTTATAGAGGCGGCTTTCCTGGAGGGAAGAAGCGGCAGGAAGGCGACCGTGCTTCTGGATGACGTCTTCTCCGAACTGGATGAGATGCGCCGCGGCCGGCTGATGGAATTTTTCGCGGAAAACCAGGTCTTCATCACCACCACGGAAGAACATCACCTGCCGGGTTTCAAGCGGGAGTTTATGGTGTTAAGGCTCAGCCAGAGCCTCCTTAACTGAGCTGTATCTTGTCTGGGAAATAAAAAACCGCCTCAAGGGCGGTCTTTTATTACTCCTGTTCGCCTTTCAGTTTGTCTTCCTTCGGAAGCTGCTCGTACAGGTCAAGGATCAACTTGCTGACCTTGGTCGGATTGGGGACTTGTTCGAAGGCAAAGCGCTCGGTTTCGGCGGCGGTCTGCAGGTAGACGTTGCCGTAATCCAGCATCGTGGGAAGCAGGCCATGCACTTCGGCGGTGACATCCTGGATCCGGTTTAGGTGCAGTTCGGAGATGGTGTGGTTTAGGAGGCTCTTTTGGGTGATGTCCACCACGCGTTCGTTAGTCACGATCTGGACATTCAGGTAATAAAGGATCCAGAGGATGAACAAGCCGAGGATGAGGAACATGAGGTAGATGAGTTCCACCAGGTTGACGATGTTGACGTAGGGGGGCTTCAGGAAGTCCGTGAGGTAGAAGCTGACCAGGCGGTCGCCGACGATCAGGATGACCAGGAATATCAGCCAACCCAGGAATTTTTTGAAGAAAACGAACCAATGTTGGCGGATGATGAGGAAGATTCTCTCATCCTCCTGTTGCCCGGGAAAAAGTTTGAGCAGCATGGGGTTTAAGCGGTTAATTTGGAAAACTGTTCGAGTGCCAGGCTTAAAAGGGTGAACATGGCGATGACGTAGGCGCCTGACACGAAGAGAATGATAAATTTGGACTTGCCGTACTTGATCAGGCTGTAGAGCGAGACCATGCTGGCAAACACGAAAATCGCCATGATCACGTAAAAGACCAGTGATACGGCTGACCACAACGGGCTGCTGGGTTCGATGAGCATTAAAGTAAGGTTTGGTTAATTTGTTTTGTTTGTGGTTTTTTGAGGTGGTCGTATGCCGCAGGCGTCGCCACTCTGCCTTTCGGCGTCCGGGCGATCAAGCCCAGCCGAAGCAGGTACGGTTCGTAGATGTCCTCGATCGTGCCCTGATCTTCTGAGGTGGCTGCGGAGAGGGATGAGATGCCCACAGGTCCGCCGGCGAACTTGTCGATGATGGTTTCCAGAATCCGTCGGTCGTTGGAATCCAGTCCAAGCTCATCCACCTCCAACATCCCCAGCGCGGTCTCCGCCACATCCCGGCTTATCTTGCCGCCTGCCTTGACCTGGGCATAGTCGCGGACCCGCTTGAGCAGGCGGTTGGCGATGCGGGGCGTGCGGCGGGAGCGGGCCGCGATTTCCTTCCGGCCGGCCGGCTCCATCTCGATCTTGAGGATCTTCGCCGCGCGGTCGATGACCTGTTCGATTTCCGGCTCCTCGTAGTAATCCAGGCGGTAGGTCATGCCGAACCGGTCGCGAAGCGGCGAGGACAGAAGTCCGATCCGGGTGGTGGCGCCGATCAGGGTGAATTTCGGCAGGTCGAGGCGGAGCGCCTTGGCCCCCGCTCCCTTGCCCAGGACGATATCGAGACAGTAATCTTCCATGGCGGGGTAGAGCACTTCTTCGATGGTCTTGTTGAGACGGTGAATTTCATCGATGAATAAGACATCGTTTTCGGACAGGTTCGTTAGAAGCGAGGCCAGATCGCCGGCTTTTTCGATGGCCGGGCCGGAGGTCACCTTGATGTTTACCCCCACCTCGCGCGAGATGATATGCGCCAGGGTAGTTTTCCCGAGACCCGGCGGGCCATAAAGCAGGATGTGCTCCAGCGTCTCTTTGCGCCCGCGCGCCGCTTCGATCAGGATCTTAAGGTTGGCTTTAATCTTTTCCTGGCCGACGTACTCGGGAAGGGTCTGCGGCCGCAGGGTAGCTTCAAAGAAGCTTTCCTCCGATGATTGCCGGGGGCTGCTGATGTCGATTTCTTCGAAGTCTTTGTTGATCATGGGTTGGATGGGGGGTTAGTGGTAGGCGGCTCGGTTGCCGGCGCGGGTGGGTTGGCGGTGGGAGCGGAAGTCGAAGCTTCGGGGTTGGGCGTGGCGGTTTGGACCGTTGTCTCCTTCTTGAAGAGGTTGGGGGAGACGTAGTTGCTCCTGAAAACCTGCTCGGAGGTGTTGCCGGCCTTGGTCACCCTCCTGGTCCAGACCGCTTTCATCGAACCGTCCGGCTTGCGGTCATACTGCCGGGGACCGTCGAATTCCACGGTCCGCCCGTCCCGGGTGCCGTAAAAATCGAAGTAAAGTTTCTTGCCCTCGACCCGGGTGCGGATTAGCAGGGAGCTGCTAAGATCATTGATGAAGCGGAAGTCGGCCGCGCCGGGGTAGATGGTGGCGTCGGTGCCCTGCGGGGCGTAGTAAGCCACGGCGAACGAATGGTTGCGGCGTTCCGTGATCGGCAAGCCGGCGTTCATGGCAGCGCGGAAAGCGGTGGAAGAGACCTGGCACAAGCCGCCGCCAAATTCCGGGACAACCCCTTCCCGCTTGATAACCATTTCCGGCAGGAAGCCGTGGGCGGCATCAATCTCTCCTAAATATCGGTTGAAGGAGAACTCTTCGCCGGGTTTCAGGATGAGCCCGTTGAATTTGCTCGCGCCGACTTTGATGTTGGTGATCCTGCTTTTGGACGAGCCGGTGAAATCCGATTCGCCGGTCGCCAGAAGTTCGGTTATGCCCAGGCTGTTGGTCGAAGCCAGTGAAGTTTTGGGCGCGGCGACGTGCACCGGCAGATCGCGCGAGGCGGAGTGATCAGCCATGAGCCTGCCTAGTTGGTAGAGGTCCAGAGTCTGGCCGTTCTGGCCGGGAACGAAATTGACCGCCCAGCCGTCCGTTATCTCCAGGTCAGCGGATTCGCTGGCCTGATCCACACCCTGTCTTAAGACTTCGACGCTATCCAGGGTCAGCGGGTCGAACAGGGGCGCGGCCTGGGAAGCGTCTTCGGAGCCGAACGATCGTTTGACGAATTCCGTAAGCGAAAAATCGTTTCTGACCGCGGACGGTTCCGCGGTCGTCCGGACTACCGTCGGCAAACTTTGGATATTCCCTTGGAACGTAAAGTCGGCCGCCTTGACCGTTTTCGGAAGGAGGATCATAACCAGAAACAACAAGATGAGATTAGCGGGCCGAGATTTTGACATTGCGCAGATTATTTTTGAGGATATTAAATTCCACCAGAATGTCGCACTTCCTGCGGATAGCCGGAAACTTGTCCACCCATTCTATTAAAGCCACGCGGTTTTTGGCACTGAGGATTTCTTTGATTCCCAAGGGTAGAAGTTCCGAGGATTTTTTCAGCCGGTAAAAATCAATGTGGTAAAAGTCCTGGCGGGCCAGGCGCTGGTGGGCGACGATAATGAAGGTGGGGCTGGTGATCCTGCCCGCGCCCAAGACCTTTCCGAAAGCCTGGGTGAATATCGTCTTGCCCGCGCCCAGGTCCCCGACGAGTCCGATAATAATGTCTTTCCCCAAAGCCTCCTCGGCCAGGGTTTTGGCGAGCTGTCTTACCGCTTTCAGGTCCAGATTTTCATATTGAAGCATGCTTTATTTTACCATTTTTAGCCTGTTTCGGTCGAGTAATCGGGGCTTTACCGCTTTTTTACGAAAAGAGTTGACTTATCGTGGCGCGATGGCGTATAGTATTATGATTCCCAAAAATGGGAATTCAACAAAAATGGCTTTAGAGGACATACAGCAAGTTATCGATCGACTTGGGAATAGTTCGAGCGTGCTTATCGTTATTCCCGAAAACCCCAGCGGCGACGCAATCGCCGCGGCTTTGGCTTTGCGCGGGTTTCTGGTCAAGCTCGAGAAGCAAACCGAGCTTTTTTCTCCGACCCAGCCCAATTCCCGACTGTCCTTCCTGCCGGGATTCCCCGATATCCATACCGACCTTCGCGCCGTCCGGAGCTTTGTGATCGACCTGTCGACCAAGCGCGCCGCCATCGACGAGCTGAGCTACAAGAAAGAGGACGGGCGCCTTTCCGTCTATATCAAACCCAAGGAAAACCAGTTTGAACCAAGCGACGTGACTTTCCGGACTTCGGATTTCCCCTACGACGTCATCGTGGCCGTCTGCGTTTCGGGATTCGAGCAGCTGGGCGGTTTGTTCTCGGAAAACGCCGAACTGTTTTACGAAGTGCCGGTCATAAACATCGACCATAAGCCGAACAACGAAAACTTCGGACAGATCAATCTGGTGCAGGTGAACGCCGGGTCTTGTTCGGAAATCGTATTCGATCTCATCTCCCGCTACGAGCAGGGGCTGATCGACGAGAATATCGCCACCGCCCTCCTGTCCGGATTCATCTCGGAGACCAACAGCTTCCAGAATAACCGCACCAGCCCCCAGGTCCTGCTTAAGGCTTCGCAGCTCGTGGGTTTGGGCGGCCGGCAGCAGGACATCATCAGCCATCTGTATAAGAACAAGAGCCTGGGGCTGCTTAAGCTCTGGGGCCGGGTGTTGGCGCGCCTCAAACAGGAGCCGACCTGCTCGCTGGTCTATTCGGCGGTCAATTCCACCGACCTGGCCAAGTCCGGGGCCACCGAAGAGGACGCCTCCCTGATCATCCGGGAAATGTCGCAGCAGCTCAGCTTCGCAAAAAATTTCCTTTTTTTGAAGGAGAAAGAAAACCAGACCACGGAAGCCTATCTGGCGGTTCAACCGATGCTTAAGGTTATGGAGCTGTTCGCCGCCTATCAGCCGGTCCTGGTCGGTCAGCAGGCGCATAAACTGACTCTCCCGGTGGGGCTTATGGAAGCGGAGCAGAGGCTGGTCGGGGCCATCGCCTCAGAGCTCGGGAAGTTCGCCTAAAACGCCGCAGGGCGTTTTTTTGTTGTGTTATACTTTACTTAAGAATAACCACTTCTCCATGGTATTGACGCCCGTCGACCGCGAGGTCAGGCTAAGGCAGGTCTATTCCGAGCTCGACCGCAAGTTTGAAGAGCAGGAAACCCAAAGAAAAGCCACAACCAACAAGTTACCCTACATCAATCTTTACGGATACCCGCTCGATCCGTCGGCTTTGGTCGTGATCAATCCCGAGCGCTCCCTCGCCGTGCAGGCGGTGGTCTTCTATAAGGAAGGGCCCAACCTGAAAATCGGAACGTTTCATCCGACCCCGGCCCTCAAGGATCTGGTGAAGGAACTGGAAACACGCGGCTATTACCCCGAACTCTACCAAATCTCGGAAAGCAGCTTCGTGCACATGCACGACGGTTATTCGAAAGTGGTGCAGACGCAGCAGAAGAGCGGCAAGATCGAACTGGACTCGAAAAAACAGGGGATCAGGGTTTCGTCGCTTAAGGAATTAGCCGAACATCTTTCGAACGCTTCCGCCACTGAACTTATCGATACTCTGTTGCAGGCCGCCTTGTCCCTGAACTCCTCCGATATCCACGTGGAGCCCGAGGGTGCGGGGATCAAGATCAGATATCGGATCGACGGGGTGCTGCAGGACATCGCGGTCCTGCCGAAAGAAACGCACCATCCGATCGTGTCCCGCATAAAAATTCTGGCGAAGCTGAAACTTAATCTCACGACCGTCCCCCAGGACGGCAGTTTCAGCCTGACGTACAACGGTACCGCGGTCGACATCCGCGTGTCCATCCTTCCTTCGACCTACGGCGAATCTCTGGTGCTCCGGATCCTAAGGCAGGACAAGGGGAGCCTCAAGTTCGAGGAGCTCGGCATCAGGGGCCTGGCTTTCTCGCGGCTCACCCAGCAGATGGAAAAACCGAACGGCATGATCCTGACCACCGGCCCCACCGGCTCCGGGAAGACCACGACGCTTTATGCCATCCTCAACAAGCTCAACGAACCGGGCGTGAAGATCATCACGCTGGAGGACCCGGTGGAATACAAGATCCAGGGGATCACCCAATCGCCGATCGATTCGAGCCAGGGCCTGACTTTCGCCGCGGGGCTGCGGGCCATTTTGAGGCAGGACCCGGACGTGGTGATGGTCGGCGAAATGCGCGATTTGGAGACAGCCGAGACGGCGGCCCAGGCGGCGCTTACCGGTCACGTGGTCCTGTCGACCCTGCACACCAACGATGCGGCCGGGGCTATCCCGCGCCTGATCGACCTTGGCGTGAAGCCTTTCGTCCTGTCTCCGGCCATCAACGCCATCATCGCCCAGCGCCTGGTGCGCAAGATCTGCCCGAACTGCAAATCCGCCTACACCCCCGAGCAGCATCTGCTGTCGCGAGCCGAAATGATACTTGCGAGCCTGCCCAAGAAGTCCGAAGCCAAAGTGCCCGGCAGGCTTCAGTTCTACCGGAGCGCCGGCTGTGCGGCCTGCAACGGACTGGGCTATAAAGGCCGGATAGGCGTCTACGAAATTTTCACCATCAACGAAGAAATCGAAAAGCTCATCCAAAAATCCGCGTCCAATTCCGAAATCCGCAATCAAGCCATCGCGGACGGCATGATCACCATGGCCCAGGACGGGGTGCTTAAGGCCCTGGACGGGATCACCGACCTGGAGGAGGTGTTCCGGGTTACGGAAGCTTAAGAAAAAGAACTTTATAAACCCAAGCTTAAGGCTTGGGTTTTTTCGTAGGCAGATATGGCCGTTTTTTGGTATGATAAGGCCATGCAATTCAAGCAAAAAATCCTATTGGTCGACGGACACGCCCTGTTTCACCGGGCGTACCATGCGTTGCCGGGCTTAAGCAACAAGGACGGTTTTCCCACCGGCGCCATCTACGGCTTCCTGTCCATCCTGTTCAAGGCGTTTTCCGATCTCAAACCCACGCACGCCCTGGTGGCCTTCGACCTGCCCGGCCAGACTTTTCGTCACAAGATGTCCGGAGACTACAAGGCTAACCGCAAACCGATGGAGTCGGACCTGGTCGTGCAGCTGCCCAAGCTCCAGGAAGTCTTGACGGCGCTAAAGCTCCCGATCTATCAGAAGGAAGGGTACGAGGCGGACGATCTGATCGGGATCATCACCCGGAAAACTCCGAAAGACATCCTGAACATCATCCTGACCGGAGACATGGATTTTTTGCAGGTGGTAAACGGGAACACCGAAGTCTATCGGCTCAAGACCGGGATCTCGGAAATGATCATTTTCGACGAGGATCGGATCAAGCAGGACTACGGGATCACCGCCGACCAATGGCTCGATTATAAGGCCCTGCGGGGCGACGCCTCGGATAATATCCCCGGCGTCAAAGGTATCGGCGAGAAGACGGCCCTGGGGCTGGTGGCCGAATTCGGAAGCGTCAAACGGATATACGAGGAAGCGGAGTCGCATCCGGAGAAATTCAAGCCCGCGGTCCTAAACAAGCTTAAGGAAGGGCGGCATTACGCTTTTCTTTCTTATGATCTGGCCAAGATTGATTGCGAGAATGGGCTCGAATTCGACCTTGAGGCCACCAAGCTTGAAGCGTTCGAATCGGAAGAGGTGGTGAAGCTGTTCCAGGAATTGGGTATGCGCTCTCTGCTGTCCCGGCTGCCCAGGCCTGCGGGGAAGGCGGAACGGAAACCGGAACAGTCAGACGAACGGCAGGTGGCGCAGGAACCGGAAAAACCGCAGATTGTGGTGGACAGCGAAAAGGAAATGGGAAAACTCGTCGACGAACTTTCCAAGTCCGCCGGTTTTGCCCTGACCGCATTGACCGACCAATCTTCTCCGCTTTCCGCGAACCTGCTGGGACTGTCGATCGCCTCAGGCGGCAGGCTCTATTATCTTCCGGTTAAGGGCAAGCAATCACTGGCTCCGCTTAAGGAAATTTTGGAAAACGAAAAGATCGAAAAGTACGGCTATAACCAGAAGAGCGACCTGGTGCTGTTTAAACGATACGGGGTGGAGGTCCGCGGAATCAGATTCGACGTCATGGTCGCCGGCTACCTCCTGAATCCCGGCCTTCGCAGTTACGATTTGGAGGCTTTGATGTTTTCGGAATTCGGGGTGCATAAGCAGGGCTTGGCTGAACTGTTGGGCAAAGGCAGGGATAAACGGACCGTCTCCGACCTGGAACCCGAGGCTCTTAGGAAGCTGGCCTGCGAAAACGCCGACAGCGTGTTAAGACTTGCCGGGAAACTTAAAGAACAGATCCGGGAACAGGGAATAGAAGATGTGTTAACTAAAATCGAAATGCCTCTGATCCCGGTTTTGGCCGCGATGGAAGAACGCGGCGTGCTTCTTGATTCCGCCTACCTGCGGGAATTAAGCCAGGAAGGCGACAAGCAGATCCGGAAGCTGGAAAAGGAGATACACAAACAAGCCGGTCAGGAATTCAACATCTCTTCACCGATCCAGCTGCGGGATATTCTGTTTGAGAGACTCAAGATTCCGACCGATCCGCTGCGGCGGCGCGGCAAGACCGGGGAGCTCTCGACCGCTGCCGGTGAACTCGAGAAGCTGCGCGAATACCATCCGATCATCGACCTGATTTTCCAATACCGCGAACTGACCAAACTTAAGTCGACCTACCTGGACGCCCTGCCCGAACTGGTGCGGGAAGACCGGCGCCTGCACACGAGTTTCAACCAAACCATCGCGGCCACCGGCCGCTTATCCTCGTCCGATCCGAATCTTCAGAATATCCCGATCCGCACGGACCTGGGCAATCGGGTCCGCAAGGCCTTCGTGGCGGACAAGGGGTTTGAGCTGGTCTCGCTGGATTACTCGCAGATAGAGTTGCGGATTGCGGCCTCCATGTCCGGCGACCCGGAGATGATCAAGATCTTCAAGAACGGGGGCGATTTCCACGCCGCCACCGCGGCCCGGATATTCAACGTGCCGCAGGACCAGGTGACCGGACAGCAGCGGCGGGTCGCCAAGACCATCAACTTCAGCATCCTCTACGGCGTCTCGGCGTTCGGCCTTTCGGAGCGGACGGAAATGGCCCGTGCGGAAGCCGGGGATTTTATCAAGCGCTACTATCAGGTGTTTATGCGGCTGAAGGAATTTATCGACGAGATGATCGCGGAAGCCCATAAAAACGGACTCATGAGGAACCCCTTGGGGCGGATCCGTTATTTTCCGGACATCCACTCCTCCAACTATGCGGTCAGGAGCGCGGCGGAACGGGCGGCGGTGAACATGCCGCTGCAGTCGCTGGCAGCCGACATCATGAAACTGTCCATGATCGAGATCGACCGTTCGGATTTCGGGCCGGGCTGCCGGCTGTTGCTCTCGGTGCATGACGAACTGGTGTTCGAGATCAGGAAGGGGGAAGAGGCCTGCGTGCCCAAGATCAAGGAAATCATGGAGAATTCCTATAAGCTTAAGGTGCCGGTGGTGGCCGAGGCTAAGATCGGCCCGAACTGGCTGGACATGAAAAAAGTAGAAGGCAAAAAATAAAAAAGGAAGAATGAAAACTCCGGCTTCGGCCGGAGTTTTT
>JBLMZV010000018.1:0-5176 GCA_050259015.1 Candidatus Saccharimonadota bacterium
AGCGGGTCCGATTTCTCCCCTATCTTGAACGCGGGGGTCGGACAGGTCGGGGTAAGCAGCAGATCATACTTGTCGAAGGCGTCGGTGAAATCCTTACGCACCAGGCTCTGCACCAACTGCGCTTTCTTGTAGTACGCGTCGTAATAACCGGCCGAAGACGCATAGGCCCCGATCATGATCCGGCGTTTCGGCTCCTTGCCCAGCCCCTGCGAGCGGGACTTCCGGTATACCTCGTCCAAACTTTCTCCGGGGACCGAGAGTCCGTAGCGTATCCCGTCGTAACGGGACAGGTTGGCGGAAACCTCCACAGGAATCAGGATATAATAGGCAGCCAGAGCATAGCTGGAGTGAGGCAGCGACATCTCCTCCACCACCGCCCCCAGTTCCTCGAATCGTTTGATGGAGGCCTCGATGATGGCCTTTACCTCCGGATCCATGCCTTCGATGAAATATTCCTTAGGCACCCCGACTTTAAAACCCTTTATCCCCTGCCCGATAAGTTCGGAGTAAGGGGGAACCGGCTTGGGCAGGCTTGTGGTATCCCATTCGTCCTGGCCGGCGAGATGTTCGAAAACCAGGCTCATGTCTTCCACGGTCTTCGCGAACAGCCCGATCTGGTCGACGGACGAGCCCATGGCCATCAAGCCATACCGCGACACCCGTCCGTAAGTCGGTTTCAGCCCCGCGATCCCGCAAAACGACGCGGGCTGCCTGACAGAGCCGCCGGTTTCGGATCCAAGCGCGAAGAATACGTCCCCCGCCGCCACAGCGGCGGCCGACCCTCCGGAAGATCCGCCCGGGACCCGGGTCAAATCATAAGGATTCCTAGTCGGCCCGAACGCGGAATATTCAGTGGAAGAACCCATGGCGAATTCATCCATGTTGGTCTTCCCCATCAGCAAAGGGCTCAGGTTGGAAAGTTTACGGATCACGGTTGCATCGTAAGTCGCCACATAATCCTCGAGTATCTTGGATCCGGCGGTCGCCTTGATGCCTTTGACCATGATGTTGTCCTTGGCGGCATACGGGATGCCGGTGAGCACGAAGTCCTCGTTTTCGGCAATCGCCTGTTCCGCGACCTTAACGTCGCTCGCGGTCCGCTCTTCCGTGACGGAAATGAAAGCGTGCAAATCCTTCTCGGTCGCCCGGATCCTTTCCGCGCTTGCCTTGGCGGCCTCAGCCGGCGAAATCTCCCGCGCCTTGATCCGATCGGATAGTTCCCTCAGGGTCAGTTCGTGTATTTCCATCGCTATTCCAAAACACTCTTAACTTTGAAAAAATTGCCCTCCCGATCAGGAGCCTGGGCCAGAAAATCCCCCGGCGGCTGCAGTTGCTCCGCCACATCGTCCCGCATCAGGTTTACCGCATCCTTGTCCTCGAAATGCTTAAGCTCCGCCTTATCCTGCACCTGCTTGAGCATATCGACGTAATTTAATATCTCCGACAGTTCGCCCCGGAGTTTTTGTTTCTCGTCCTGCGGATACTCGAGTTTGACCAATTTTTCGATCCGATCGACTTCTTCCAGTGAAATCGCCATAAAAACTCTCTTTAATTATCACTATTGTATCACCTTTTGCCCGTGAGTTACAATTGGCCTATAATGATGGAAAAGCCGACGCTTATCATAAATTCCGCCATAAACGGCAGGAAAAAGAAAGGGCAAAAATGTTAATCGCGATATTAATAATCCTGGCGCTGGTCGTGATCTGGCTGATCGCCATGTACAACGGCCTGATCACCTCCCGCAACCGGGTGGACGAAGCCTGGGCGGACATCGAGGTCCAGCTCAAGAGGCGGTACGACCTTATCCCTAACCTGGTCAACACGGTAAAGGGATACGCCAAGCACGAGGAAGGGGTCTTTTCGAAGGTGACCGAGGCCAGAAGCCAGGCCATGGCAGCGCCGGCCGGTTCCGAAAAACTGGCGGCGGAAAACAATTTGAGCCAGACGATCCGCTCGCTGTTCGCAGTCGCGGAGAATTACCCGGAACTCAAGGCCAATCAGAATTTCCTGAGCCTGCAATCCGACCTGACCGATACCGAGGACAAGATCCAGGCGGCCCGCCGCTTCTACAACGGCAACGTCCGGGATTTCAACACCAAGCTCCAGACCTTCCCCACCAACATCTTCGCCAGCATGTTCCGTTTCTCCCCCAAAGCCTTCTTCGACATCGACGACAAGGGTCCGGAATCGCAGCCGGTTAACGTGCAATTTTAGGAAATGGTCTACACCGAAATATCCAGCAACAAACGAAGAACGGCACTTTTTGTGGCGTTCTTCCTTCTTCTAATCATCGGATTAGGTTACGTCTTCTCGACCGTGACCCGGGAACCGCTACTGCTTCCGCTTGCCGTCGGGCTGTCCTTGATCATGAGTTTCGTAAGCTACTTCTATTCGGACCGGATCGTGCTCTCGATCTCAGGGGCCCGGGAAATCGGCCGGGATGAGGACCCGGAGCTTTACCGGAGCGTGGAGAACCTTTCCATCGCCGCCGGCTTGCCGACTCCCCGCGTTTACGTGATCGCCGATTCCGCGCCTAACGCATTCGCGACCGGCCGGGATCCCGAGCATGCCGTCGTCGCCATCACCACCGGACTGCGGGCAAAGCTCACCAAGCCGGAACTCGAAGGCGTAATGGCCCACGAACTGTCGCACATCGGCAACTACGACATCCGGCTGTCCACGATAATCGTCGTGCTCGTCGGCGTGGTGACCCTGCTGTCCGATTGGCTGTTTCGGTCCTCGTTATTCGGTCGGCGGAGGAGCAACGACAATTCCGGCGGGGTTTTTCTCATCTTAGGCCTGGTCCTGGCTCTCCTCTCCCCCATTGCCGCAACCCTGATCCAGCTCGCCATCTCCCGCAGAAGGGAATTTCTGGCGGATGCCTCCGGCGCCCTTCTCACCCGGTACCCGCAGGGCCTGGCCAGCGCGTTAAAAAAAATCGCCGGCGACCAGGAGCCCCTGGAAGCGGCCAATAAGGCGACGGCCCACCTTTATATAGTCAACCCCTTAAAAAGCGAGGACCGTCGCAGCCTGTTCGCCGGGCTGTTCGACACCCACCCCCCGATCGCGGAACGGATCAAGAGACTCGACGAGATGAACCTATAGCCCGCCCTCCAGATCAGGCAGCACCTTTGCGATAGTCTGGCTGCGAAAACCTTTGCGCATAAGCATCGCTGCAGCCCGCTGTTTTCCGGGCTGCTTTGATTTCGCCTGTTTCCCCAGAAGCTTGCGGGCGATTGCGGCCTCGGTATCCAAGTCCAGAAGTTCATCCAGAAGCTCGCCTGCAGCCGATTTAGCGACTCCTTTCAGGAGCAGTTTCTGGAGCAGCCCGAAATATCCGAACGACTTGTACCGGATTAGGCTCTCGAGATAGAACCGCGCCGCGTCCGCATCGTTGAGAAAGCGCAGCTCCTTCAGTTTTGCGATCACGTCCTCCACGACAGCCGGGTCCGCGATTTTCCGGCGAAGGAGTTTTCGCCTGAGTTCTTCGGCAGTGTGCGTCCGCCTGCTCAACAATTCGATAGCCTTATCGTAAGCTTGTTTAAACTGAGTTCGATTTTCCATTTATAGCGCTGAATTTTATTACAAGACACAATTGACCGTAATGCCTTCCATCGCGACAATTAACCCCATGAAGCGCTTCTTTAAAGACACCCGCTCTACCTTAGGAGCCTTGACTAACCTGCTATAATGATAGTATAGTATTGAATAAAAATATTTGAAAACACCGCAAATTCCTGCGATTCCGCGAAAACATCCTTAAATCCCCCGTTATATTTATGAACCATTTTTCATTCATCTTGGAGCGCCTGTCTTCCAGGGCGAAGAACGCGCTGATCGCGTCGCAGAAAATCTCGGAAGACCTGCGCCATGACCACATCGGGTCGGAACACCTGCTCTTTGGCATCGTCCAGGAGACTTCCTCGTTCGCTTCGGAAATCCTCCTAAAAAACAAAATCAGTCCCGCCGTCATAAAACAGGAGATCGTCAGGTTGAACGAGAATCACTACTCCGAAAAATGGCAGCCCCACCTGACTAACAATCTCCGGGAAATTATCGAAAAAGCCGCCATCATAGCCAGCCGCTACCAATACCAGTTCATCGGCACGGAGCATTTTCTCTACGGCATCACGGACATGGACCAGGATGAGGCGAAGTCGATCCTGACCGGCCTCCGCGTCTCGACCGAGGAACTCAAGAAGAACCTCACGGCCATCTTCGAGAACGTTTCCAAGTTTCCGGACCTGCTGAACGTGGACGAGCAGCAGCCGCCGCTGACCGAAGAAAAAACCGCCAAGACGCCCGCCCTCGATTACTTCAGCACCGATCTCAACAAGAAGGCGATGAAAGGAAAGATCGATCCGGTAATCGGCCGGAAGCCGGAGATCGAACGCCTGATCAGCATCCTAAACCGGCGGACCAAGAACAACCCGGTCCTCATCGGAGAACCCGGAGTCGGCAAGACGGCGATAGTGGAAGGACTGGCTCTGGCCATCATCCGGCACGAAGTGCCCGATTCCCTCCTCGACAAGCGGATCATCACGCTTGATATGGCTTTGGTCGTGGCCGGATCCATGTTCCGGGGCGAATTCGAACAAAGGCTGAAGCAGGTCATCGACGAAGTTCGGGAAAACCCAAACATCATTTTGTTCATCGACGAGCTGCACACCATCGTCGGCGCCGGAGCGACCACCGGTTCGCTGGACGCGGCCAACATCTTGAAGCCGGCCTTGGCGCGCGGCGAAATCCGGGTGATCGGGGCGACGACGCTTTCCGAATACAAGAAACACATCGAGCACGATGCCGCCCTGGAACGGCGCTTCCAGCCGATCCTCATCGAGGAGCCTTCGATCGAAGAATCCTACCGCATCCTGGAAGGCCTGAAAGCCAGCTACGAAAGGCATCACAACCTGGTGATAACGGAAGACGCGATCAAGGCGGCTGTCGACCTTGCCACTCGCTATATCACCGACCGGTACCTGCCCGACAAGGCCCTCGACCTGATCGACGAAACCGCTGCCTACTCCAAGACAATGAACCTGAAGACGCGCAATATCCGGGTCGTCAAGAAGATCGAGACGGAATTGGCGCGGCTTGAGGAGGAAAAGACCAAGGCCGTGATGCTGCAGGACTTCACCACTGCCCTGCACCTCAAGACCCAGGAAGACAAACT
>JBLMZV010000019.1:0-4358 GCA_050259015.1 Candidatus Saccharimonadota bacterium
GAGGGGTCCGGCGGTTCTTCATCGAAGCGGGCGGGGACATCCAGGCCCAGACCGGACAGGGCAGGCGATGGCGGGTCGGGATCCGCAATCCTTTCAACCGCAAAGAGATCGTGAAGGCGGTCGAAATCGCCGACCAGGGCGTCGCCACCTCGGGCACCTACATCCGCGGACGCCACATCTATAATCCGTTAAGCGGCAATCGCGTCGACGAAATCGTCAGCCTGACGGTCATAGGCCCGAATATTTTCGAGGCCGACCGGTTCGCCACCGCAGCTTTCGCCATGGGCAAGCAGGGAATAGAGTTCATCGAAAGCCTGAAGGGCCTCGAGGGCTATCAGATCGACAAGAACGGCCGGGCGAAGGAGACCAGCGGATTCGGACAATACGTAATCGGACCGGAAACCCATGCTTAACTTCATCGACAACCTGATCGATCGCATCACCATGTACCGCCTGACCCTGTACTACCTGCTGTTTCTGCTGGCTGCGGCGGCAGTCTTGGCTTTCTTCGGCTTCTTGCCGTTTAGTCCGTTGGCGCTCGTTTATTCCACGACAGTGCTGGTCGCCGCCTGTTATCTCTTTAACGCGATATTCGCCAAGGTCGTGGGAGTCGAAATCAACATCGAGTCTGCCTACATCACGGGCCTGATTTTGGCGCTGATAATCTCGCCGAACGTGGGGACGTACGCATCCATCCTCCCGTTTTTGCTGTGGGCCTCGGCGTGGGCCATGGTTTCCAAATTCATCATCAATGTCGGCAACAAGCACCTGTTTAACCCGGCCGCATTTGCCGTCGCCCTGACTTCCTTTACCATCAGCCGCTCGGCCAGCTGGTGGGTAGGGACGGCCGCGATGCTGCCGTTTGCGCTTGTCGGGGCGTTTCTCATCGTCCGCAAACTCCGGCGCTTCGATCTGTTCCTGGGGTTCGTCGTCGCGGCTCTGGCCGCGATCGCAGTCCTGACCTTCGGGCAGGGCTCCATGCCTATAGCCCTTTGGCGGGCGATCATCTCGTCGCCGCTGATTTTCTTCGGGTCAATCATGCTTACCGAGCCGCTTACCGCTCCGCCGAAGCAGGACGGCCGCATCGCGTATGGCATCCTGGTCGGGGCCTTGTTCGCCCCGCAGGTCCATTTCGGTTCGTTCTATCTCACGCCGGAGCTTGCGCTTCTGATCGGGAACGTTTTTTCTTTCGTCATCAGCCCCAAGGGGAGGTTTACCATGACGCTCAAGGAGAAGCGGCTTGTGGGGAACGGCGTCTACGATTTCGTGTTCGTCCCGGAAAAACCCATATCGTTCCAGCCGGGTCAGTATATGGAATGGACCCTGGGACACCGGCCTGCGGACAGCCGCGGCAACCGCAGGTACTTCACTCTTGCGTCTTCCCCGACCGAAGCGGCGGTCCGGCTCGGAGTGAAATTCTACGCTCAGCCAAGCAGCTTCAAACGCAGCCTCTCGGCGATGAAAGTCGGGGAAACCGTGGTGGCGGGCCAGCTGGCCGGGGATTTCGTCCTGCCCAAGGATCCGCGCCAGAAGATCGCGATGATCGGCGGCGGGATCGGCATCACGCCGTTTCGGAGCATGATCCAATACTTGATCGACCGCAACGAGAGCCGCCCCATAGTGCTTCTATACTCCAACCGTACCGAGGACGAGATCGCGTACCGCGAGGTGTTCGATTCCGCGGAAAGGAAGCTGGGCATCCGCACCGTCTACACCCTGACCGACGCCGAACGGGCGCCACTTGACTGGGGCGGGCGCGTCGGGTACTTCACGGCAGAGGATATCCGGGCCAGCGTGCCGGACTACAAGGAAAGGAAATTCTACATCTCCGGTTCGCATGGCATGGTGGAGGGGTTCAGGAAATTATTATTAACCATGGGCGTGCCCAGAAGGAATATCGTCACCGATTTCTTTCCGGGGCTCGCCTGAAGAATATGCATTACTACTATCCGTTCGCGTGGCATATTTTGGGAGGAGGCATCATGTGGATCGTTCTGCTGCTGTTCGTGCTGGTCGTGATTTGGCTCGTCCGGGAAGGCGCCCGCGGCCGCGATAATCCCGGCAGGTCCGTTCCGCCGCCCGGCCAGGCCAGAAACCGCGGACTGGACATCCTGGATGAGAGATACGCCAAGGGCGAAATCAGCAAGGAAGAATACGAACAGAAAAAGAAAGACATCCTGGCTTCATGACAAGATCAGGCTGGGGAACAGGTTCAGAGTCTCCGCTATCGAACCGATTTCACTAAAGCGCGTCGCCAGAATCTGACCGGGAATCTTCCCGGACCGGACGATCTCGAACAGCGGGTCGAGGCGGCTAATGTCCGGGTCGTTTATCAGGGCCTCCTTTGCAGCCTCAAGAGCCTGAAGCGTGCCGGTCTTGATCGATCCGTCCCCGAAATTCTTAAGGGCGGCCAGGCGGTGCAGGCGCAGATCGGGAGCGTTTGCCCGGACAGTCAGTTTTTTGTCCAACAGCAGGCCCTTGAGAACCGAGAGCAGGGAAGCGTAGAGCGCTGGGTCCTGGCAGCTGTCGAAGCTCTTGAATTCGATCCGGCCGATCTCGCCTGGGAATCTGGCTTTTTGGACGAAAGGCGGGCTGTCTTTTGGCGCGTCCCTGACGAATACCCGCACCGCCTGCCTCCTGCCGCTGCGGATATAAGTCCTCACTGACAGGCCGGGCCACAGCCTTTCTCTATAGAAAGGGGAGGAAAAGCTATAGGGGATCAAAAACGGGCTTAAGGCGATCAATTTCCTTCCGAGATCGATGATCCGTTCATCCGACAGGCCGCTTAAGGAGACGCTTAAGTCAGGACCGAAGCTCAATTGCGCGATGTGTGCGGTGCTGTCATCAGGCGACTCCCGAAATTTTTCCAACTCGTATCGGGAAAAAGGCGGCGCCGGGACGAATCTGCCGCGGTAAGGATGGTAGCTGATCCACGTCGTGGCGATGTTTTCCAGCCGCAATGCCGCCTCAAGCAGTCCGTAATCGGACTTGAGCTGGTCGGTCGCGCGGGCAATCGTCGGTTCGGGATTGGTCCTGATCTCTATTCCTTTAGGCAGATAGGAGGCCAGCTTTCCGTCGTCCGTGAATCTTTCGTAACCCTCGACGTACCAGCGTTTTTCCATTATGCCCAGCCGGTCCTTCCTCAGCCGGTCCTCCCCGTAGACAGGCAGTTTTTTAAGCCACGAATCCATCTCGTCGAAGCTGGTATTGGAAAAGTCCAGGAATTTCCCGTTCCTGACGAGCGCCACCTCATGTTCGATCCCGAACTTCATGTCGTCCATGGCTGAATTGAACCCGTTTAAGCGGCGGCAGTCAATTGGATGGGGACGGCGTTTTTGGTAAGATACCGGTACGGAGGGATCAATGGACAAGGCTCTTTTGCGGACTTACGGCAACGAGGATCTGGCCAGACTGCTCCTGCGCATCCTTTGGCAGGGTTACGATGCCGACGGGATTTCGTATGGCCGCTCGCTTCGCGCTTTCCTTTTGGAGTCGGCGCGGCACTACCTGCCGGAAGTAAAGTTGGATTTCGGCCCGGAAGATCACTCCGCCGTCATCGACGAAGCGGAGCTGCGGGTGCGGACCAAGGAACCGGTGCAGCTGCTGCTGTATCCCGGACGCGGTCCGATTGAGGGCTTCATGGATTGCCAGTTCCTGCAGCTGCTGCTGATGGAAATAAAGCGGTGGTACCGGCAACAGCGGGCAGTGGACTTCTATCGGCGGGACCTGAGGGTGCTGGAGCTTGCGCTCAGTCTTGTGCCGCACAACCTTAGGCTCAACAAATACTCGTTGCACGTGGTTGTGGCCGAAGCGCGCGAACGGAACTGGATCCTCTCGAAACGGGCGTTGGCCGTGTGGGACGAGGAGCGGCGCCGCAGGGACGAAGAGATTCTGCGGGCGATAAACGAATAGGAGGAATGATGCCCAATATCCCGATTGTCGCCGTTTTGGAGGGCGGAGTCGAGGTGAAACTGGAGATGGATGAACGCGGATGGATGATCGACGTGGAAGGCCGGATGGGGTTTCAGACGCCGGGAGACAGGTTTCGGCTGTATCCAGGCGATGCGCGCCTGACGCATGTCGAGACCGGAGTCCCGGTACCCGGAGTCGTCAGGCTGATCAGGCCTCAGGACTCGAAGAAAGCCAGGGAGCGCACGAAGGCGACGCTTATTGCCCTTGAGCGGAGCACCCAGGCGCTCGAGCGGGCGGCGAACGGCTGATGTTGCGTCAGATGCGGAACGAACGATTCGTTCCGCTTTTTTTGTGAAGAAATACCGCCGCCTACTTAAAGTAGGCGGCGGTATACGATCAGGTTGCGGACCAGGCAGGCACCGATCCCGAACCCGAGCCAGAACACG
>JBLMZV010000020.1:0-12864 GCA_050259015.1 Candidatus Saccharimonadota bacterium
CTTCTGTCCATTCTTTAGGATCCAGGTCGGAAAACCGGAAACTCCGGCAGCGGAACAGGCATCCGGATTTTCCGTACACTCCACGTACGGCACGTATTGCCAGGCCGTGCCGAACGACTTCTTTTCGTTCTGGCAGTGCGGACACCACGATGCGCCATACATCTTCGCCTGCTGATCCTTGAGACACTTTGCGAAAACTTCGATGCTCGGCGCGGCAATCGACTGTACCGGTTGCGCTTTGATCGGCTGCGGAACCGGTTTGGCGGGCGCGGGGGGTAACGTGGCCGGGTCGGAAACCGATTCTCCCTTGACTGCCCGGTGATGGATCACGATCGGCAGGTCGGTCGGGGTCTTGCTTGCCGCGTAAAGATACGACAAGGACGCGGCGATGGCGAAAATCGCAATGAGCGGGATATAAAACCAATAGCGGCGCCTGCGGAACCAAAGGAGTTTCGATTCTTCGGGAAGCGTGGGATTCACAATCGGAATTTGCGGGTTTTGCTCTTCCATTTTGGTACGTATTTAATTACGTAATTAATTACTTACATCAATTCTTCTTCAATTTTCATAAGCCTGTTGTACTTGGCTACGCGTTCGCCGCGCGAGGGCGCCCCCGCCTTAAGAAAATCCGCACCGACGCCGACCGCGAAATCCGCAATAAAATCGTCGCCTGTCTCGCCCGAACGGTGCGACGCGATAACCTTATACTTGTGGTCCTGGGCAAGTTTGACGGTGGCCAGCGATTCTGTAACGGTCCCGACCTGGTTGGGCTTGATGATGATGGCGTTGCCAGCCCCTTTCTCGATGCCCTTGTTTAGCCTTCCTACTTGCGTGGTGAACAGGTCGTCGCCTACGAGCATCGCGCTGCCGCCCAGCCGTTTCTGCATAGCGCTCCATCCTTCCCAGTCTTCTTCCGCCAGACCGTCTTCGATCGAAATCAAATGGTAAGTCGCGATCCACTCCTTATAAAGCGAAACCAGGCGCTCCGCGGAAAGCGAGATATGATCGGCGCTTAAAACGTATTGCCTGTCGTTCTCCTGATAAATGTTGGTCGCTGCGACGTCCAACGCCAGTCCAACATCTTTTCCCGCCTCGTAGCCCGCGGCTTTTACCGCCTCCAAAAGCAGTTCCAGCGCCTGCCGGTTGGATTCTACCCTCGGAGAATATCCGCCCTCATTGCCGACGTTGGTGGACATCTTTCTGCCTTCAAAAATCTTCTTAAGATGAAGGAACACTTCGGCTCCCAGCTGCACGTTGGCTTTGGCAGATCCTAAATTCGGCACGACCATGAATTCCTGAATGTCGAGATTGGTGTCGCCGTGCAAGCCGCCGTTGATCAGGTTCATCATCGGCCTCGGAATCCTGACCTTTTTCGTCTTATGCAGTCCGGCAATGTACTTATACAGCGGCTGTTTCTTGGAAGCCGCAGCGGCTTTGGCCACCGCGCCCGAAACGCCTAAAATCGCGTTCGCGCCGAGCCGGCTCTTGTTGGCGGTGCCGTCAAGGTCGATCATCATCTGGTCGATCTGCTGTTGTTTCAGGACATCCGCGCCCTTAAGCCTTTTGGCCAGCACCTCATTGACGTTATGCATCGCCCTGGTCACGGCCTTGCCTAAAAATTCAGAGCCCCCGTCGCGCAATTCACAAGCTTCTGCCGAACCAGTGGATGCGCCTGATGGCACACCGAAAGTTCCGCTGAACTCGCCTGCGGTCACTGTCACCTCGATCGTGGGCGTAGCCCTGGAATCGATTATCTGTCTTGCGGAAATTCTCTTGATAGTTGCTTTTGCCATTGGCTTTCGATTAATGCCTTATGTTATTTTCGAGGGCCGATATGCCCGGCAGTTTCTTGCCGGAGAGATATTCGAGCATCGCTCCGCCGCCCATCGAGACATGATCGATGAATTCGGCCATCTTCGCCATATTCAGCGCTTCTATCGTCTCGCCGCCGCCGACGACGCCGTACGCCTTACGTTTGGTTACCGATGCGATCGTCCTGGCGATGCTTTTGCTGCCGAACGCGAATTTTTCTTTTTCTATAAATCCAAGCGGGCCGTTCCAGACCACGGTTTTCGCTTCCTTGATATATTCCGCGAACATCCTGACGCTTTGAGGTCCGATATCGAAAATGGTTTCCTCCGGCCGGACCTTGTCCACCGTGACCAGCCGCGGATGCTCCGAGTCGAGATCGCGGGAAACGACCATGTCTTTAGGCAGGACGATTTTAGTCCCGAAATTCCGCAGCAAGTCCTTGGCTACGCCGACGTCCGAGACCTGCGATTTCCCCACCTCATAGCCGCGGGCCTTAAGAAAAGCGTTAGCCAAAGCCCCGCCGATCAAAACCTTCTCAGCCTTCTCCGCAAGGAACCTTATCGTTTCCACCTTGCCGGAAATTTTCGCTCCCCCCATCACCACCACAAGCGGCTGCTTGGGGCTCTTGATCACGCGATCCAAAGCCTTCAGCTCATCTACCAATGCGGCGCTGGCGTAAGCCGGAAGGAGACTTGGCAGTCCGGTGATGGACGCCTCGTCCCGGTGGCTCACGGAAAACGCGTCATTGACGTAAATGTCGGCGTACGAAGCCAGGGTCTTGGTGAATTTCTCGTCGTTCTTTTCCTCGCCCGGATAAAACCGCAGATTTTCCAGAAGCATTATGTCGCCCGGCTTCAGGCTTTCCGAAAGATCGGAAAAATCGTGCGCCGTGATGTTCTGGTCGAGAAAAAAGACCTGGGCCGCGGGATGCTTCGGCAGAACATTGGTAACCCTCACGATCCGGCGGTTCATCAGTTCCCCGAGCTTCACGGCCACCGGCCAGACGCTATGTTCCTCGTCCCATTTGCCCTGCGGCCTGTCGATATGGGTACCGATGATGATTCTCGCGCCGTTTTTGGCCAGATACAAAAGCGTCGGCAGTCCGGCCTTGATCCTTTCGTCATCCGCCACTTCCTGCTGTTCGGTGTGGATATTTGCCTTAAGCGGCACGTCGAAACCCTCGCGGACAAACACGCGTAAGTTTTTGACCTTTGCCTTGTCTATAGATTTAATCATTTTATGAATTTGAAAGTAGAGATAATCTCTTCAAATATCTTCAAAACTTCTTGATCACCTTTTTCAATCCTGCCCGATACCATAAAATCGGAAAAACGATTTTCATCTAACTCCCCTGAATAAAAATTTGGCACATTAAAAGTCTGTGAAAAATCTACGATTAATTGGTTTTTCAAAAAGACTTTATGTTTATAGTAATATCCAGAAAATAAAGAATAACTATATGTTGAGCATTTATCTGTACCGCAGCTTTTTACATAAGAGAAACATTCTGGTGCGCCCCCACAATCCATAACTCCCTTGCTAATGGATTGATCGGTCGCAACAGATACAAATAACCCTAATCCATTAGAAATATTGATTTCCTTAAGGAGTCCCAGGTTCTCTGGTATCTCATCTAAATCCATTGTTTGGGGATATTTAAACTCGAAACCATATTCATCGCTGCGGTATGTTTTCCAAGAGGAAGTATCCGATCGGTCGATAAATTTAAACGTGGATAAAATCTTGTTTATCAAGGCCTTTTCATCTTCAGTTGCGTTCCGGTACACCCCGTCATCATAAGTGCCTGAGTAGTTGATTGTTACGTTCAGCCTTTTGTCGGGCGAAGTCAGCGTCACGTAACTCCCCTCGTCGATTTCCGTTGTTTTTGCCGTCCAATCAGCCGGATACTTCATCTCATAACCGAATTTCGTATTGCTGTAGGTTTTCCAGGCGGCATTCTCATGAATCTGTTCGTTTTCCAAAACCGGATTTTGGCAACAGACGGGCTGGGCGACATACCAAAGATATACCCCGGCGGCGATTATCATGAAAATCAAAAGCAAGAAAACAATCCCAGCCACCGCATGCCGCGAAAGCCAATCGCCCTTTTTGGGGATATCCATTACTGGCCGTTGATTTTGCTCTTGTTGGATATTTTCTGGCATTTTTTATTCCAATTTTTTCCTAAACCTGACCAAAGGCGCGGACTGGCCTTGCACGTCATCCAGCTCTTCCGTCACGCCGGCGATCAGCTTAAAAGCATCCTGCTCATCTTTTGGGTGCGGCAGATAGTGGAAATCCGGGCGGTTCGCGGAAACATAATCACCCAGCCCCGATCCCTTAAGCCACTCCTGGTCCGCGATCAGTCTTGCCACCGAAGATAATTGGGTATCCATCTGGATCCATTCGCCCTTTGCCTGAGGGCTCCGCTGGCCGATCATGGTAATCAGTTTTTCCAGAAGTTCGATGCCAAAGGTACCCAGACCGTTGTGCCGGTAAGCTTTTTCCACGCGGCGGTAATAAACCTGCCAATAAGTATGGGTTTGCTTGTCTTCCCGGCTGTTCCTTTGCGGGTCGTAATAAATTCCCGGCTGATTGCGATTACAGGCGGCCTTGAAAGTCATCATGCCCTCAGGGCTTGCGTTCTCGTCGAAGCCGTGGATGTCGACGGACGCCAGTCTGTTGGTCGCGTCGCTTTCGGTCCGCGCCACATCGATGACGAAACGCAGCCTGATGCCGTTGTGTTCCGTGCGCCATTCGATGCTTCCCTTGGCGCCGTCCATGGTTCGCTTAAGTTCTGGCAGTCCCAGGTCCTCCCAGACGGTTTTCTCGCGCACCGATGGCGCTTCCTGAAGATTGTGACGCTTCTCGCCGAACATGATTATTTTCCTATCGCTATCGCCTGCTCCACGAAGCGGTTCGAATATCCGTACTCGTTGTCATACCAAGCGACGACTTTAGCGAGGTCGCCGTCCACCACCTGGGTCAGGCTCAGGTCCACGATGGTTGAGTGAGGGTTGCCGATTATGTCCGAGGACACTATAGGATCATTGGTGGCCGCAAGGACGTTCTGCCATTTCGCGTCCTTGGACGCTTCCACGAATGCGGCGTTGATTTCCTCCGCCGTCGCTTTCTTGGCGAGGAGGACCGAAAAATCGGACAGCGATCCGACCGGTACGGGCACCCTAAACGCCATGCCGCCCATCGTGCCCTTGAGTTCCGGAATGGCTTCCACCGTGGCCGTCGTCGCTCCCGTGGTGGTCGGAACGATATTTATCCCTGCCGCACGCGCCCTTCTGAGGTCCTTATGCAGGGCTGGAGGCGGTCCGTCCACGATGTTCTGTTCTGCGGTGTAGGCGTGAATGGTGGACATAAGCAGCTTCTTGATTCCGAACTTCGAATGCAGCACCGCGATGACAGGCGTGATGCAATTGGTCGTGCAGGACGCGTTGGAAACGATAGCCTGTCCGCCGTATTTGTCGTCGTTAACTCCGATGATGAATGTCGGCGTGGTCCCTTCATCCTTGGCCGGCGCCGAGATGATAACTTTCCGGGCCCCCGCCTTAAGATGGGCCCCGGCCTTCTCGGAGTCCGTAAACCGCCCGGTGGATTCGAGCACCACGTCGACTCCAAGGTCTTTCCATGGCAGCATAGCGGGATCCTTTTCGGCAAGGATCGGGACCTTCCGGCCGCCAACGATGATGCTGCCTACGGTCGAAACCGCCTGATTGGCTTTTTCCGGCCGCGTGTCGAAATCAACATCCTTGGGATAGACGCCGTAGACCGAATCGTATTTCAAAAGATGTGCCAGGACTCTGGGTTCGGTCAGGTCGTTTACGGCCACGATTTCCAATTCCGGCTTCTCGAGCGCGATCTTGAAAGCCTGCCGGCCGATGCGGCCGAAGCCGTTGATCGCTATTCTGATTTTCGTCATAAGCCTCCTATACTACTAAGGAATAGATGAACACGCAGGTGAACAGAGCCCAGACCATGAAGATCACCAGCTCCAAGTCATCCTTTATGGCGAGCTTCTTGTGGATCCATTTTTCGAGCTTCATATTTTTGTTTTAATTGTTTGCTTAATATTTTTGCTTTGATTGGCGGTCTTGAGCACCCGGAGCTTATGCTCGGCCACTTCCTGTAGCGCATCCGTCGCCGGCCTGAGCAGCTTGCGCGGATCATAGGCTTCCGGATGGCGTTTGAGGTTGTCGCGCAAGGCGTTGTTGAAAGCCACCCGCAGATCGGTATCGATGTTATAGATCGCCACTCCGTATCGGATGGCGGCGCGCAGCTGGCCGTCCGGGACGCCGGAAGCGCCGTGGATGACGAGCGGCACCGTCGGAATGGCCTGATGGATGGCCTTTACCCGGAAAACGTCAATGTGTTCCTTAAGAGCGGAGGTGATCTTTTTGATCTTGGGATCGACGGGAATGCCGTGCAGGGAACCGGCGGCGATCGCAAGCGTGTTGACCCGGGTTTCCTGCGCGAATCTGGCGGCCTCCTGGGGATCGGTCATCAGATCCTGACCGGATTTGATGTCCTGCCAGTCTTCGCTCCCCAACAGCCTGCCGATTTCCGCCTGCACCCAAACTCCCCGCTTATGCGCATAAGCGACCACCTGTTTCGTTATCTTGACGTTATCCTTGTAAGGCAGGTGCGAAGCGTCGATCATGACCGAACTGAATCCCAGATCGATTACCCTTTTGATTATCCTGAAGTCATGGCCATGGTCGAGATGCAGAGCAATCGGCACGGAGGCCTTCCGGGCCTCCGCCTTGATCAGGCCCGCGAGTTCCTCGTCCCCGGCGTACTCCAGGGCACCCATCGAAGTCTGGATGATCACAGGCGCCTTAAGCCTGACGGCCGCCCTGACGATTCCCTGCGTGGTTTCCAGGTCGTTGGTATTGAAAGCCGGAACCGCATAGCGGCCAAGCATTTTCCTGTTTACGATTTTACCGATGTGTACCAGCATTAAAACTTTATCCCCGCCTTAAAGACATCGACGATAGTGGGCAGCTTGACCGGCGCCTTCCCCTTGCAATAGGCATATACGAAATGATAGGTGCAGTCCAAGCCGCGCGCCTTCGTGACCGCGTTCGTCCCGCGCCAATAAATGAAGGCGACGACGATAACCGCGACTATGATCAGATTGCGTTTCATTTTTTTCTTGATGTACATGGGAATTAATTCAAAAAAGTTATTTTGCGGGCGTCGCCGGCTGGGTGAACTTCAGGGTCTTTATCAATTCGTCGAGAAAGCCGTCGAACGAACCTTCGAATCCCCCCGAGCCCTTCAGATACGAATAGACCTGGACTTTCAACAGATTCTTATCATCCAATTTTACCTCGTACTGCAACTGCTTGTTCGATCCGAAAGCGACGACCTTCCTTATCGCGTCCTTCCCGTCTATGGTCAGATTTTCGGAAGAAACCACGCTCGGCCCGTCGCCGGCCGGTCCTTTTTTGGTGGAGTCCGGGCCGATCACCGTAAAGGTGACCATCGCGTCGTACTTGGACGCGTCCGTGGAATACCGGTATAGATTGATGACGGTTCCCTCTTTTTGGTCCACAGTCCAATCCCGCGGATAGGTGAATTCGAAACCGTATTTACGGACCATATAGGTCAACGGGCTGTTATTGTCCGTATCTTTCCGGTTATCCTCCGCCTGGTCGGCGGGCTGGGAAACAGCCGGCTTATGGAACGGGTTTCCGGCAAACAGCCAGATCGCGAATCCGACAAGAACCACGGCCGCGGCCAAAATCCAGCGACCCGATCTGGCGATCTTGGCGATTAAGGTATTATTCTCCTCCCCGGGAATGTCGTTTTGCTCGTCCATATGTTTGATGGATAATTTATATTTCCTTTACAGCTGCGGTCCGCCTGGCTGGACTTCCCAACCTTGAGGCACGTCGCAGGGCGTCGGGAAATCACGCACTTCACCTGTCGCCGGGTTTTGGGCGGCGGTGATCACCTGGATGCAGGCCGTGCCTGAATCGCGGGCCGGCATGCGTGAAGAGGCCGGGTTCGCGGAGGGAGCGGTTTTGCTTTGTTCCTTCGGGGCCTGTTCTTTGGTGCAATAGCCGCCCGCATCCGGATAGGAGCCGTCGTATTTGCAGGCGTATCCGCTGGGACAGGCCTTGCCCGCGATCCCGCCGCAGAATTGTCCTTCTGTCTTATCTTCTTCCTTGCTGCCGTTGCCCGCTGTTTCCGTCTTGTCGTTGAGCTTGAAACTGCTGACGATGAGCGCCATCCTCTTCCAGACGGATTCCTGGTCTAAGGGAATAATCGCGCCGTCAGGATAATTCTGGATATTGGCGTAAGACAGGTTAAGGTTTATCTCGTAGCAATTATTGTGCCGGTACAGGTGGTATATCCTGGTTTCGTATCTCGTTCCCGCGGCAGCCTCGGTCACCAGTCTGTACGCGAAATTCCCGGTCCCCGTCAGATAGTCCTTATCGAGAGTTCCGGCCTGCGAACCGTCCCAATACTTTTTGCAGTCCGATTCCCGCGCGTTCTCCCTTACCGCCACCACCGCATAGGCCTGATTGAGGTTCGTCCCCGAGTAGTCTTCGCCGGGCACGGCTAAAGCGGCTTTAATTTGTCCTTCCTTCATATAGAACCGGTAGGGGTAGATAGAGCTTGTGGGTTGGATTTCCTTCAGGTCCTTCGGGTACTGGAAACTGACGCCCGAGTCGGGATCGGAGTAAGTTTTCACCAAAGCGACGGGGTTGTGCCTGACGGTCGGGATGGTCTCGGGCGAGTTCTTGCCCTTGAGATTGCGCGCGGCCTGATTGTAATAGGCCAGGGTCAGGGCAGTGGCCGCCACCATCACCAAAAAGAGATAGCCGACGACCTTAAGGAAGCGCGCATTGGTCAGTTTTGTTTTTAGTATCATATTCGCGTTTAATATTTTAAATTTCTTTCGCGCGGAATTTTGGATTCCGCCGCATGTACTGCTCGATCTGGGATTTGCTCTGCAATCCGGCGTGCGGGCCCACGAATTGCACCACGTGTCCGCCGTTGATGGTCCCCCAGACCATGGCATCCGCTACTGTCTTGCCGTAGTGTATCGCGGCCGTGAAGGCGGTGGCATATGCGTCGCCGGCCCCCGTCGCTTCGATTTTCGGTCCGATAAATTCTTCCAGATACCAGACCTTCGTCCCGTCCGAAGCGTAGGAACCGTCGCTGCCGTCGGTGATAACCGCGATTTTCGCGCCCAACATATGCAGACCCTTAAGCAGGGTCTTTATGTTGCGGGTTTGTTCCTTGAGGATGAGCTGAGCCTCTTCCCGGTTCACGAACAGGATTTGGGTGCGCTTGTAGATTCCCTTGAGCTTGGTGGTGCCCATCCGCATCTGGAAAGTGCCGGGATTGAACGAGAGCATAAGGTCCGGCTGCCTGTTCAAGAGCGCCTCGACTTCCTTATGGAATTTCTCCGTGCCTGCAGCGATGGACGAGAAATAGATCCATTCGGAATCGAGCTTCGCGGGTAGTTTATAGGTGAATTTATTGTGCTTGATTAGGATGGTCCGTTCGCCCTGGAAACTCAGGACGAAATGGAAATTGGTCTGGGCGTTCTTATCACGGTTGATGTGGAACAGACGGGTGTCTATCCCTTCTTTCTTAAGCTCCGAAAGGATCATCCGCCCGTGCTCGTCATCCGCCACCGCGGACACGAACGCGACCTTCATTCCGAGCCTGGAAGATCCTACCGCGTTGTTGGTCGAATTGCCCGCCGGCAGCATGGTCAGGCGCTCGTAAGGTATCTTGTCCGCGAAATTCATGCAAAGCTGGCAGCTGGTGTGGTCAACCGAGCAATGGACAGAGGCTTCGTGCAGTTCTATGAACGCGTCAACGGTTGTATCGCCGATTGCGATAAGGTCGTATTTGGGCATTAGTTTTTCTTTTACTTTGTTTCAGCAAATCAATTTTAGTGCAATTGAATTATAATGAATTTACAAAAAAATGTAAAGAAACGACCCGGCACCCGCCGGGTCAAAGCTTAAGCCCAAAAATCTTTACTTATCCACAGCCGGCGTCAGAGACTGATCTTAAGCGCCGATTCCTCGTGCCCCCAATTGCCGGCCCTGTCCACGCCGTGGACGCTATACCAAAACGATCCGGTGCCCGGGGTGTCGTAAAACGCGCCGGAAAAAAGATCAATTCCGGACGAGCCGGGTAAAACATCCTTGGCCCTTGTCCACAAACAACCGGACTTGGCCGAATCATTGCAGCTGACGCTATCGTATCTCGCGCGCCACAGCTCCGCCCTTAGGACATGAGAACCGCCCGTGTCCGCTACTGTGAATGTCGCCTGGACGGAGTAAGGACCCGCTTTGACCGCGTCAAAAGACCGGACAACCGGCCTGATCGTATCGGCCATAATCGGAGCGGCCGTCGAAGGCACTTCCATCGCTGAGTAAATGGCGCCAAAATCGGCTCCGATGTCCTTCCCGTCGGTCGCCCTCGCCTTATACGCGCTCGTGGATTTAAGGCTGAAGTCGCCCTTTGCCTGATCGGTGAAGCCCACCGAAGGCCAGTCGGAAGGAAAGTAATTTCCTGGGTGCAGCGAATAGCGGTTTTCGGGTCCCCCGACTATTACGTTAGCTCTTACTTCCGATGACGGGAAATATTTCGTCAGGGTATCGTCGCCGATGCCCGTGTTCATTCCTTTGATCCCATAGGCGTTGTGGGCGACCAGGTTGTCGTCAAACACGAACCCCGGCTTGGGTGAATAGCTTCCATCGGCCTGGAAATAGGACCCCGCGGACAATACCAGCCCCGTATTAAGCGCCGTGTTGTGTCTGAAGGTCACGTCCTCCGGACCCGGCTCGGAAGTTCCCCCTTCAAGACTCAGCAACCAGCCGTTTCCGTAACCACCGCCGATGTCCTGAAACAAGTTGTTTTCTATGGCTACCCGCCTGGTCCGTCCCGACGAGGAAGGAAAATGGTAATCATTCCCCTGCAGTTCTATGCCATTGCCGGTTCCCTGCACTATGTTGTTCCTGAAAGTCATATCGGCGACTTCGCACCAGCTGCAGCCGCCTCCCTGATTCGTCGTATTGAACAGGACCGCAAAACCGGCCTGGGCGTCTTTCCAGGAATGCTCGAGCCTGTTGCCTTCGATCAACGCCCTTCTGGCGTTCTTAAACTCCAGCAGGTTCTTGTTGACGAAATTCACTCCGGCGTAAGCCGGATCGTTCTCTTTCCATCTGAGCGGTTTTGAAATTACATTCTTTCTGATCTCGATGTCAGAGGGGACCAGATTGCTGATTTTCGGATCGTCGCCCCCGAACATCAGGTTTTCCCCGGAAGCCTCAAGGTAGTTATTCTCGATCCTGAACGGTCCGCTGCCGTTGAACGAGGCCAGGGCCTGGGAATCCTGTTCCGTGGAATGGCAGTCGGAAATGTATGAATTGATGACCGCCAGGTCGGCTCCGTTAAGGGCTATCCCGCGTTTAAGGTTCGAACTTGCGTCGCCGTGCGCGTATACCCTGTTGAAAATTATATGGTGAGGCTGGCTTCCCAAGGACGTTTGGGAACTGTCATTCCTCCCTACCGAAATCAATTCCCCGGTGACTGCGGCAGGACTCGACTTCATTACTTCCAGATTCTCAAGACGATAATGATGCGCTCCCGGCAAGACATTGATAGCGGGCGCGTTGTTGCCGGGTGCGGAAATTTTCGCGAAATTAATAGCCTCGGAAGGCGTCACTCTTAAATCCGATGCGGGAAGGTTTGTGCCTATGACTATCCACCCGGCACCCGTGCCTTTGTTTTTTAGGTTCACAGGGCCGGTCACCTGGATTTTTTGGTCAATGAGTATCGTATCGCCCGGCGTCGCCTGGTCGACCGCCGACTGAAGGCTCGTATAGCAACGGGCAATCCCGCTGCACGAATTCTTGACGGAGATGATCCTGGAATTATCCCGAGCCGGACGGGAAATATCGACTTGAGCGGCCGGCAGCGATGGGGCTGCATTCGCCTCCGCTTTTTTCTGACTGGGGATAGTCAATCCCCCGACCAACAAAGAAAATACGAGAATGCCGCACAAACCCGCCTCTTTTTTTGCAACAGACGACATAGGTTAAGGTAGTTAAGGTCTTGGCGAACTGGGAAGTATACACCCCTATAATCGCCTGTCAACGGGCTTTACAAAAAACCCGGCATAAAGCCGGGCTACGGGTTTTTTGCTTCAACGGGCGGGCCAATCGGCACCTGCAGGTCATACTGATTAGCGGAAACCACATCCTTAAACTGGCAACCCCAGGAGGTGAATACTGCGGCGGATGTGAACGGATAGCGCAGATTCGAGCCGAGGAAATACACCGTCCCTGAAGTAACCATTAGAGTGCCTCTCGGGTGCCGCTGATTTTCATGCAGTACAGCCTGTCCGGCGGCAATCGCAGAAAGATCCCCCCTCGCCACATTGCTTAATCTATAACCCCAGCCGTTAAACACCTTCATGCTGGCGATTGGACGTTTGGTCCCGTTCTCCAAAACGTAGATCGTGCCGCCGTCATTGACCAGGCTGCCGTCGTTGTATCCGGATTTGTTGGAATTCCCTGCCGGCGAACCAGAAGATTGGGGTGAGCCGATTACGGTCACGGTCACCGTGCGGGTGGTTGTGCCATAGGCGTTCGTCGCATAAAGCGTGTACGCCGTAGTTTCGGTGGGGTTAACGATCCTGCTGGTATTGGCGATTGCCACCTGGCTGATCCCCGGATCGATGGAAATCTGGGCTGCGCCTGTGACTTCCCAATGAAGGACTGAGGAAATATTCGGGTTCACGGCGGCAGGATCTGCGGTAAAGGATTTGATCACCGGAAGCGTCGATTGGGCGTTGAATATCGCCTTCTCCTTTTCCAGAGTCGAGCCGTCCCCTCTCGTCGGCTGCCCGATATTGAGACCGCCGTAGCTGTAATACAGGAAGCCGAGGATGTTAATGCCGCTCAAGTCCGTTTTTGCCGCGTCATAGTACCAGCCGATCGTATCCGAATCGGCGCGGCGCTTGCTGACGCCCAAGGATGTGAAGTCGTCCATCAAAGCCCC
>JBLMZV010000021.1:0-3934 GCA_050259015.1 Candidatus Saccharimonadota bacterium
CGGCTGAACGGTTAACGGCTATCGGAGAGACAATGTCCTTTGCCCCAGTGACGGGTTCGTCTCCGGCCATCGTCTATAACTCCGCCGACCACAATGCCCTGGTCGTCTACAACCAGATTACCGACGGCCACATGGGCATATACGGAAGGATTATCGGTAATGACCTGTCCGACACGGGACAGTTTCCCGTGAGCGATGTAACGACCAACACTTACCCTCTGACAATCGGGATCATCGGCGGGTCCAGCGTTTCGTACAGCCCCTGGACGAATACTTACTATATCGCCGGACAAGAATGGGAGAGCGGCGGTATCGCTTTCCTGGAAGTGTCCGATACCGGCCTGGTGCTTCAGAATCATCAGGCGTTGGCCGACCCTCCTGGCGGGGGAGCGCCCGGAAATTTCTATTCGCGCTCATTGGCGACCTTGGGCGGCGGAATGATCATGGCGAACCCGCACTACGCGACCCTGACCGGCACCACCACTCCGAGCGTTGCGCCTTTGATTGTCCCGGACACTCAAACGTCGTCGGTTCCGCCCTCGAATCCCGCTCCCGCGGATACCTCATCCATCGGCAAGATCGTGGTTAGGCTTTATACCTGGGCTTTAGGCGCGGCCGGATTGCTGGCATTGTTGATGGTGATCCTCGGCGGCTTCCGCATCATGACCGCTTCCGGCAATGCCGCCGCGGTAAGCGCGGGCAAGGAGTACATCTACGGCGCGGTTATCGGGCTGGCTTTGCTGCTCGGGTCGTATCTCATCTTAAGCACCATCAACCCCGACCTGGTAGACTTCAATCTCGAATCCATCAACACCTTAAACGCCCCGCCGCCGGCACACTAAGCGAAATCAAAACCGCCCTCAAGAAGGGCGGTTTTTTAATCCGACGGGGAACCCCATAAAGCAGCCGGCGGGGGAGGGGCCTGTACGTTCTTTCTTGTCTCGTTAAGGGGCAAGAAAAAAACCGGCTAATGCCGGTTTCCAGGTTTGGGAAAGAATCAGAAGGTGATTTCCACCAGTTTCTCCGAATCCAGGATATCGATCACGCGCTGCTGCTCGTTGACATAGATGTCGCGCGGGGAAGAAAGGGAGGGGAACATGATCTGGTTTTGCAGGGTCCCGTTTTTCGCGAAAATCAAAAGGCGTTTTTTTGACGCATCCAGGATGTAGAGATTGCTGCCCACGAAAATCTTCGTGGCGTCGGTCAGGGGGTCGGGGAGCGTCGCGAGCTTGAATGACTGCTCCTTGCCGTCCTTGAATTTTCTGACTCCGGCGGGGAAGAGAACGTAAATGTCGGCATCCATGCCGAAGTCCCGGGCATCGCTTAGGTTAACCGCAGTCTTGAGAAGCGACTGAGGAGCGCTTAAGGCTCCCTTGTTCACCGTCATGCGGACTATCTGATTGGTAGCGCGATTGAGAGTGTAGACTCGGTTGGGGTCGAGATATTTCAACCCCGACAGGTCTGCTCCCGGGATTTCCAATTTCTGCTCGAATTGGTTCTGCGCGGGATTTATCTGGTAGATTTTCGGGCCGCTGACCACGAAGTTGCCGAGGGTCGGGATGTGGTTGAGGCCGGTGATCGAACCCTGCACTGAATTGAGCATGAACAGCTGTTTGTACGAGCCGTCGAATTGAGACAGGGATTTGGGGTCGCTTCCCGAGAACAGGAATCCGTTGCCGGCCCGGGCGAGGAGGGCGGGGGAGAGCTTGACGTCCGTGATCGACCGGGGGTTGGTCACGCTGTTGGTCCGGGTGACCCTGGCGGAAAGGTCGTCGACCTGGGGCGCAAGGGCAGCCGCTCGTTCGGGGTTAAGTTTCTTAAGCTCCGCAAGGTGGGCCTGCGAATCGCCCAGAAGTTTGGCGGCCTGGTCCTGGTTGCGGTAGATAAGGGCCGATTCGGCGTCGCTTAAATCCTGCTGTACCGAACTGGCAAGGTCTTCGATTGTAGAGAGCGCCTTCTTATGCTGCATCTTCACGAACAGCACGCCGAGGTTGGCGGCGGCAAGCAGCAGAAAAATCACGAAACAGATGAAGAAGAATTTTCCGGCTATGGTCAGGTTCCGGTAAAAGTCGGGCAGGCGGAACGGCAGGCGAAGCCTGGGGACCCGGGGCAATTCGAACCATTCGGAAGGCGTAAACGAGAAGCTTGGGAGCTTGAAACGGCTGCCGCGTTCTTCCCGAAGGCTTTCCGGCAGGGGAGCGTATATGCCGGCTTCCTCGTAATTATTGACCTTCCTGGCCGGGACGCTAACAGGCGCAACGGCGGGGCTGGCCGCCTGCGCGGGGACGGGCACTTTTTCCTCCGCGGTCATTTCCAGGAAAAAGGCGGCGAAGGCGTCATCGGAACCGCTTGAATCCAGCAGTATCTTGGAAATTTCGTCGGCGGCGGCCTTCGGGTCAAGTTTCAAGAGCTTGCCGAATAAGGGCAGGGACACGAAGTTGAATACCGAGGTTGTCAGGGCAGCCAAGACATCACCTTCCGAAAGCCGGCCGGACGCGAAGTTGCTGAAGGTCTTGAGCGGGTGGAGGCCGCATTTTTCCGAGGGGACGACCTCGGACAGTTCCGCTTTCCGCTTGAGCCAGATGGTGGCCTGCCCGGAGTTGGCCAGAAAGACCTGATTGTCCGATTTGAGGAGCACCGCTGCCGACAGTTTGCCCAGCCAGCTCTTGTGCCCTTTATGGGCCAGGTCAGCCAGGTGCTGGTTGGTCTGGGCGAGCGTCGACTCGAACATCGCCTCCGCGGACATCCGGCTGTTGCGCCGGAAATCCGAAAGGATGATATCGGAAATCGATTTGAGCGCCGAGGCTTCGGTGCGCCGCTTCATGTCCGCCAGGGAGAGGATCAGAAACAGGTGCAGGGCGGGGGACAGGGCTTCCTCGTACAGGATCAGGGAACACTTGCGGTTCTCAGGCCGAAGCAGGTAAATTTGGTTTATTTGTGTTTCGAGTTTGCTCATAAATCGAATTTATTATACAAGAAAACTTACGTTTTTGGCAATTTTGAAAATCGGTTTTTACCGTGGTATAATAGGCGCATGCTATCCCAACTTTTATCCTCGAAACCAAAAAGCAATCTGGTGAACCTGTTTCTGGCCCACCCCGATCGGAGCTTTTCGTTTACGGAACTGCGGGTAACCGGGCGCTGTTCCGGTCCGCTCCTCAAGAAGACGCTAAAGGAACTGTCCAAGATGGGATTTTTGATCGAGTACGTCAAGGACCGGAGCCGCTATTACCAGGTGGATCGCCATTTCGCGCTGTATCCGGAGCTCGTTAACCTGCTCCGGAAAATCCGGCGGATGCCGGAAGATCTTTTGGCCAAGGCCGCGGGCAAGGTGGGTGATTCGAGATTCACGGCGCTTACAGGGGTGTTCGTGGGAAAACCGAGAATCGAATGCGACATCCTGTTCGTGGGGAAAATCAGCCAGAGGAGGCTCGAAAAATTCCTGAAGCTGGCGGAAAAGTTCGCCGAGCGGGAAGTGGTCTATACCATCCTCACCGCGGACGAATTCGATTACCGCAAGATCATGAACGACAGGTTCCTCAAGAATATCCTGGAGAATAATCCGGTTATCGTGGTGGACAGGATCAGGGGCCGGTCAGAGCGGCGGCTTTCCAAGGTCATGATAAAGGTATGATCGATCAGGTATTCTCCATCTATGGCCAGTTCTTAAGCTATTTTCCCGCCAATATGCACTGGGCGGTGTCTTTGGTCCTTGCGGTGCTGCTCGTCGTGGCGGTATATAAGATCGTCAAGAAAAACTTCATTTATATCGTGCTTTTGATAGTACTGCTTCCCGCGTCCGTCCCGATCCTCCGCAACATCTGGGAAAGCGCCGTAAACCTGGTCCGCTTTCTGTTGACGAGGCGCTAGCAATCGAATATAATTTCGTTAATCATTAACATCCCATTAGGGATTCAAGGAATATCCATGGACG
>JBLMZV010000022.1:0-9861 GCA_050259015.1 Candidatus Saccharimonadota bacterium
GGAAGAATTCCTTGGCAGCCCCGATCGTCCCCTTTACTCCCGCCGGATGGTGGCCGTAGTCGGATATGACCGGGATGCCCATGAACAGTCCCGCCTTCTCGAACCGCCGCCAGATCCCGGCATAGCCGTTCAATACGCGGATAATCAGCTCCGGCACCACCCCGAGCTTCAAAGCCGCGAGCGCGGCCCCTAAAGCGTTGGCCACGTTGAATTTTCCCGGAACGCGCAGCTCCACTTTTCCGATGAATTCATCCTTATAATGCAGATCGAACGCCTGCTTGCCTTCGGATGGCGCCAGGTTTATCGCCTGCAAGTCGGCATAATGATCGATCCCGAAGGTGAACTTATGGCAGGCCGCGCCGCGCCCTATCTCGACCGCGTGATGGTCATCCGCGTTATATATCACCATGCCGTCTTTGGGAAGCCTGCCGACGTATTCCGAAAACGCAGCCATTATATCGCTTAATCCCTGATAATAATCCAGGTGGTCCTCGGCGACGTTAGTCAAAACGATCATATTTGGCCTGGCATCAAGCATGTGGCGGTGGTATTCGTCGGCTTCAGCCACGAAATATCGGCCGTTCCCGAGCCTGGCGTTGCCTTTGAATTTCTTGCTGGAATTCAGGAGCGATATCTTGGAACCGACAACCACGGTCGGATCCAAGTCGGCCGCCTCAAGAATCAGGCCAAGAATCGCCGTAGTCGTGGACTTGCCGTTCGTGCCCGAGACTCCGATCCCGTATGATCCTTCCATAAGCTGGCCCAGGGCCTGGGAATAAGAAACCACCGGTATCCCCCGGCTTTCGGCCTCCTTAATCTCGACGTATCCCGGCGCCTTCTCGGATATGTCTTCCGTCCGGATGACGACTTCGGCGTCCTGCGGCAGATTTTCCGGCCGATGGCCGATGTTTATCCTGGCTCCCATGGCTATCAGGTCTTCCACGGTCTCGGACCGGCGCATATCGGAACCGGCCACCTCCCTGCCCATCCCCAGGCACAACCTGGCGATCGCCGACATCCCGATTCCCCCTATTCCAACGAAGTACAAGCGTTTTGAGTCTTTCAGCATAGTGATCTTAAGATAGTTTTAGTTTCGTCGCTGGCTGTCCGACCTTGCCCTTTCCGAAATTCCCGATCAGCCGCCTTATCTCCGGAAGGGCGGCCTCCGCGGCCCGTCGGCCTTCCAAATAAATCTTCTCCATCTTGGCGAAATCCACCTTTCCGAAATGCTTGACCCGCGGCTCAAGCATCAGGTCGCAGGAAATTTCCGACTCTTCCCATTGATCGGAGATTTCCATGGAGCGGTCCAGAGCCCTGACCAGTACCCCGATCGTCCCGGGCATCTTGACCATATCCTCTTCCAAAAAGTCGGACTGGGAATCGAACTGAAACAGGATGCGGGAGGCCAGTTTCGTCAGAATCTTGTCGCGGATGAACTGCAGGCCCAGGATCTTGGTCAAAAACCGGTAGCCCCGCCAGATCGGGAGACGCTTCTCGTAAATGAACTTGGTGGCGGCGATGTTTACGCCGATAACCAGATCGGCTCCCATGTCCCTGGCCGCCTTGGTCGGCACGATGTTGACCAAGCCGCCGTCCACCAGGACCTTATTGCCCATCACCGCCGGCTCCAGAAGACCCGGCACCGCGACCGTAGCCTTGAAGGCCTCGATCATATCCCCCTGCGTCAGGGTGACCAGCTCGCCGGTATTGATGTCGGCCGCAACGAAGCCGATGCGGGGGTAGACATCCTCCAGCTTCTTGCCCTTGGTGAATTTTTCCAATTCTTCAGTCGCGTTATGCAGATGGAACAGCCCGCCCCGCGCGTCCTTGGAGGACCAGAGGCTCAAGAGCTTGCCGATAGTCAGCTTGCGCAGGTACTGCTTCAGCTCCTCCATAGTGTCGGTGGCGTAACTGACGGCGATCAAAGCCCCCGATGAACAGCCGACTACGACATCGACCGGGATATTGTTTTCCTTCAGCACTTCCAGAACGCCGATATGCGCAATGGCTCGGCCGGATGCGCCCGACAAGGCGATACCGATTTTTGGTCTATCTGTTGGCATTATCGCAAAGCTTAATGATCCTATCCGCGATCCTTTCGCCGGCATCCTTGGGCATCAGCGCGCCGATGTTGCGGGAAAGCATCTTTTGTCTTCCGATATTGAATCGCAGGCTGTTGATGATCCGGCCTATCGTCTCGGGGTCGAATTCATCCTTATCCACGGTGACGGCGGCATGAGCGTCCCGAAGGATCCTGGCATTGTCTTCCTGATGGCTGTCGGGTATCGGGATGACCACCGCGACCTTCCCAAGGGCGGACAGCTCCGAAATGGTGGACAGGCCTGCCCGGCACATCACTATATCCGCCAGCTTCATTGCCGACGGCATCTCGTCCCGGAGGAATTCGTACGGATGGTAGTTTTGATGCGTGAAGGAAATGTTGTTTTTGCGGCGGCCGGTGATATGGATGATCTGGTTGCCCAGGACCAGGCCGGGTAGCAGCTCCTCCACCAGGGAATTCAGCTGCTCGGCGCCGGTGCCGCCTCCGAACACCAGCAGGACCGGCAACTCTCCCTGCAGGCCGAAAAAGTCCCGGCTCTTTATGTCGGACTCAAAAAACTCCCGGCGTACCGGATTTCCGGTCCACTCGACCCTGTCCGGCGCCTTAGGGTCCTTCGAACGGAATCTTTTGGCGGTCTCTTCGAAAGCGGTCGTTATCTTGTCTGCGATCGGTGAAATCAGGCGATTGGCCAGACCCGGCCGGGCATCCTGCTGGTGAATCATGATCCGCGCGCCTTTAAGCCGGCCGGCCCAGGAAACCGGCACCGCCACGAACCCGCCCGCGGAAAAGATCACGTCCGGCCTGAACCCGCCGACGATCCGATAGCTTCTTATAAGCCCCGCGATAAGGACAAAAATGTCGGTGAAATTCTTCAGCGAAAAATAGCGCCGGAACTTCGCGGCGGGAACGGATACGAACCGGATTCCTTTAGCCTCGACCAGCTCGCGCTCCGGTCCGGTTTTCGTGCCCACGAACAAAAATTCCGCCTGGGGCGACCGTCTCCTGATTTCCTCGGCGACCGCGAGCAACGGAATCACCGGTCCGCCTGTGCCGCCTCCCGCCAGAATGATTCTCATTTCAGAGCCTCTTCGTAAAAATTAATGGTTGCCAAGCCTGCCTGTTTCCAGCTGAAGTGCCTGATCCTGCCCAACGCCAGATTCGCCAGTTCTTCCGCCCGCTTGGGATCATCAAGCACCCTAAGCATCACGTCAGCCATATTTTCGATGTTTTCCGCGTCAAAATAATCCGCCCCCGCGCCCATGACCTCCCTGAGCGCCGGGATATCCGAACAGACAATCGGAATGCCGCAGGCCGCGGCCTCCAAAGCGGTCAGGCCGAATCCCTCGTACAGCGACGGCAGGACAAACATGGCCGCGGCGTTGTAAAGCAGGTTCAGCTCCTGGTCCGTCACTCTTCCCACCGCGCGGATCCTGTCCTTGTGCCTGACGGCGTACACCTGCTCCTTGATTTCCGGATAAAAAGGATCCGGCTCCCCTGCCAGCACCAGATCGAAATCTCTTCCCGCCTCAGCCAGCCTGTCGTAAGCCTGAGCCAGCCTTGGCAGGTTTTTGTATCTGCGCCAAACCCCGACATAAAGTATATAGGGTTTTCTGATCCCGAATCTATTGGACACTTGCGTGAACGCCTGTTCCTTGTCGATCATCCCGTAACTGCCGGCCGCTCCTTCATAGACCACCTCGATCCTGCCTTCCGGCACCCTGAAATTTTCCAAAATCTCCTTCTTGGTCGATTCGGAAACCGCGATTATCTTCCGGCTCCTGTTTATGGCATTTTTTAGGACCAGGTTATACGCGAGACGGTGCAGGACGCGCGACTTCTTCCGCCCGGGAAACCTTGTGTGGGTGAGATCGTGGATGGTCACGACGAACGGCCGCCGGTACAACAATGGTACGTTGAAATGAGGAAAATGTATCAGATCCAAGGCCTCCCGGTTCAATATCGCGGGAAGCTTGAGCTGTTCCTGCCAGGAATAGTGTCCGATTCCGGTTTCGATCATCTTATGTCCGAACGCGGCGAATACCTCCCGGGTTTTATCGTCCAGTTTGTTGAAAAACAGGACATATTGGTTCCGCTTGTCCTGGGACAAAATCGAAACCGACAGCTCGGTGACGTACCGGCTGATTCCCGCCCCTCCGCTGATCATCCTCAGATCCAACCCTATTTTCATTTATGCTTGCTTAAAATATAGATCAACCTTTCCGGGTTTGCCGGAACTCCCGATATTTTTCTTCCACGAATTCCCTGATCCGTTGCTGGAAAATACTCTTGTCGTACTTAAGGGCGTTCTCGCGGATCTTTAAGGGATCGTACTTTGCCGGTTCGAAACGCCTGACGACTTGCTCCAGGGATTCCGCGGTCTGCTCCCGGAAAAACTCTCCGGTCACGCCTTCAATTACCGTCTCCAGCGCGCCGCCGGCTCCGTAGGCGATCACGGGCGTACCGCAGGCCTGCGCTTCCAGGACCATGATGCCGGCGTCTTCCTCCGCCGGAAAGATGAAAGCTTTGGCTTCGGAGTAACGCCGCTTCAATTCCACGTCGGAAACCCGTCCCAAAAATTCAATGTTATTTCCGGCCATCGCCCTAAGCTGCTCAATGATCGTACCCGATCCCGCGACCTTGAGCGGCAACCCCAGTTTGTTGAAAGCCTGGATCACGAGCTCAATTTTTTTGTAGGGCTCCAGGCGGGAAGCGACGAAATAATAATCGCTCTTGCTGCCGCCGGCCGGCCGGAAGGCCCCGGTGTCCACTGGCGGCGGAATCACCACCGAATCCCGGTGATAGAATTTCCTTATCCTGTTCTGGACGTTGACGGAATTGGCGATAAAAAAATCGGGCCGCTGTGCGGCGGCAAAATCCCGACGGCGCAAATAAGGCATGAACAGACTGCCCAGCCATTTGAGAACCTCCGGGTAGCTCTGGCGTTTTAAATAGTTCGGTTCGGTCCACAAAAATCGCGTCGGCGTATGGCAATAGCAAATGTGGAGCTTCTCTCCGGCATTCGCGAATTTGGCGAAAGCCGAAGAATCGGAAAACACCAGATCGTAATCATCGAACTTAAACCGTCCGAAGGCGATAGGCAGCAAAGTCACGAACAGCCTTGGATGGGAATGGGATAACGGGAATTTATCCAGGGGGCTGACTTTTTTGCTGAAATTTTTGAATTCGGCCCCAGTCTTCGCCTCGTCGTAAAAAACGGTATGGATCGTCGCGTCCGGCCAAATCTCCAAAAAATTTTTCAGGACTTTTTCGGCTCCTCCGAGTTGGTTTAAGACATCATGAATAAGGGCGACTTTCATACTGGCTAATAATCCACTTTCGGTTTTTTCCCGAGCAAAATCAGGACGGTCTTAAAGATAATGTAAAAATCGAGCCATAGCGACCAATTCTCGATATAGAAGGCGTCCAGTCTTATCTCTTCCTCAAAGGAGATTTCCGGGTTGTCGGTAGCCTGGGTCACCTGGGTCAAACCGGTCGCTCCCGGCTTGATGGTAAAAATCTTCTTGTAGCTGTCCCGGAAGTGGTCGACTTCCTTGACCATATGCACGCGCGGTCCGACCAGACTCATCTGGCCGCGCAGGATGTGCCACAGCTGCGGCAGCTCGTCTATCTTGGTCTTGCGGATGACCTTCCCCACCGCGGTCACGCGCGGGTCATTCTTGATCTTCACGAACGGACCCGACCGGGCGTTCTGTTTTTCGATTTCCGCCCGGAGCCGGTCGCCCGTCGGGGTGCCTTCGCTCATCTCGTAATACATCGAGCGAAACTTGTAGCATTCGAACGACCCCAGACCCGCGGCGCGGGGCTGATGGAAGAAAACCGGACCTCTGGAATTGAGTTTGATGGCAAGGGCAGTCAGAAGGAACAGGGGGCTTAAGATGATGAGGGCGATTCCCGACACAGCGATATCCACCAGGCGTTTGGCCACCCGGCCCCAGCCCTCGAGCGGGGTGCCTTTGAGCACGATCACGGGGATACCCGAAATGGTTTCCACCGCGACGTTGGTGCGGGCGGTCTCGAACAGGTTAGGCACGAAGCTGAAATTGATCCCGTAGTCGCGGCAGAAGTCGAGCAGTCTCTGATTCACGGCGTCCGGCAGTCCGGAGTTGGCCTGCATCATCTCATCTATGCCTTTTTCGTTGCGGACGCTTTCCAGACGGCCGATCAGGTTTTCAACGCTCCCGTCGAACGTCAGGACGTCCGCGACCTGGTAGCCCAGAGCCGGCCGGGATTGGATATCCTTTATCAACCCGGTGCTCTCGACGGAGTGATCGATCACGACCAGCCGGTGCAGGCCTATTCCCTTCTTGAACAGCACGATCTGGATAAGGCGCAGGGCGATACGGCCGATGCTCACGAACACGATAGTCAGGCCCAACGTCATGAGTATGATCAGCCTTGAGGGGAAAATAGTCTGGTTGAAGAAGAACAGGACGACCACCAAGAGCAGGGCGGCGGAAACGGAGAAAAAGATGCGGCGGAGGAAAATCCCCGCCCTGACCGTGCCTCTGACGTTATAAAGCCCCGAGAAAGCCAGGAACAGGATGATGGCCGGACTGATCAGGAACAGAAACCGGAAATATTGGGAAAACGACAGGTCAAACAGAATCGGCCGCACTTCTTCCAGCTGGAAGCGTAAATAAAAAGCCGCCGCTCCGGCCAGCATGATCATTAGCCAATCGACCAAAATTGAAAGCAGATTGAAAAGCAGTTCGGATCTCTTCATTTTTGTGATTTCCTTTCAATTTGATGTTTTTGCGCCTTTTTATTATACCACTTTTGGCATAAAATCGCCATTTGCTTCCGATGCGAAAAACAGCCACAATAAGCGCATGCAAAGGAGGACGGATGGCCAGATTTTTTGAAGGCAACGGCTTATTCGACACGGACAACGACAGGGTCGCCACCACCGGCAACGCCCACTGCGACTGGTGCGGCAAAAGCTACAGTAACCGCGAAGACAAGGACGGCGGCGGCCACGGCGACAGCATCGAGATCGGCCACTTCGGGAGTCTTCAGGTGCTGGAGTGCTGTTTCGGGAAGGTGGAGGCCGCGGTGCTCGAAAACCTGCCCGACATCATCCCCTGGTTTTTGAGGATCCTGCAGGGCAGGCAGCGCTACATCGACCGCCGCAAGACGGAGCTTCAGGCGCTTGCCACACTCATCCAGGAAAGGACGAAGAGCGCTTAGGCGCTCTTTTTTTTGCGGCCACAAAAAACACCCGGGAAAAACCCGGGTGTTTTAAGTTTCAGAAATCAGTACTTAGTACTGGCCGCCGCCGAAACCGCCGCGACCGCCGCCGAAACCGCCGCGACCTTCAGTCTTCGGGCGAGCTTCGTTGACCGCGAGTTTGCGGCCGCCGAAGTCCTGTCCGTTGAACATTTCGATCGCCTTGTTGGCTTCGTCATCGTTGGACATTTCCACGAAACCGAATCCTTTGGATCGGCCGGAGAACTTGTCCATGATGATCTGGGCGGAGACTACCGAGCCGGCTTGGGAAAAATGATCCTTCAGCTCTTCATCGGTAGTGCTGTAGGGGATGCCCCCCACAAATAGCTTTTTAGCCATTATTGCGCCTAACAAACAAAGGGAAACTTACTAACGACGAACGTTACTAAACCCCTATGTTTTCTTAATAAACTTCCCTTCGACTGCTGGCCCCCTGCGGCTCTCGCCGGAGAATGGCCCAAGGAACATAAACAAGTATACGCCTTTTCCCGTAAAAAGTCAAGAGGGGTCCTTTCCGTAAAGCCGCTAAAAAATCTCCGGTTTCCCGGAGATCTTTTTGCACTTCCCAAGCAAGCTATAAGCCGAATTCTGTCTGTCCCCGATGTTACTCGAGTGAAGCAATTATCTCTCTTGGCTAACCATTGCTGATCAGCTCCAGCTACCTACCCGCCCTGTCTTCCTGAAGATCAAGAAGTTCGGGCCTATTCGGTATTGCACTCAGACGTAGGAATTTAGCCGTTTCATCTCCTGCGTCGCCGCAGGACTCATCGCCTCAAGAACCTTGCGGCTCTCTCGGGATGTTCCCGGATCTCTCCGGAGAACGTCTCTGTTCGCATCCCTGGGATCGCTCCCGACGGGCGTTACCCGCTACGTCCGCTGAATGAACTCATGAGACTCCATCCAACAACGTGTTCGGACTTTCCTCCCCGCTCCTTGCGGAACGGAGCAATTGCTCGCTTACTTAGGAAGTACCAAGAAGTATACTCCCCCGGCGCCCTAAAGTCAAGCAGTAAGGGTCAGCCCAGGATATACAAAACCGCCAGGGCGATTATCGCGGCCGCTTCCGCCGCGATAACGGCGGCGAAGTCGAAATCGCCCGGGTCAAAAGTGAAGATATAATATTTGGTGAATTCCCGGCTGATGACAAGGCCTGTGCCGACGGCGGCTAAGGCGCCTATGCCGATGGAAAAATAGGCGGCCGGCGGGGCATAGTTGCGGAATACCCCGCCTGCCAAAGCGGCAAGTCTCGAAAAGGTCACGCCTGTCATCGCTCCCGCGAAAAACCAGATCACAAGATTCATTGTCCTTTGGCTCTCCAAAAAACACACAAGGGAAATCTTAATCGGAAAGAACTATCCGCGCAAGTATCGTTTTCCCCCGCTGTCCGGCGCCCTTGCGGCAACCAGGCATTTGTGGTACAATTAAGGCCAATTCGCTAAACGCCGGCGTTTTTTTAATGCATAACCTATGATCCGAAACGACATCCGCAATATCGCCATCATCGCCCACGTCGACCACGGCAAGACCACGCTCGTGGACGCCATGCTCAGGCAGAGCCACGTCCAGCGCAACATGGAAGAGCTCGGCGAACGCATCATGGATTCCATGGACCTGGAACGGGAACGCGGCATCACCATCAAAGCCAAGAACGCTTCCATCGTCTACGATGGGATCAAGATCAACATCGTGGATACGCCCGGCCACGCCGATTTCGGCGGCGAAGTCGAACGGATCCTGCGCATGGTGGACGGCGTGCTTCTGCTCGTCGACGCCAAAGAAGGCCCGATGGCCCAGACCAAATTCGTGCTCCGCAAGGCGCTGGAATTGGGCCATAAGGCGATAGTCGTCATCAACAAGATCGACCGTCCGGACGCCCGGATCTCCGAAGTCGTGGACAAGACCTTTGACCTGTTCGTCAGCCTGAACGCCACCGAAGAGCAGCTGGATTTCCCGGTGGTCTACGCCTCGGCAGTCGGCGGCACCGCCTCCCTGGATCCCGAACAGGCGGGCACAGACCTCATCCCTCTTTTTGAAACGATCATAAGCAAGCTTCCCGCTCCGGAAGTCCTGCCTGACAGTTCCCTGCAGATGCTGGTCTTGGCTCTAAGCTACGATTCCTACAAGGGCAAACAGGCAATCGGCAAGATCTACGCCGGCAAGCTCAAGAAAAACATGCCGATAGTGGAGATCACCCCGGCCGGCGAGACGCTGAGCGGCCGCGTGGTCGACATCTCCGTCTTCCAGGGCCTGCAGAAGCAGTCGGTGGAAGAAGCCCTCGCAGGCGAGATCGTAAGCGTGGCGGGCCTGCCCGACGTCTCCATCGGTTCCACCATCACCGATCCCCAGAACCCGCAGCAGATGCCGCCTGTGGCGATAGACGAACCGACCGTGCAGATGACCTTTTCCGTCAACAACTCCCCTTTCGCGGGCAAGGAAGGCAAGTACGTCACCTCCCGGAAATTGCGGGAACGCCTGTTCAAGGAACTGGAAACGAACGTGGCCCTGAAGGTCAACGAAACCGGAAGCCCGGATACTTTTTTGGTCGCGGGCCG
>JBLMZV010000023.1:0-9634 GCA_050259015.1 Candidatus Saccharimonadota bacterium
GCCTCTTGGGGTTTTCCGTGTGGATGGTGCCTGCGGTGTTCTGGTAACCGAAAAGGCGCCATCCTATCCGTAGCAAAACGACCAGTATGACTGTGCCCCAAATGAGGCGCTTTTTTGTGAAAAATCTCTTCATTTTATCTCGACCTCTTCTTGGTTAAGGGTTTATTCTTCATAAGCTTATGCACGAACCGATGCGACCTGCTCAGGACCTTCTTGGATTGTTCGTCCAATGTTTCGCTTTCGGAAAAGAAGCTCAGAAAGTCGTGGAGCTCGTCCAGCTTGATCATCCCGATCAGTCTTCCGAATTTACCCATGACCAGCAGCTGGTCGCCGGGCTTGATGTTCAGATCTTTCCTGGCTTCCGAGGGGATGACTACCTGTCCGCGCGCGCCTACGGTGGTGGAGCCGTAAAGCTTATCGGTATTTGAAATCATGTTGTCTTGCTTCATGTCATTGAAGTATGAAATATCCTACTAATCATACAAAGCTCCCGGTCGGCTGTCAAGGGTCGGGGCGCCCTAAGCGCAGGCCATTGACAATTCCCGGGTTTAGTGGTAATATGTTCGGTCGCGAAACCGTAATTTCTCGCGGCTTCAAGCGCTAAGGAGGAGATGTGAGATTGATTGCCCTGCTTGCGGTGGCCCTCTGCCTGATCGCCGGGGACTATTCGACCGCGCAGTCCAGGCTTAAGGTATCCTACCGGTATTCGATGAGGACGGTCAGATCGCTGTTCCGAAAGCCGCAGCCCATGCCGGTTCCCGCATATGCGCCCATCCCCGACCACCGCGGCCGCCGGATCGATCACCGCCTTGTCTACGCGACAGCGTACTGTCCGTGCACGATCTGCTGCGAGAAGATGCCGCACGACAAAGCTTACGGGATTACCGCAAAAGGCAAGAACGCGTTCATCCCCAACGGCGTCGCCGCTGACTTCAGCCTCCTGCCCGCCGGCACCAAGATTTCCATCCCGGGAATCGGGCTTAGGGTCGTTGACGACTCCGGCCGCGACATGAGGATCGCAGCGAAGAGGGGCATCTATCACATCGACATCAGGATGAAAAACCACTCCCAGGCGGTCCGTTTCGGACACCACTGGATACAGGTGGCGATCATCCGGTAGCCGTCAGGCGGTCCCCAGAGGATCGCCTGTTTTCTTATCCTCGCGCGTCCACGAATACCGGAAAGTCAGAAAAACCGCGGCCGCAAGCGCCATGAGGCCTGCGATATGCACGGCTTCACCCATGCCATTCGCGTGCCTAAGCATGCCGAAATTCAGGAGCAGATAGTTCCAGTCGTGTATTGTGCCCTCGCCTCCCAACAGCGGCAGCTGCTGGCGCAGCGCGTCCTTCGCGTAAATCGAGACGTTACCCAGGCTTTCCGCGAGCCAGAACATGACGATGCCCGCGGAATACTTCTGATTGCGCCAATAGAAATATGCCGCGAAAACCGCCGGGATGGCCAGCTGAAAAAGCGTTCCGCCTAATACCGAGGCGGTCTCGCCGAAGGGAATCATCAGCGGATGTCCCGCTTCGTGGAGAACCAGGTTCACATAATCCAGGAAGCGCCAGTTGCTTGGCGTCAGCCAGGCGTATCCGAAATAGCAGACAGCCCCGGCCGCTATAAGAAGTTTAAAGTAATTCGGTTTGCCCATTTTGTTTCCTTTTTGTATCCTTGCGCGCTACGGTTGCCAAAGGATCTTCGTGTACTTCACTTCCTTGACCTCAGGGAACTGTTTGGCGGTCTTCTCTATCTGCGCCTGCAGCAGGCTTATGCGGCAGGACCCGCCGTCCGTGAATCCCGGCACTTCGGTGAAGTCCAGCGTCAGCGTCCCGCTTTTGAGATCGGCTCCGAGCAGCTTTAAATTCGCGTTCGGGAATTCCGTGGTGAAACCGGCGGACTTCTCCAGCGCGGTCAGTTCCCCTTTGATCAGCAGATTGATGGTATCCTGGATCGGCGTTTCGGAAACCGGTATCTGTCTGGTCACGGGCAGAACGTATGCCCTGTCGCAGGAGGGATTGTCGGCGTTGGCGGCCCTGTCGTTTTTCGCGTTGTAGTAATACAGGGTGACGCTGCGCATGGCCGGAGCCGTTTCTTTGTCCGATCCGTCGCCCAGATTCTTGCGGATATCCGTGACCGTGACGATCTGGCCGTCTTTGGTTCCGGTTACGATCACTCTGTCGCCGACCTTAAGGCCGTCGGTCATCGAGGCGCTCTTAAACTTCAGTTCCGACACGATCGCAGGCTTGCCCGGTTCTTCGTAAGTCAGGTACCACACTCCGGTCTTGAGTCCCGGGTTGTTCTTCACGAGATAGCCGTTCTTCAGGAAGTCCTGCGGTTTGGCGGTTGTGTCTTCCGGCTGTTGCGACTGATTGACCGGGCCGCATCCGCTTTCCGGTTTCGAATCTTTGGGGTTGCCGTGCTTGATCCATTCCCCGTCCTGGCAGAACCACGTGTCTTCCGGTCCGGAAAAAATCCGGATGGCTGCGAAGGCCACCAGGCCGACGATAAGTACAAGGATTGCGACCAAAAATATGTTTTTGAATTTCATAATAGTGGTTAATGTCTCTCATATTATATACGATACCGCGCGATTTGAGTAACAAAAACCACCCGCGGCCTCCGACGGGTGGTTTACTTGTCATTCAAACCGGCATCCCGGGTTTAAGCGCGGCTGCCCTCATATCCGCCGGTGTATCTCGATAAGGCAGGAGAGACCAGGGCGACGTACAGAGCGGACAGTCCGACCAGCGCGTAAATCACTCTCGAAACGCCGCTGGCGGTCCCGAAGATCGCGCCGACCAGGTTATAGTCGAAGAATCCGACCAGGCCCCAATTAAGGCCTCCGATGATGAGGAGGACCAGTGCGAGCCAGTCCATTCCATTGAGTCTTTTCATCTGCGTTAATCCCCTTTTAATCTTCCGACCTTTAGCCTAATTGTTATTCTTATCGCACAATCGTTGAATTGTAAGGTCGGACAGTCCGCACCGCCCGGGAACGTGTTCCGCATGTCGCTTATCACAAAAAGACGCCCCTTAGGGCGCTTTTTTGTGGCAGGTTTCATGAATCAGTAGGATTTCGCGAAAACCCATCGCTTGTTGGAGGGGGAAATCTTGCCGCAGAGGATGCATTTATGTTCGCCCGGTTCCGCTTGAGCGTCCAGGGGCAGGCAGCGGGTCGTGGCCTTGGTCTGTTCCTTGATCTTGGCTTCGCACTCGATGTCTTCGCACCAGTGCGCGTAGACGTAGCCGCCTTTTTCCACTGCCGCGGTGAATTGGCCGTAGTTGTCGGCCAGAGTGCTCATTTCGTCCCGGTGCTTCCTGGCCGTCTCAAACAGGTTTTGCTGGATTTCCCCGAGCAGCGCGCCGATTTTCTCCGGAAGCCCGTCCAAGCTTACGGTTTCCTTTGCTCCCGTGTCGCGCCTTACCACCACGCATTCGTTTTTGGCCAGGTCCTTAGGCCCAAGCTCCAAACGGACCGGCACGCCCCGTTTTTCCCAGAAATAGAATTTTTCCCCGGGCCGCAGTTCCAGCCGGTCGTCCAGCTCGCCCCGGAATTCCTTGCCGAGCGCGGCCAAAAGCTCCCGGGCTTTGGCGATCACGCCGTCGTTGCCGTCCTTGGTGACCGTAGTGATCACGAACTGAATCGGAGCTATCTTCGGGGGCAGGATCAGGCCCTTGTCGTCGCTGTGCACCATGATCAGGCCTCCGATGAGCCTGGTGGACACGCCCCAGCTGGTCTGGAACACGTATTGCTTCTTTTCCCGGTCGTCGGTATAGGTGATATCGAAAGCCTTGGCGAAATGATCCGACAGGTCATGCGTGGTCCCCATCTGCACCGACTTGCCGTCCTGCATCAGGGATTCGATGCAGTAGGTGTTGAGCGCGCCCGCGAATTTCTCGCGCTGCGATTTGATGCCGGCCAGCACGGGAGTGGCCAGATATTCTTCCACGAACGGCTTGTAGATGTCCTTGAGGATCATGAGCGCGTAATCCCGGGCTTCGTCCTGGGTCTTATGCGCGGTGTGTCCTTCCTGCCAGAGGAACTCCGAAGTGCGGATGAACAGGCGCGGACGCATCTCCCACCGGACGATGTTCGCCCATTGGTTGATGAGAAGCGGCAGATCGCGGTACGACTGGATCCAGCGCGAAAACGCCTCGTACATGATCGTTTCGGATGTGGGTCTGACCACCAGCGGTTCCTCGAGCTTCTTGCCGCCGCCATGCGTCACCACGGCCAGTTCCGGCGAAAACCCCTCCACGTGTTCCGCTTCTTTCTTGAGGTAGCTTTCAGGGATGAACAGCGGGAAATACGCGTTCTTGACTCCGATCCGCTTGAGCGAGCCGTCCAGCGCCGCCTGCATGTTTTCCCAGAGCGCGTATCCGTTCGGCTTGATGGTCATGCAGCCGCGTATCGGCGCGTTTTCCGCAAGATCGGCAGCGGCGATTACGTCCAGGTACCATTGCGAAAAATCTTCCGCTCTCGCGGTTATGGCCTTCTCCTGGCCTTTCTTTACGGCATTCTCGTTTGTGTCCATAGGTGGGGTTTAATTGCCCGTTAATTATACGATATTTCCGGTGTGCTTAAAAGCGCCGGCCCTTTTGGGCCGGCGCTTGCATGTTTGCCGTTATTTCATCACGGGCGGTTCCTGCACGGGAGCTGTCTGCTCCTCTTCCCGTTTTCCCGGCCTGTTTAGGACTACAAGGAATGCGGAAACGATGATAGATACGGCCCAGGCGACCGCGACCTGCAAAAGCAGCATCGATTCCCTCCGCTCGACTTCCCGCAGCGACCGGCCCACGAGCACGAATCCGGGTTTGGACCCTTCGTAATGAGCGAGCACGGCTGCGATCCTGACGCCTTTCTGCGGCTGCCAGGTGAAGCGGTTCTCGCCTTTTGTCCGGGCTTTGTCGAATACGCCCGCCGGGGGCACCGGCTTGTCGGTCCCGATGGTGACCGAAGAACCGGTCGCCGTCCCCTTGTCATCGAAGACGATTATGAACGGGGCCAAACTTCTCGAAACGTCCACTGTGCTTTGAGGGATGGCATTCTGCGGGTCCTGTCCGGTGGCGAGCAGATCGGAAACGTCCTGCACGATCTGGATCTGCGGATCGTTCGCGTTCATCCGGTAATTCTGCTGGACCACGGCGTAAACGGTGCCGAAGACGACCGTGATGATCACTGCCAGAGGCAGCCACAATTTCACGAAATTGAGTAGTCTCATAATTTGATGTTAGTCGTTAAGCTTCCTAAGCTTAACAGCCGAAATCACAAGCTACAAGTATGGATATCAACAGCCCTCTTTAGGCTATTGCCAAACCGTGGCAAAAGGCATACAATATCATGACATTTCCAAGGGAGGAATAGGGTGGTTAAAAAACTGCTGTTGCCCGTCTCGGGGATTATCCTGGCGTCACTTGCGGGATGGTATGTCATCGCGTTGCTTGCCGGACCGCGCGCCGTGTATCTGTTCGAAGGCGGAACGCCGCGGATCACGGACGAATTGACCTCGGACTGGGGCCGTTTGGAAGGCCTGGACCTGACCTGTCCGGAGCCGACTCCTTTCTGCCGCTTCGTGGCGGATACCCTGGGTCTCGTTCCGGAATACCGGCAGTTCGTGGAAAAGGGTTTCCGGGCCGCCGCCGGCAAACGCATCGATTTCCTGCTGATCTATCACAGGACGTACGAAGGCCTACAGGGCAAGACGCTCGAGGAGGTCGATCAGGACAAGATCCATGCGCAGGTCATGGAGTCCAACCGGCTCATCGAGCAGAACATCCTTGCGCTTAAGCCCGACGTCATCGGCACGGAGGGGTGCTATCACGACAGGTGCGACATGCAGGGCGAGGTCGAGGATGCCAAGCGCGGCGCCCGTGATCTGGGCATCCAGGTCAGTCCGCAGGCGCTCGAAGACTCCTTCCGGTTCATCCAGAACGAGATCTGGTATCTGCAGTTCGGGCCCAAATATCCGGACCTGCCGCTGCATGGCGTGGACAACTACCGCCTGCAGATGTTCGAGCAGACCCTGACGATCATCGGCGGCAGTACCGGAGAGTCGTATGCCGACCTGGTGCACCTGATCTGGCGGCTCCGGAGCCAGTATGCCCTGGCCAGCATGGCGCTCAAGCTCAAGGACGGGCAATCCGGCGTCGTCGTCATGGGCTACGCGCACGGCCGCGACTTCAAAAAGCTCGCGCCCGCTCTCGGAATCAAGGGCGGCATCTACAAGGCCATCCCGGCAAACGTAACCATGTCGGATTTCTGACGCAAGTCAGGGCTCCGTTTTTTTTTGCGCAAAAAAACCGCCCGCGAAAGTCAATGACTTACACAGGCGGTGCCGCCTTACTGGCGGTTCCAGTTGACGCCGACGTAGTACATCCAGGACTTGGAGTTCCAGTTCCTGGACGCGCTTCCCGTAATCCGGATGTCCTTCCTGACCTTGTGGGTGTAGCTTATGCCCGGGATCTGATTCACGGGATCGTCGAGGAAGTACAGGCGCGCGTACGAGAAGCCGAGCGGCCCTAAGGAGGCGCCGTACGACATGACGTAGCCGATGAAGACGCTCTGGCCGTTTTCGGGCTTGCCGTCGTGGACGAACATCCAATTGCGGGGTTCCTTGCCGAGGAACACGCAGGGCCAGTGGAGAGTCGAGAGGCTCACCCGCTGTCCGGCGATCGTTCCCACGGGAACGCTTGCCGAAAGGTAGGGGCCGATCCAGGGCGAACCCTGGAAGTGGCCGGCTGAGCCGCCGGCGTAGACCTCGGCCCGGCCGAACTTCAGCTTGGGTCCGTAGATGACCCAGGCCTGTTCCTGCTGGACCGCGACCTCGACGGTCCGGCCCTTCTCGTCTCCGAACTGGATGACTCCGGTCAGCCCACTTGAGATCGCGTCTTCCCCGGAGCTGACGGTTACCGAAGTGATCCGAAAGCCTTTCGGTTCCGGATCCTGGGCCAAGGCCTGGACCGGCGCGAACATCGCGCTGACGATGACGGACAGAAAAGCCGCGCCGATCGAACGCTTCATCGTAATCCTCCATTTCTGAAAACCCTACAACCGTAAGCGATAGAACAGCAAATATTATCAAAAACTGCCGGTTTTGTCAACGCTTCAGGGGCTTACCAGACGCAAAAAACGGCCAAATGAAGCCTTTTTACGGCTATCCGGTCACTTTGTCCGTCAAACAAAAAAGCCCCATTTCTGGGGCTTTTTGGGAAGCCTGTTTATCTGCTCACCGAAAAGGAACCGAAGCAGCCAAAGGCATCGCGGTACGAACCGCTGCCGGTATTGGCCTGGTAATTAAGCTTACCGGTATAGGTAAGTTTCAAATCCCCGTAGCTCCACGAGCCGCTCAAATTGCCGCTGGCGTCCACTTTGCCGCTGCCCGGGACCTTGGCGCTGCTGACCATGGCATAGCCGCTCACCGAACCGGTCGAACCGACGCTGAAGCTTACCGCTCCGGTGCTCTGGCAGTTCTTGCCGGCCAGGGTGCTGCTCTTGTACGACCCGTTCCAGTCGCCTTTGAAGTTGGCCAAGGAGACGACAGGCGCAGGCGCGGCCTGCTGTCCGGCCGGCTGTGCCGCCGGCTGCTGAGTTGTGGTCTGGCTGTTTTGCGGCGGAGTGGCGGTATTGGTTCCGGTGCTGGGCGTTTGCGCTCCGGCTCCGGCGTTATCGCGGATCCTTCCCGCGTTCTCCTGCGTTTCGCCCGCTCCCTCCCGGATCAATTCGGCGTTGTCCCGGGTCTTATTGCCTTGCATGTACATAAACACGATAACCCCGATCAGGGCAAGGATGACTATCGCGGCGATGATGCCGGCGATGAGCCCTGAATTGCTTTTCGGCTGGGGTTGCTGCTGAGGGGCCATTTGCGGCGCCTGTTCGTCCATATGATTGTGATTTGTTTCTTAAGATTTAAGGTTCATCCTTATTATAGCAATACATAACCGCCGGGCAAAACCGGTCCCGCCAGCGGCCAGCCGTTGGCCCGTCGGAGCGCAGTGAGAGCTTTGTCCGTTGACTCAGGGTCCGATTACGGTTACAATGAACTGCAGTGCGCTAATTGCGCATATCGCGCGCCGTAAGGGAGCCCGGTGGTCGAGCATCATAATCCCGAAAGGAATCTCAAATATGGACGCTAAGCAAAACCAACCGGTAACCACTCCGAACGAACCGGAAAAAGCCGAAACGAAGCCGGTCGAGACAGCCAAACCGGCTGCTCCCGCTACCGAGAACAAATAGTGAATCGGAAAAACACCTCCTAATCCTGGGGGTGTTTTTGTTTGGACAAGACGTCCGCGATTTCCGAAGTCAGTTCCCTGACCCCGATTTTCTTAAGCGCCGAATACTTGAGTATCCTGTAGCCGTCGGCGCGCTCCTTTATCTCCGCAAGGCTTCGCGCAAGGTCGCCCTGCTTGAGCCTATCCGTCTTATTGACCACCAGAAGCACGTTCTTTTTGTCCTTTTCCAGGCGGTCCAGGATTTCCCGGTCCAGGTCCGTTAGCCCCACTTTGGCGTCCAGAATCATCACGATCAGCTGCTGTTCGATGCCTGCGGCGAACAGATACCAGCCGATCAGCCGCCGGAGATATATCTGGTCTTCGGTCGAACCTTTGGCAAAACCGTAACCGGGCAGGTCGACCAGATAGAACCTGTGGTTTATCAGGAAGACGTTAAGCTGGCGGGTCATGCCGGCCGTGGAACTGGAACGGGCCAGGTCTTTCCTGCCCACCAGGGAGTTGATGACGCTGGACTTGCCGACATTGGAACGGCCGACGAACGCGATATGCGGCTTGCCGTCGCCCAAGAGCTTATCCCCGCCCACGAGCCCTTTCACGAATGTAGCGGATGTGATTTTCATATCGCTTTCGTTAACGTTTAAAAAGAGAGCTTAACACAACCATTATGTCCTGTCACTGGCAAACCGGTGATAAAAAAACGGCCGAAGCGCGAAGCTTCAGCCGTCGCCGGCCCTACAGGCCGACGGATGGGTTGATGATCATCTGCAGCAGGTCGCGGATCGCGTAGAACTCGGGGTTCACCATGTACGCGATCGCGTCGCTCAGGCGATTCAGGCCCCAGATGACGAAGATGGACCCGATGATGGCGGGAGCGTAGAGGCTGATCCACTGCCTCATGGACAGGTCGAACGTCGCGTTGTCCGAATCGTTCCGGCTGCTGCCCTTCTCCGCCACGTCCTTGAGCGCGGCCTCCGCCTTCCTGCGCAAGCCGATCGTGACCCACATCCAGATCAGGGTGAAGATCACGAGGCCCCACGGCACGACCAGCTGGGACACGGCCTTCACGTACTGCTGCTTGAGCATGACGCGCCAGATCTGCGGCGCGACCTTCTCGAGCGTCTGCGATTTTTGCCCTTGGCGGCTGTGCCGCTGCCGTGTTTGAAAGGCGTGTGCAAAGCGCCCTGCGCGTTGACTGAAAAAACGATTCAGGAGTATAATAACTACGGATGATAACTATGATAATCTCAAATTCAAGAACGGATGCCGCGCAAACCCCTTGCGGGTATTTCGTATTGTCATAGTTTTTCTCACTCTTAAGTAGAATAATTTTGGCGATACACCCCGCAAGCGGGTGTTTTGTTTTGCCTGAAAATTAATTATTCTACTATGAACTTGGATAAAC
>JBLMZV010000024.1:0-5568 GCA_050259015.1 Candidatus Saccharimonadota bacterium
ACATCGCCGGTAAATTGCGGGTGAACAAGATCCGCATCCTGCCGGGAGACAAGGTCATAGTTGAAGTCACTCCCTACGATCTCACCCGCGGCCGGGTCATCCGGCGGCTCCGGTAATTTTAATATCTTTAAGTCCCGGCAATCAGGGACAATCAAGCTAACCTTATGAAAGTAAGAGCATCAGTCAAACCTATGTGCAAAAAATGCAAAGTTGTCCGCCGCCGGGGTCGCATTTACATCATCTGCGACATCCCCAAACACAAGCAGCGGCAGGGTTAATTAGTAATTAGCAATCAGTAATCAAGATTATGGCCTTAGTACGTATCGCCGGAGTCAATCTCCCGCAAACCAAGAGAATCGAAGCAGCGTTGCCTTACCTGTACGGCATCGGCCTTCCCGCGTCCAAAAGGATTCTGGCCGCCGTTAAAGTCGATCCGAACAAGCGGACAAGCGAATTGACGGAAACCGAGGTCGCCCGTATCCGCGAATTCATCGAAAAGAACTATTCCGTGGAAGGCAACCTCCGCCAGCAGGTCAGCTCCAACATCAAGATCAAGAAGGAGATCGGCTGCTACCAGGGCCTGAGGCACATCCGCGGACTGCCGGTCAGGGGACAGCGGACCAGGACCAATTCCCGCACCCGCCACGGCAACGTCCGGCGCACAGCCGGTTCCGGCCGCCGCAACGCCTCGGAGAAGACATAAAGACGATTACGACCTAACTTACACATTCATTCACCACTATGGGACAAACGAAAGCTTCTACAATCGAAGGTCAGGAGACTCAGAAGACCGCAGCGACAGCGGCCGCTCCTAAGCGCAAGAAATCCAAGATCAGGATCACCCGCGGACGGATTTACGTGCAGTCGACCTACAACAACACGATCATCACAGTCACCGACATGACCGGAAACGTGATCGGCTGGGGCAGCGCGGGCCGGACCGGATTCAAGGGTTCCAAGAAGTCCACGCCGTACGCGGCCCAGAAGACCATGGAAGACGTCATGATGCGCCTGAAGGACGTGGGACTTTCGGAAGTGGATATTTTCGTCAAAGGCATCGGAACCGGCCGGGAATCGGCGGTCCGGGCTTTGCAGGGCAGCGGGTTCTCGATTTTGTCCATCAAGGACGAAACGCCGATCCCTCATGGCGGCGTACGGCCGAAGAAGGCCCGCAGGGTATAATCGATTTAAACTTATTTAACCAACTATGGCACGACACATCGGACCAAAAATCAAGCCGTCGAGGAGATTCGGCGAAGCGCTCACCGCTAAGGCGGAAAAATACCTGGCCAAGCGCAATTATCGCCCGGGACAGCACGGACAGAATCCGCAGCGCGTTTCGGAATACGGCACGCAGCTCCGCGAAAAGCAGAAGGCCAAGCAGATCTACGGAATCATGGAAAAGCAGTTCCGCCGTTATTACGAGAAGGCCTCCAAGAAAGTCGGAGTCACCGGCGACGCTCTTTTGGCGATGTTGGAAACCCGTCTTGATAATATAATTTACCGTTTGGGTCTGGCCCAGACCCGCGCGCAGGCGCGTCAGCTGGTCAGCCACGGTTTTTTTGACGTGAATGGCAAAAAGGTCAACATTCCGTCGTACGAAGTTAAGGTCGGGGACGAAATCAAAGTCCGAGAAACCAAAAAGAATTCGACCTTCATCAAAAACCTGGGCCCGGTCCTGGCTAAATCCGTAAAGACCGCCGAATGGCTGTCCTTGGATTCGGCTAAGCTTACCGGCAAGGTCCTGTCCATCCCTTCCAGGGAACAGATCGGCACAACCCTCAACACCCAGCTGATCGTCGAACATTATTCGCGATAGTATAAACATTTAATCCATCCAAATTTATGGAAAAGATTCCTCTTCCAAATAAAGTTTCCTTCGAGAGCGTTGGCGACAACAAGTACCAAGCGATCATGGAGCCTTTGTACCCGGGCTACGGAGTGACCATCGGCAACAGCCTGAGGAGGATTTTGCTGTCCTCTCTGCCGGGGGCGGCCGTCACCGCGGTCAAGATCAAGGGAGTGGAGCACGAGTTTTCGACCGTGTCGAACGTGAAGGAAGACGTGATCGAGATCATCCTGAACCTAAAGCAGATGCGGATGAAGATCCACACCAACGAGCCCGTCCGTCTGGAACTCAAGGTCAAGGGCGAGAAAACCGTAAAGGCTTCCGACTTCAAGAAGAACAGCGACGTCGAAATCGTCAATCCCGACCTTCACATCGCCACCTTGGACAACAAGAACGCTGACCTGGATATGGAAGTGATCGTGCAGGCCGGCCGGGGCTACGTGCCGGTCGAACAGCGCGAAAACGAGAAGCTTGAGATTGGCATGATCGCCGTGGATGCGATCTATACCCCGGTCAAGACCGTGAACTTCGAGATCAAGAACGTCCGCGTCGGACAGATCACGAACTACGACGCCCTGACCATGACCATCGAGACCGACGGCACCATTTCCGGCGAAGACGCCATAGATATGGCCTCCAAGGTCCTGATCGAACATTTCAACCTTTTCACGAAAGTCAGCCTTGAGCAGGCCGCCATTCTGGCGCCGCTCGATGCCGCCAAGGAAGAGGGTTTGACCACTCCGGAAGAGGACGACCTCAAGTCACTGGGACTCTCCAACCGCTCCTATAACGCCCTGGTGAAGAACAACATCGTCAAGATTTCCGACCTGCAGGCCCTGACCCACGACCAGCTCGAGAACATGGAAGGACTGGGCGCAAAGTCAGTGGAAGAGATCGAGCGTCTGCTCGCCACATATAATCAGTAAGCAACTTAATCCTTAAATAACATGCGACACCTCAAGAAGAAAAAAATCGGCAACGGCAGGGACCACGCGCGCAAGCTGCTCAGGTCAATCGCGTCCGCCGCGATCGTCCACGAAAAGATCCAGACCACGGAAGCCCGAGCCAAGGTCGCCCGCCAGCTGGTGGAACGGATGATCACCAAAAGCAAAAAGAACGATCTGCACAACAAGCGGCTGATTTTCGCCGCGCTGCCTCAGAACGCGGCCCGCAAGGTGATCGAAGTCTTGGGGGAACGCTACAAGTCCCGCAACGGCGGATACACCCGGATCGTGAGAATCGGCAAATCCAAGGACGGCATGCCGAAAGTGCAGCTGGAATTAGTATAGGAATTTTTATGAAGACATACTTACCCAAAACCCGCGAAATCAAGAGGGCCTGGTACGAGGCTGACGCTTCCAAGTTTACGCTCGGACGCCTGGCTTCCAAGGTCGCTTCCGTCCTTCGCGGCAAGCACAAGACCAATTTTACCCCGCACATGGACGTCGGCGACTTCGTGGTGGTCAAGAACGCCGCGAAGGTCAAGTTCACCGGCCGCAAGCTCTCCCAGAAGGTCTATCACCGTTACAGCGGGTATCCGGGAGGCCTGTACACCAAGAAGCTGTCGGACCGTATGAAGACCGAGCCTGAGAAGGTGGTCCGCGATGCCGTCTACAGCATGATCGACGGCAACCGCCTGAGGAAGAACATCTTAAGGAGACTGAAAGTCGTGGCGGGGGACAAGCACGAATTCCAGGTAGACAAGGAGATCAAGTAATGCCATCCACGACCAAAAAACCGGCGGCCAAGAAGACCGCTTCCAAGACCGGCGTCACCCGCAAGCCGAAAACCGCCTCCACCACCCGCGCCCCGCGAAAAGCGGCTGCGCCCCGGAAGGAGAAAGAAGCAGTCCCGGCGGCGGTCGCTGTAGAGCAGGCCGAAACCCCGGTGGAAGAGACCAAGGTCATCATCCCGAAGTCAGCGAGCGGTCAGAACTTCTACGCGGTCGGCAAGCGCAAGACCGCAGTGGCTCAGGTGATCATGACCGTGGGCAACGGTACCGTTACCGTCAACGATCTGCCTTTTGAATCTTACTTCGGCACTGAAACCCTCCGCAGCATCGTCTTAAACCCGCTGACGCTTTTGGGGATCGAGAAGTCGATCAACCTGCGCGCCAAGGTCCACGGCGGCGGCATCCACGCCCAGGCCGAAAGCCTGAGGCACGCGGTTTCCCGGGCTTTAACTGTCTTCAATCCGGAAGTGAGAAGGACTTTGAAGAAACAGGGTTTCCTGACCCGAGACCCGCGCGTCAAGGAACGCAAGAAGCCGGGTTTGCACAGAGCCCGCAGAGCGCCGCAGTTCAGCAAGCGCTAACCGTTATGACCATAAACGCCACCCTTTCGCGGGTGGCGTTTTCCTTTGCCCGCCTGGCGTCATTATTTTTTCTGTTATAAAATTGGTGCAGGTCGAAATTAAAAAAGAAATAAATACCCATGAACAAAAAACTATCTTTATTGCTCGCCATCGCGCTTATGGCAGGGACTTTTCCGGCTCAAGCGGCGCTGACCGCGCCAGCCGCGGCTCAGGACAGGTCCGCAACGCCTCCCGCAACCAGCCAGCGGTGCGAGCGGCTGACCAACGACATTGCCGCCCGGGTGACGCGCTACCAGGAAAACCACCTGAAGCACGTCGAAACCTATAAGGGCATAAAAACGCGGGCGCAGAACATCGCCACGAAACTCGACGGCAAAGGATACGACCTGACTGCGCTCAAGGAAGACATCAAGACTCTCGACGCGAAGATCGCGAAGTTCGAGAAGGACTATTCCGATTACATCAAGAAGCTTGCCGCCACCAAGAGCTTCGTCTGCGGCCAATCCGAAGGCCAGTTTGCATCCAAGCTTAAGGACGCCCGGGATGCATTGAAGCTGGTCAGCCAGGACGCGACGGACATCCGCACCTTCTATAAGAGCGATATCCGCCCGGACCTGAAGACGATCCGCGACCAGATAGCCAAAGCCAAGGCGGTTCAGGACGAAGAGGAACCGGCCGCGGGGAGCGCCAGTAACCAATAAACCATATTTATGAACAAAAAAGCAACGATAGCTGCGGTTATAGTGGGGATAGCCATCCTTGGCGGCATCTATTATTACGTGGCGAATTTCGCCCGTATCGACGACCGGCAGGAGTATCAGCCTTTGGTAAACACGCAGAATAATCAGCAAAAACCGACAGGACAGAATCAGGCGGGCTCTTCCTCCAAAGTAGACGCTGCATCGATCGATAACGACCTGAAGGCTTTGGATGCGGCAGTCAATTCCGCGAACCCTTCCGACTTCAGCGAAAAGGACCTGGACACCCTGAAGTGACCGATTAAGCCAAAACGATAAAGCCCGGCTTGAAGCCGGGCTTTTGTGCACAAACTTGGTGTTATTCGCCAATTTTTTCATTTCTATCGGGGTTTTGCTTGGAGGAGCTTGGCATTTATAAAAACGTAGCCGCCTGTTTTAATTACCGCACTAACAGGGAGGCGCCAATGGGATACGATGACGACGATTCCGAAGATCGGGGATTCCGCCCGATGGGGAACGACGACGGATTCTTCATTATCCGGCGGCTCAAGAAACCGGAAGAAGAAGAGGATGGATGAGAAAATCGGGCTAACACCCCGATTTTCTTTTGTTCAAGCCTTTTTTAGTTATAAACAATCCGTAGCGCAAGGTACAAGCGGCCGGTGATACATATCCCCGGACGTTTGGAGAAAACAATCATACCTAAGA
>JBLMZV010000025.1:0-4518 GCA_050259015.1 Candidatus Saccharimonadota bacterium
GATCGGCCGCGAGGCTAATAGTTCGGCCGGCAAATCGTAGTCGTATTCGGATAAAACCTTCGATCCTTTCATAATCTGACATATTATATCCTTTTCCGGCGGAATATGACAGGCCTTAAAAACCCCGCTTCATAAAGGAAATCCGTGATTGAATCGAAATTTTCCATACGTTCAGGTTAAGGTCTCACGACCATACTATACCATCAGCCCCGTCTTGGGGGAAACCGCCTGAAGCATTTGTAATAAATGACTATTCCGCGCCTGACCCAGGCTATTTATTATGCAATCCCCGGGATATCATTCCGTCCCGGAAAACCCTTAACGAAAGGGCTCTATGCATAACAAATCCGAAACCGTGCGCGCCTTAACCGCCACATTCGTGGTCAGCTTGCTTCTGTTCGCGGCTGCCCCGATCTTCGCCGCCCAGGCTCCCACCTCCCCGGCAGCCCTGACCACCAGCCCCGACACTTCCCTGAACTGGGCCGGATATGCCGCCACCGGCGGGACATATACGGCAGTAAGCGGCAGCTGGACCGTGCCCAAAGTCACTGCCGATACCGCCGGCAACTATCTGAGCGCCGATACCGCCTGGGTCGGGATAGGCGGAGTGCTCGGCAAGGATCTGATTCAGGCCGGGACCCAGGCCATCACGGAACCGAGCGGGCGGATCACCTATCAGGCCTGGTACGAGATGCTCCCCGACAATTCCCAGCCGCTGCCGGTAGACATCCGGCCGGGCGATTCCGTCAGCGTGTCCATCGACCGCAAAAAGAGCAACCAGTGGTCGATCGATTTCAACAACACGACGACCGGCGAGAACTATTCCCTGGACGTGGCATACGTTTCGTCCTTATCGTCCGCGGAATGGATGGTCGAGACTCCCAGCACGGATTTCGGCATCCTGCCGCTCGATAATTTCGGCAGCGTGCCGTTTACCGCCGGTTCCACGGTCAGGGACGGAACGAGCCAGACCATATCGAGTTCGGGAGCCAAGCCTATCCAGCTGACCAATCTTTACGGCGAGACTCTTGCGTCGCCTTCCGACCTGTCAGTTTCCGGCGACGGGTTCACTGTGACCAGAACGGACAATCAGACGACGCCCGGTTTCCAGACCCGGCGCTTCGGCTACTCAACGACTTTCCCCGATTACTATTTCCGTTTCCATCGCGATCAGGGCCTGTCGTTCGAGCGGCCCTGGTGGTGGAACTTCGGATTCTAAGGATTTCGAAAATTTCCAAAACGGCTCCCTGTCCGGAGCCGTTTTCTTTTTTGCGTCCCGTTCGGAGTCCGACGCGATTCATGGTATAATTAATTTAATGACTTCGTTCATACCGAAAAAAACATTTTTCGCCGCAATTGCGCTTTCCGTGATCGGTTTTACCTCCGCATTCGCGCAGACAGCCCAAACCCCTTCCCAGGCGCAAAACGACGAAAAAACCCAGCTGCAGCAGCAACTTCAGGAAATCGAGCGGCAAATCGCCGAGTATTCGCGGCAGCTTGACCAGATCAGGGGAGAAAAAAATACCCTGCAGAACAAAATCAACCAGCTCAAGAAGCAGCAGGCTTCTTTGACTTTGCAGATCAGGTCCACGGAACTGCAGATTTCCGAGTTGGGCAACCGCATAACGGAAACGCAGGCCTCCATCCAGGTCAACGAAAAAAAGAGCGAAAAGCTCAAGGGACAGATCGCCGAAGTCGTGCGGGCAATCAGCGAACGGGACAACGATTCCCTTCTCTATCAATTGCTTTCCCACGAGAATCTCACCGAAGCCCTGCTTGAGATCGAAAATTCTTCCCAGATCTCCAACAGCCTCCGGATGCTGTTGGACGAGACGCTCGAAACGAACACCGAATTGGCGCAACAGAAACTGGACCTCGCCGACCAGCAGGACGACGCCGACAACCTCCTGGCCATCCAGAGCCTGCAGCAGGGCAAGCTCGCCGGTGCCATGACCGAACAGGGCGATCTGCTTCGGGAAACCAAAGGACGGGAATCGGATTACCAGACGGTGCTGAAGAGCAGTCAGCAGCAGGCGGCCCAGATCCGCAACCGCCTCTATCAACTGGCCGGCGGCGCCACCACCAACGTCACCTTCGGTCAGGCGGTCGAAATCGCCCAGATGGCCTCGCAGCAGACCGGCGTCCGGGCCTCGTTTCTGCTGGCTATTCTGACGCAGGAATCAAACCTCGGAAAAAACGTGGGCACCTGCAACCGCGCCGGAGATCCTCCCACCAAAAGCTATCGGGTCGTGATGAAGCCCGACCGGGACATCCAGCCGTTTCTGAAGATCACCTCTGATCTCGCGCTCGATCCGGAAACCACTCCCGTCTCCTGCCCGATGAAAAACAAGAACGGCACCTTCAACGGCTGGGGCGGCGCTATGGGTCCGGCCCAGTTTATCCCCTCCACCTGGATGGGCTACAAGGATAAGGTGGCCGCTGTCACCGGCAAATCCGCCAACCCGTGGGATATCCGGGACGCTTTCCTGGCCGCCGCCATCAAACTTAAGGCCGGCGGCGCCGGTTCGGTCTCGGGCGAATGGGCCGCGGCCATGAGATATTTTTCCGGCGGCACCAACACCAAATACCGGTTCTACGGCGATAACGTGGTGGCTATGGCCAACCAATATCAAAACGACATCGAAGCGCTGAAATAAGGACAAGAAAAAAACGCCGCGGATAGCGGCGTTTTAAATTTGGCTAATCGGTGTCCTGGTTCGGACGGCGCTTCATGAAGAATCCCTGCCCGCCTTCCGCCGGTCGGCGGAGTTTCGGGAAACTTACCGGTCTCCGGAAATCGGATTTTCTCCGGCCGCCGGAACCTTTGCGTTTCGGGTAATCGGTTCCCCTGTTCGAATCCCCCTGGGGGCGGGGACGCCTGTCCGCAGCAGCGGGCCGTCTCCTGATTTCGCCGCGCGGTCTGGCGCGGTCGGGTCTCGTACGATCGGATTCCGGTTCCGGCCTGAAGAAGGTTCTTTCGATTTTCGGCAGTTCCGGCGTGTGCGCCACCGGCAGCGTCCGTTTGATGAATTTCTCGATGGATCGCACGTCTCCGCGCTGGTCGGGAGTGGCGAACGAGACCGCGTGCCCGGACAGGCCGGCGCGGCCGGTGCGGCCGATGCGGTGCACGTAATCCTCGGCGGTCGCCGGCAGGTCGTAATTGACCACCAGCTGGATGCCGGAGACGTCGATGCCCCGCGCCGCGATATCCGTTGCGACCATTATCCTGTAGCGTCCGATCTTAAATCCTTCCAGCGCCTCGATGCGCTGGCCCAACGACCGGTTGGAATGGATCTCGGCCGCCGTGAATTTAAAGTCCCTAAGCTGCTTGGTGATTTTTTTCGCGCCGTGCTTGGTCCGCGAAAACACCAGGACGCTTCCTTTATACTGTTCGAGAAGGGTCTTAAGAAGCGCTATCTTTTCCGATTTGTCTACGAAGAACACTTCCTGGGTCACGGTTTTGACCACGCTTCCCGCGGGCGCGACTTCGACCCGCAGCGGCAGGGACATGTACGAGCGCGCAATTCCGACGATCTCGTCCGGCATGGTGGCGGAAAACAGCATGGTCTGGCGATCCCCGGGAACTTTACTTAAGATTTTCTTTATCTGGGGGGCAAAACCCATATCCAGCATCCGGTCCGCTTCGTCCAGAACAAGCACCCCGACGTGGTCGAGATTCAGTCCGTAATGGTCCAGGTGATCCTGCAGCCTGCCCGGCGTGGCGATTACAATATGCGGGTTCAATTTTAAAGACCTGATCTGCTTGGGCATGGATTCCCCGCCGATGAGAATGGCGGTCTTAAGGCCCAAAGAGGCGCCGATTTTCTTCAACGTTTCGTCCACCTGAAGGGCCAGTTCGCGGGTAGGCAAAATCACGAGGCCTTTTTTCTTGCCCTGCGACTGCGCGAGTCTTTGGATCATCGGTACGCCGAAAGCGAGCGTCTTGCCCGTGCCGGTTTGCGCGATGCCCATCAGGTCTTTGCCCTCGATCGCGGCAGGAATCGATTGCGACTGAATCGGGGTCGGCGTCACGAAATTATTTTTTTGGAGTATTTGGAGAAGTTTGGGGGCGATGCCGAGGCCGCTGAAACCATCCGTAGGGGTGTTATTCATTACTTCCATTTAACTATAGGCCATAATTATAACAGAATCGCGCCAAATACGCGATCCTCATGAATCCCCGGTTCGCAAAAACTTTTTATGTGTCCTTCGTGGTCGGAATAGCGATGGTCGTGGCCGTGATGGCCGAGCCGTCCAACGGGCCTGTCACGGTAACGGAATTGCCGACCTGGATGAATTGCCAGGGCACCAGGTGGCCGAGCTGGTTGACTACGCGCGTCCCTCCGTAAGGATCCATGGTCACGGTGTAGTTCTTGCCGTCCGCCTGGATGACAAAACCGCTGCCCGACGTCTTTTGCATCACGATTCCGGTCAGGGTCACGGTTTGGGACGAGGACGGCTGAGGCGGAGTCGATGCAGAAACAGGCGCGGCAGGAGGCGCAACAGCAGGACTGGGGG
>JBLMZV010000026.1:0-17580 GCA_050259015.1 Candidatus Saccharimonadota bacterium
AAAATTAAAACAAGGAGACGCGATGAATAAAGTTCTCTCAGTGCTCATCCTGATTGCGCTCGTCGTCGGCGGTTACTTCTGGTACCAGGATTATCAGAAGAAACAGGACGCCAAGACCGGACAGGAACAGCAGCAAACCAACGACCAGACTGCAGCCGACAACAATAACCAAGGACAAACTCCCGTGAACAGCGACACCCCTTCGCAGCAAACCGCGCCGGAAACGACCGTCAACCCGGTGGCCACGATCGAGACTTCAGACGGAACCTTTAAAGTGACTCTGGACGCCAAGGCTGCCCCCAAGACCGTGGCGAACTTCGTTAAGCTTTCCAAGGACGGCTTTTACAACGGCACCAAGTTCCATCGGATCATGGAGGGCTTCATGATCCAGGGCGGCGATCCTTTGAGTAAAGACGATTCCAAGATCGCGGACTGGGGCACCGGCGGTCCGGGTTACACCATCCCGGCCGAAATCGGGCTTAAGCACACCAAGGGCGCGATTGCCATGGCCCGCCAGGGAGACCAGGTCAATCCGAAGCGCGACTCCTCCGGAAGCCAGTTTTACGTGACCCTCGACGCGACGCCTTTTCTGGACGGGCAGTACACGGTGTTCGGCTACGTTACGTCAGGCATGGACGTGGTCGATAAGATCGGCAAGACTCCGACCGACGTCAATCCTGCGACCGGCGAGCAGTCGGTCCCCTTGAAAGCGGTAACCATTAAGAAAATCACCATACAGGAGTAACATATGCAAAAGCATCCCAAAGAAGATCTGACGTTCGTGATGATCAAGCCGGACGGCGTGAAGAGGGGACTGACCGGCGAAATTATCCGGCGCATCGAAAAGGCGGGACTTAAAATCGTGGCTATCGAGATGGACAGCCCGAGCCGCGACCAGATCGACAATCATTATCCCAAGGACGAAGGGTGGCTCACGCGCATCGGCGAAAAGGCCCTGCAGGTCTATGAGAAATACAGCCACGATCCTGTTGAAACGCTGGGCACCAAGGAACCCTTGGAAATCGGCAAGATGGCGCGGGAGTGGCTCTTGGAATACATGACTTCCGGTCCGGTGGTGAAGATGGTCGTCCAGGGGATTCATGCGCGCGACATGGTGCGCAAGATGGCCGGCAAGACTTCGCCCTCGATGTCCGAAATGGGCACCATCCGCGGCGACTTCTCCTGCGACTCCGCCATGGCCGCGAACATGGAAAAGCGGGCGATCCACAATCTCATCCATGCATCCGAAACCGAAGAGGAAGCTACGCACGAAATCGAGCACTGGGGCATGATGAAGAAGGTTTACCCTTACAAGCGAGTGGAAGAGGCTCTCTGGAAGGAATAGCGATAACAAAAAACCCGGGCTTTAGCCCGGGTTTTTGATTTGCTCTTGCCTAAACTCCGGGAAAATGATAGACTTTGATGTCAGCAAAAACCAGGGATGGAGGATAACAAACGATGCCGTGTATTGTGGTACTCAGGGTCGACGGGAAGATCGAGCTGGGATGCGCCGGGGTTCCGAGGACTCAGGCAGAACAGTGGGCAGAGTCGCTCCGTACGCTTGCCCGCGGGAGGAACATCAGCTTCACCACCGAAGTGGTCGAGGACGTGGAACGTCTCCCTTCCCCGGCGGACACGATCGGGTGGCTTCTGGAGATGAAGCAGGTCAAGGCATAACGGTTCGGGGGCAGACGAAGTCTAAAGGCAGGTTTCCGCGGAAACCTGCCTTATTATTTTTGTCCCTGAGCGCTTGCCTCCGATTGCCCGAATTGGTACACTCCGAGGTAGGTATAAACCTTGGGACAGGAGGATAACAAACATGCCGTTCACCTTGGTGATCAAGATCAACGGACGGACGATTCTCAGCAAACCGGGCATGACCCAGGGGATGGCCAGGGCGTGGAAGGACCGGTTCTTGAGTTTCATCCCGCATGGTATTCCCGACCAGTACGAGGTCGAGATGGCCGAGGAGATCGAGCGTCTGCCCCTGCCGCAGGAGACGGCCAGGCTGCTCATGAGCCAGCAGGATGAGCTCCATCGGCGCGAACGGCAGACCATCAAGGCGGCCGAGGGCTTGGGGTGCGGTCCATCGACCCAGCCCCTGGCAAGCTCCAGGGTCAACTAAAAGAGGCGATTGCAGCCGACAGGCGGGCTCCCGACGGAGTCCGCTTTTTTGTTTGTATCGGGGTGCTATAATGAGTCCAGAACCAGTAATCCTTCGAAAATGCCGGAATTACCGGAAGTGCAAACAGTGGTTTCGGAACTTAATCCGAAGCTCAAGAATAAGGTTATCAAGAACGTGGAAGTAAGGCTTCCGAAGATAGTTTCCGTTGGCCCCAAAACCATGCCTAATGTGCGCACCGCGGACGACAAGATGGTGAAGGTTTTTGTGTCGCACCTGGTTGGAAAGAAGATCAAGGGTCTTGCCCGGCGCGCCAAGATGATCATCATGGACATCGAAGGCCGGGATGCGGTCTTGGTTCACCTTAAGATGACAGGGCAACTCATCTTCCTTTCCAAGAAGGAACTTAAGAAGCCGCTTCGGCTTCTGAACATCGAGAACGCCTCACCCCAGACCCTGCCCGCCAAATGGACGCATGTGATTTTCGATTTCGCGGACGGATCCAGGCTGTTCTACAACGACATGCGCCAATTCGGATATTTGCGCCTCGTCCGGGACGAGGAGATCAACGAAGTCAGGGAGCTGCAGGACTTCGGTCCGGAGCCTCTCGACGGGTCATTCGACTTCAAGGCGCTTGAGGGGCTGATCGAAAAACATCCCAAGACCAAGCTTAAGCAGTTCCTGATGGACCCGACCATCATCGCCGGAATAGGGAACATCTATTCGGACGAGATTCTATTTTATGCCAAGGTGCGTCCCACGAGGCCGGCTGCGAGCCTTAACCCGGCAGAAAGGAAGCTGCTGCTTCGGGGCATCAAGGCGATCCTTACCCAGGCCATCAGGAAGGCCGGCTCCTCGGTAGGCGACTTCGTCCGGCCCAACGGGGACTGGGGCGGTTACGGCAAGCTTCACAAGGTTTACGGCCGTTCAGGCGAGAAGTGCAAGGTCTGCGGCACGAAGATAATTTCGATCAAATTCAACGGACGCACCGGCTCCTTCTGTCCGCACTGCCAGAAATAATTTTTTACGCAGTAATTAAGGCAGTCCTTCGACTTCGCTTAGGGGCATAAGTTGTCGCTTAAGCGGAAGGGCCAAAAAGGCAATTTTATGGACATCGACCGCTGGGAAGGGCTTAAGGAGGAGATCCGCCGCAAGTTCACCGTGGAAGAGGAAAAGACCGAGGACCTGATGGTGGAGACCAATGACGGCCTGATCAAGCAGGGAACCGCGGAGGTTCTGGTCTTCGAGTCGCCTTTGGGCCGCATGAAGCTTTCCATGGAGAAGCGGCCCGTGGTCGTGGACAAGAAGTTCATCTATTCGCACCGCGCGGGACAGGCCGCCCGGACCGAGTACACATTTTCCGATTCCGAATTCTCCTATACCATGAAGGCTTACAAGTGGGACGACGATAACGATGACTGGACCGAGATCGATGTCGCAAACTTCCAATAAAATCGCGATCCAAAACCGCACCCAGGAAGGCATCATTTCCACCCTGGCTTTTTTCGCCATCTACGACCTGCCTCTCACGGTCGAGCGCGTCTGGCAGCTTCTGTACCGCGCCGAGGCGACCCTCAGTCAGGTTCAGGCCGAGCTTATCCATCTGGCCCGGTCGGGCGCGATCGTTGGCGCAAGCGGGCTGTACGCGCTTAAACCATGGAATCAGGACAAATACGACCGCAACCAGGAGGAGATCGGGAAGCGCTGGCAGCGGGTGGAGAGGTACCGCAGGCTCCTAAGCCTGATTCCGTTCGTCGAAACCATCGCCGTGATCAACAGCATGGCCATGGGCAATGCGGACAGCGAGTCGGATATCGACTTTTTCGTGATCACCAAACCCAAAAGACTTTACTTCGTGCGCACCCTCGTCATTCTGCTGTTCAAGATTCTGGGCGTCTACAAGACCCGCGAGAGGATCAACCAGCAGTTCTGCTTCGGGTTCTATCTTTCCTCCGAACGCTTAAGCCTTGGCTGGCTGGTCCTGCCGGGGGAGGACCCCTACCTGGCCCACTGGATGGCCACCATCCTGCCCTTGTTCGGGCAAAAGACTTACGAGCGTTTTCTCAAGGAGAACAAGTGGCTGTACTTAAGCTTCCCGAATTTCAGGAGCCAGCAGCGGCTCGGGCGCCTTAAGGAGAAGAGGCCCCTCAAGAGGCTCAAGCGGTTCATCGAAATCGTTTTATGGCTGCCCGCGGTCGTGCTGGAGCCGCTGCTTCGATGGGTCCACGTGGGCCATACCTTCCGCCTGCCGGAAAACTCCTGGCCGACTTCCTCGACCGTGGCCAACAAGTGGGTGGTCAAGCTCCACGCCCTCGACCCGCGCAAGGACTTACGAAAAAAATACTACGAAATTTTACAAAATCTGAAATAAAGCAATAAAAAAAACGGCGGCCGATGTTCGGTCGCCGTTTGGCTCTTGTTGCCTATTCCACCCACCCAACGTTGTCGCGGATCCTGTCGGCCTCCCTTTCCGGGGCCGTCTTGTGTTTCCGGCTGTGCCTGGCGAAGTTCTTCCGGTTGACCAGCTTCTCCCTGATCTTTAAGGCCATGTTTCCTCCTTTGGCCGTTCAATATAACAGTATTCCGAAGCTCTTGCAAAGGCCCCCCGCCCTTACTATAATAAATAGGCCCAAAAAAACCGTAACTTGGGCAATTTTTACCGGGTTCGAGCGTTGAAAAAAGTCGAGAACGACATCCCGAAAGTAGTTCTCGACTGTGCTCGAAACGAATTAAGAAAGGAGAGTTATGACCATCAAACCTTTGGGTGACCGCATCCTGGTTAAGCCCCTTCTTGCCGAAGAAGTGACGAAGTCCGGGATTGTGCTGCCCGACTCGGCGGAGAAGGAAAAGAAGGAGCAGGGCGAGATCATCGCGATCGGGGAAGGCGAGAAGATCAGGAAGCTGGGTCTGTCCGTCGGAGACAAGGTCCTGTTCGGCAAGTACTCGGGCGACGAAGTGGAAATCGACAAAGTCGAATACAAGTTCCTTAAGGATGAGGACGTGCTGGGCATCGTCCAGTAAGAAAGGATCAACCATATGGCGAAGCAGATCGTATCGGGGTTCGAGGCCAAGAAGGCCATCAAGGCGGGCGTGGACGCGGCCGCCAACGTGATCAAGGTCACCCTGGGCCCGACGGGCAAGGGCGTTATCCTGGATAAAGGTTTCGGGGCGCCGACCGTCACCGACGACGGCGTGACCGTGGCCAAAGACATAGAACTGGAAAGCAAGATCGAGAACATCGGGGCGTCCCTCATTCAGGAAGTGGCGAACCGGACCAACGAGGAAGCGGGCGACGGGACCACCACCGCCACCGTCCTGGCCCAGAAGATGATCGAGAAGGGCTTCGAGGCCGCGGCGCTCGCGTCCTCCTCGGCCAACGAGATCAAGCGCGGCATGGACAAGGCCGTGATTTTCGTGGTGGACGAGCTTAGGAAAGTCAAAAGGGACGTTAAGACCAAGGAAGAGATCAAACAGGTCGCTACCATCGCCTCCCTCGATTCTGAGGTGGGGGAACTGATCGCCGAGATGATGGAACAGGTCGGCCACGACGGCGTGATTACCGTGGAAGAAGGCCAGGCGATCGGCCTCGACAAGGAAGTGGTCAAGGGCATGCGGTTCGACAAGGGCTTCGTGTCCGCCTATATGATGACCAATCCGGAACGGATGGAAGCCGTCTGGGAAGATCCGTACATCCTGGTCACGGACAAGAAGATCAGCTCGGTGCAGGATATCCTGCCGCTCTTGGAGAAGATTGCGGCCACCGGCAAGAAAGAGCTGGTCATCATCGCCGATGAGATCGAAGGCGAGGCTCTGACCACCTTCGTCTTAAACAAGCTGCGCGGCACCTTCTCGGTGCTGGCGGTGAAGGCGCCCGGCTTCGGCGACCGGCGCAAGGAAATGCTTACGGACATCGCGGTCTTAACCGGCGGTCAGGTCATCTCCGACGACCTGGGGCTCAAGCTCGACACCGCGACTCTCGAAATGCTTGGACATGCCCGGAAGGTCATCGCCACCAAGGAGCACACCACCATCGTGGACGGGGCGGGCGACAAGAAAGCCATCGAAGACCGGGTCGGCCAGATCAAGAACGAGCATAAAGTCTCGACCTCCGATTACGAGAAGGAAAAACTGCAGGAACGCATGGCCAGGCTGTCCGGCGGCGTGGGCGTCATCAAAGTCGGCGCCTTTACCGAGACCGAAATGAAGGCCAAGAAGTTCAAGATCGAGGACGCCTTGAATGCCACCCGGGCGGCCGTGGAAGAGGGGATCGTGGCCGGCGGCGGCGCCGCTTTGGCCAAGATCGCTCCCAAACTCGACAAATTCGCGGAAACCCTGCCGACCTCGGCCCAGAAGACCGGCTCTAAGATCGTGCGCGATTCCCTGGAAGCGCCCCTAAGGCAGATTGCCAAGAATTCCGGCATCGAAGAGACGGGCATCATTTCCTTCATCCAAGCCGGTCCGGATCATGCGGGTTATGACTTCAGCAAGGTCAGCGAGGGCGACTGGAAAGCCGGATGCCAGGAAGACATGATGAAGGCCGGCATCGTCGATCCCCTGAAGGTCACCCGCCTGGCTCTCGAGAACGCGGTCTCCATCGCCTCGACGCTCGTGACCACCGAAGCCATCGTGGTGGACAAGCCCGAGAAGAAAGAAGCCATGCCTCCGATGGGCGGAGGGGGAATGGGCGGCATGGGCATGGACTACTAAGATAAGAACGTAGAATTCAGAATATAGGATTGAGAATATAAAGCCCCGTTATGCGCGGGGCTTTATAGCGCCTCCGTGATCGACGCATACTATGGTCCGAGCGATTAGCGAGGACGATTATGCCCATCCTCCATTCTATATCCTCAATTTTTCATCCCAAAAAAAGACCCTAAGGTCAAACCTTAGGGTCTTACTGTCTCGTAGCTTCGACGTTCGCCGGGCGGGCGATGGCGTTTTCGTAGTATTGCGTGAATTCCTGTTCAGCCTGGGGCAATGCCACCACGTGAAAGGCGGCTGAGACCGCGCCTTCCAGGAAGTATACGATCTTTCCTTCCGCGGACAGGTCGTCCAGCAGGTGGACCAGTTCCTTCACCTCCGGTTTCGGCATCTTGGTCCAGGCGATATCGAACGCCAGGCCCAGAACGTGGGTGGGTGGAATCTTGAGCCTATCCACGCGCGCGTTGCCGTTGACCTTTGCCAGGGATTTCTGATAGCGGGCGGTGCGGACCAGGCTCGTAATCTCGAGCGGCTGGAATTCCTCCTTGAACGCAAGTCTGATCTCCGAGGACAGGTAGTAGAGCAGGCCGGCGGCGGACGGGCTTAGGCGATAGAGCTTCTCCCGAAGCTTCTTCTTCGGCTCACGTTCGCCGATCGGCCACTTGCCGGTCTTTCTCAGGACAAATCCGGCGGCGGAATCGGAATCGAGGGCAATGAGCCTGCCTTCCCTGAACGCCCGGTCCAGGGCGGGGTAATCGGCAAGCCAGAGTTCCTTGACCTTGCTGTCCGGGAGGGCCTTGAGCAAGGCCTCGCGTTTGCTTTCCGGAATCTGGAAATCGGCTTTCGGGGCAAACACGACGGATTGAGGGATCACGGGACGGCTGACCAGACCCTGCGGGGTTTCCGCCTGGACTCCCATCAGCACGAACATGACGACAATCAAACCGACCATCTGCGGCACGGTAAACCTCCTTGGTTTGGTTATATCTTATGCTACTTCCGGCCTGCTGGCAAAACCCGCAAAAACCGGGGCTTTTTGGAGGCTGAAGCGATAATATGGCTTATCTTAGCCGTTTTTCGGCCAGTTTTTCCCCTTTAGTCTTGACTAAGCCGGCGTTTAGGTGTATACTTAGCTGTTCTTTAAAACATGGGGAAGCCGTGGAACAAGGATGTTCCCCAAATAACTTTCGGCCCGTTTACAGGAGATGGTCCGGAAGCCCAAGCTTAACGCAATCTTTTGTTTCGACCGTACTTTTTGATTGTGGACGCCGGCTTTTCAGGATCTCCTGAAAAGCCGGTTTTGTTTGTTTCCGCCATTCTGGGCACTATTTGGGTTTAAGAGGGATAAATCTACATTTGCCCATTAACTTACCTAAGTTAGTACCCAGAATTGCGGAAGTAACGGTACTTTTGCAAGGAGGAAGAACGTGCGCATCGTCCTCATCGCCCTGGCCATTCTGGCCATCTACAAGGTCGTCCAGCACATCTCAGTCCGGCGGCGATCATCGATCGTCCGCATCGAGGATGACCATCGTCCAACCGGCAGGTTTGCGGTCAACGACCGGGTGGAAGTCCGGATCGGCACCACCTGGCGATTGGGCACCGTGATCGACGTGAACCCCGCGACCTGCGCACTCGGCTTCGACCGCAGCACCTACATCGTCCGTCTCGACGCCGGCAAGCGGGCCACGATCCAGTTCGACCAGATCCGCCGAGCCGCGGCCTGAGGACAGCGGGAATCCTGGACTCGCTTCAGGATTCCCTCCCTTTCCGAAATCGTCTCACATAGAGGCGGTCTCGGAATAGGAGAGCCTATCGAAAAATAAAAACGACGTGAGCAGTCGCTAACACGGTTCAATGCGACCAGGGGAAGCAGGACTCCTGCCTTAAGGCGAATAACCTGCAACTGATTGTTCAACCAAACGGAGGCGTTCGATGCCGCGTTTATGAACCGGATGCTCTTTACGAGCTTCCACACGGGGGGTGCGTGACTCACGCCCCCCACCCTTTCCGAGGGAAGAATGGAGAATGAAGGATGAAGCAGACCCATCATTCTCAATCCTATATCCTACATTGTTCTCTCAGAAGAGGAAGTAAAGAGAGTTCTCACTTACGTTCGGACAATAGCATTAGTTTACAGCAGATGTTCCGGGTTTTTGTTCTCTATTCTCTGTCCTTCATCCTCCATTGTTTCCTGTAGGTTGAGACCCGAGCTTCATGTTCGGGCTTAACCTTTTGGAAGCATCCCGCTTCCGAAAAGTTCCCAAGGAGGGAATGTGAAGAAAACCGCCATCGCCGTTGCCGTCATCGTCCTCTCGCTGCTTGCGGCTTCCGCCTCCGCCCAGACGTTCGTGGAGTCCTGGGCCGTCGCGGACAAGGCCGGCAGCGTGAACCTCACGTACGACGGCCAGGCCGACCTCAAGGTGGATGCCTCGCAAGGCATCTTTATCTGGGGCCTCGGCACGGACGGCTGGAGCGAGGGGTACGTGTCGTACTACCGGAACCTCTCCCCCTGGCTGCAGGTCTCGGCTGGCGCCGGAATGGAGCAGACGCACAGTCATTGGCGGACCGCGGCGAGCGTCTGGGCGGGGAAGGGTCCCTTCTCCTCGTTCCTGGCTCTCGAACACGGGGCTTCGGGCTTCTGGTATTCCTACAAGGGTACCGTGAGCCTTAGCAAGCGTCTGGCTGTCGGGTTGTTCTCGCGGCAGTTCGTGGGAACCGGCCCAATGGCGCAGGTCACGATCATCGGCAAGACGGCTGTCTGGGCGTCCTACTGTCCCAGGAGCCGCAACACCGTGATCGGTCTGGTCCAGGGGTTCTGAGAACACCAACGGTGCATGGGAAGCGCCATAAGATCTAACGATCATTCCCATCCCTTTTTGAGCCCGTAAGGCATTCCGTCTTGCGGCCTCGAAAGAGGAGGAAATAGAATGGCAAGCATCGCCACGGCCTTCGTCGATTTCCTGTCCGGGATCGTTTACGGCCTCGTCGAAATGGCCGAGGCCGCAGTCCGGTTCCTGGCGCTGATGATCGGGGCCTCCCTGATTTTCATCTTCGGGATCGGCACGGTCATGTGTCTCGTCAGCTTCGATTTTCGCCTGCTCCTGTTGTGCGCCGCGCTGACGGCGCTCGGGCTCTTCCTGGCCCGGTGGTCCGTGCCGCAGTCCTGAAGGAGAATCCGCATGAAACCGAAGACCCTTCGTACTGTCGCTGATGCCGTCCACATCGTCCTCGCCGTCTGTGCCGTCGCCATCGTGGTCGTCATCCTGGCGTTGGCCGCCTGCGGAGGACCGCGTGACCAGTCCTACTACGACCAACGGACGAAATTCCTCCTGGAAGTCCAGGAGAAAGGCCGGCGCGGCGACCTCATCCTCTGCCCGAACGGCGAGGTGTGGCACCACCTGGCAGGATTGACGGTGCAGAGAGCGCCCGGCCTGCCGCCTCATTCCACCGACACTCTGGAAGCGCTCTACCAACCCGGCATGAAACTCATCCGCTACCAGCCGACCGCGATGTGGGCCGAGTACGCGCACAAGTATCTCGCCAAGTAGGCGAGAGGGAGGTCGGAACCCTGTTCCGGCCTCCCATCCCTTTTTGAGCCCATAAGGCATTTCCGTCTTGCGGCCTCAAAAGAGGAGGAAGATATGAGATCGTTTATCGTGAACTTCCTGGTGTCCGGCCTTTCGGCCTATCTCGCCGTCCATCTCCTGACGGGCAGGGTCCTCCCCGCGGTCCTCGTGGCTATCGCAGTCTTTGCCGCTCTCAACGTCGTGGAAGCTGAGGCTGCAAGGGTGATCAGGGCCGTCCAGAAGAAAGAACAGGAGTAACATCGTCACGGGAAGCTGGAACCTTTCCGGCTTCCCATCCCTTTTTGAGCCCGTCAGATGTTCTGGCGGCCTCAAAAGAGGAGGAGACATGAATCCCTGGGTGCGTTTCTTCATCGGGACTCCGCAGCGTCTGCTCGTCACGCTCGGCGCGCTCATCGTGCTCGCGTCCCTTGCTGACCCGTCGATTCCCGGCCGGCTCATGCAGGGCGTGGTCTCGGCCTTATCGCCGTTTCTCGGCATCGCCATGCTGGTGGGCATCGGATGGCTCGCGTTCCGGACGATCTTGGGCGGCGGTCGGAGGCATTGAACCCTGGGGTTGGTTTGAGGACTCGCCTTAAGTCCTCACCCTTTCCGAAGCTGGAATAGGGGAAAGGAGCAAGGACCCTAAACCCTTGACCCTATACCCTTTGTTGTCGCTTCAGAAGAGGTCCTTAAGGAGGGCTATGAAGAAGGCGGTCATCAAGATCGGACGCATCCTGCTGTCGTGCTTGGGCTGGGCCTTGGGTCTTGCGCTGATCGGCTGCGGCATCTCCGTCTGCGTTCTGGCCGGCATGTCCGCAATCAGCCTCATGATCCAGGGGCGGCCGGATCCCGCGGGTCTGGCCGGACTCATCTGTCTGGCAGGCGCCTTCGGCGCCGCGTTGGGGAGGGGGCTGACCGGCAGGCTCCTTGGGATCACGGCTTCGGAACAGGACAATGTGGAATGGTGACCGTTGGAAAGAGGTGGGACATGATCGGGATCAGCAAGGAATGGACGACAGAGGAGCGGCTCGAGCTTGCCAGGGTCTTCTGCTCGTTTCTGGTCATCAGCTCCGGCGTTCTCGAGATGAAGTACTGCCAGACCCTGTCGTTCATCCTCGAGATGCCCTCGGCTTTCCTCGAAGCGCACCGGAAGCAGATCATGGACGACGTCGAGACGGTCGCCCTGAAGATCAAACTGCTCCAGCGATAGCAAGGAGGATGCGAAGTCGTGCCGGTACCGATGTGCCGGATCGGCCGCAGGGTTTATACGGGAGCGGGCATGCCCATGCCCCTCCCGTCCTTATCCGAGTTTCCGACATCAGGTCGGGGCTTCGGAAGAGGTTCACAAAACAGGAGGATTGAGATGGCTTTCCAAGGAGGCCGCGCGTACTTGGTTCCCCCGCAGAAGCTCCTGGTGACGTTCGACGTCAACCCGGGCAAGACCAGGATCGAGTGCCGCAGGTACACGGTCCACCAGGCAGGCGCAGCCGTGGCCCAGTCCGACTTCCGGCGCGGCAGGATCATCGGCCCCGGCGAGGCGCTGGAGTTCTTCGTCGGCCGCGGGCGCAGGCAGACGCGGAAGACCGTCATCAACGACAGCGGCGCGCCCGTGTTCCGCGAGAGCTGAAACGTCAGGAGGGGAGCAGGCTTTGTGCCAAAGCCTGCTCCCCAATCCATCCGAATCCGTAGGTTGCCTGCGGCTTCAGACGGGTTGCAAAACAGACGGCATTTATTCACAAAAGGAGGACAGGTGACTTTGTTGCTGCTGCTTACGGGCCTCGCCTACGTCACCCGGCGCCGCCATCCTGACGTGCCGGACTGGGCCAGCTTCAAGGCCGGGTACGACAGCCTCAAGCCGGCTCTCGGCGCGGCCAGACCCCGCCCGAACCGCCTCAAACTGCCTCACCGCAGCGAAGTGCTGTGGAGGCTCAAAAGGGCGGCCGCCTAAGGCGTAAGCTGTGTTTCGGGAAGATAAGGACCTTAAGGTTCCGATGCTTCCCGCTTTTTCCGAGCCAGGACTGCCCGCTTAAGGACACTTCCTGGTTCAGAAGAGGCCAAGGGATCCCGTTTTAGAAACGCAAGGAGGAATATCGCAGATGAAAGGTTACTTTTCGGAGTTGCGCAAAATCGTCGTCGTTCTTTTGGTTTCCGAGATCATCGCCGCCGTCATGTGGGTCGGCGTCTCGGGATCCGGGGATCCCGCTCTCGTCATCCTGGCGGTCGCGTTCACCATCGCGCCGCTTTCGTACCCTTTTCTGAAAGGACTGTTCTCATAAGCGCAAGAAGCTGTTTCGGGGCGCCCCGGTTTGAACGGGATCCGCCCATGGACAGTTGTTCGACGACCTTTCCCCGTATCCGTTGTGATTTTCAAGGAGGTGACATGCGCGAGAGACTGAACATGGACAAGATCCCCGACTGGGCCAGGCAGATGCTGGAGGCTATCGAAAGCCTCATTCCCGTAGGCGAGCTCGGCATCGTCGACTGGCTGCGGCTGGCCTACGAACACCGGCTCATCGACAGGGAAGAGCTGGCCAAGCTCATGGCGGTGACCGAAGGGCCGTTCGCTAAGGCGTCCTGATCGGTCCCGAAGAGGAGCAACCGCGTTGCTCCTCTCCTTACCCGAAGGAAGAATGGAGAAATGCAGGATGAAGGAATTCCTTCTTAATCCTTCATTCCGACTTCTTCATTATTCTTTCGGAGGAGGATTGCCAAATCGTAACGTTTCGGGTAGGTTAGTGTGTAGGCGCAGTCTTCACAAACCAGAGGTGTGCCAATGGAAGACCAACAGGCCGTGCAGGAGAACCTCGAGTACCGAATGCCTCTTCGGGTCGCGATCCTGATCGTGCTGGTTTCGTTGGTCGTAATCCTTGCCGGGTTCTGGTGCTATACCCGGCTTATCGGAGGGTGATATGGCTATCTATTGGGGAGAAGGGGAATCGCCCAAATGGCGGGACCTGTCCGCAGCCACCCGCAAGGGCATCGTGGGCGCGGTTTCCGTCGTGACGCTCGTGCTGCTTGCCGTGTTCTGGGAACAGGTCTATGCCGCCGGCATCGACTTCGTAGCCGGCTACTCGTCGTTCATCCGCGGCCTTTCCATGCCGGCTGACTCCGCGGAATACCTGTCATCGCGGGACACGCTGTCGTTCCTGGTTACGGTCGGGCTTCTGACGTTCCTGGTCATCGTGGCTACCCGGCTGATCGAGGGCTACGAAGAATTCAAGGACGGCGGCTTCCGGCTTCCGGACAAGAAGGGCCGGCAGTAGTAACAAGATCAAGGAGGATCAGTTGAATAAAGAATCGTTTTTTCGGTATCTCAGCCAGCCGCGCGCTCTGGACCACTACGTCCTGGCCGTCATCGGCTGCATGATACTGGCGGCCGCGCTTGTCGCGTGCCTCGGCTGAAACGTCGGGGGAGGACAGCTACCTGTCTTCCCCAACTTTTCCAGACACCTGCCGACGAAAGTCTATCTGTTCCGACACCTCCTTACGGGGGTATGACGAATACGTAGATTTCTCCTGTTCGTCGGCAGATGTTTGGGAAAGAATAGAGGATAAAGGATTTAGAATGAAGAATGAAGACAGCCCATATTTTTTTATTCTCCATCCTCAATCCTACATTCTTTATCCCTTTCCTCTAATTCTCGCTTCTTCATCCTGCATTCCTCCCTATTTGACCCGGGAAGCAGAATGTGTTATAAATTCTTGTACGTGATTAATCAAAGGAACAGTCATGGCAGTCCCAAAAAAGCATAAGACCAGGTCTTCCCGGAACCAGCGCCGCTCGCACGATCACCTCGCCAAATCCGCGTTGTCCGTCTGCAAGAACTGCAACTTCCCGGTCAGGCCTCACGAAGCCTGCCAAAATTGCGGTTTCTACAAAGGCAAGCAGGTCTTAAAGATCAAGGTCAAGAAGGCGAAAACCGCAGCCAAGAAGTAAAAATTCGATAGCACATGTTCCATTATGTTTACGTGCTTCAGAGCGAGAAATATAACCGATGGTATATCGGCTATTATCCGGAAGATGTGATGAAAAGACTGGATAAGCATAATCGAGGGGAAGTGCAATCGACCAAGGGTTACTTGCCTTGGAAACTGATATTTTACGAGGCATATCTGGAGCAAGAAGACGCTTTGAGGAGAGAGCGATATCTAAAGACCAATCAGGGCGCCCGAATGTTGAAGATAATGTTAAAGGGTTACCGGTCACGTAGAGAAGATCGAATTTTACTACTTGGTGATATTGTTGGGTAGTGAAATTTGATCGAAATCCGTTGTTTATTAATATCAAATTTCTACTACCCAATGGCCAATCGACACCTATCCCGCACGGTCGCGATGCAGTCCCTGTACGAATGGGATTTCAACGACAAGACCAGGCCGTTGCAGGAGATCGCCGAGCACAATGTGCACCAGTTCGCACCAGGCTTGGAAGACCCGGCGTTTATTTATGACCTCATCAAAGGCGTCGAAACGCACATCCCCGAAATCGACGAGATCATCAAGAAGACCGCTCCGGAGTGGCCCTTGGAACAGATTACGGTAGTGGACCGCAACATCCTGAGGCTCGGCATCTACGAATTGCTGTTTGCCAAGGAAGTGCCGCCCAAAGTGGCCATCAACGAGGCGGTGGAGCTGGGCAAGGCGTTCGGCGGCGAGTCGAGCGGCAAGTTCATCAACGGCGTCCTGGGCACTCTCTACAAGCAGTTGCCGGAAGAGGAAAAGCTCGCCGGCGAGAAGCAGATGGAACAGGGAAGCGGGGAGGAAGCCGCGGCGGAAAGCCCGGATGCCCCGCAAGCATAAGTGTCCTGACAAGATTTACGAGAATAGCGCATCAGGCGCTATTTTTTGTTTGTTTGATTTTTGCCAGCGCTGAAAAATCGCATAGCAATTTGGAGCGAGCAGAAAGGCTTTGAGTTTTAAGGTGTACAGCGGAGCCTGCGAGCGCTGAAAAACCCGGACCTCAAATTTTCAGATCTGTGGACGTGAATCTACCGCGAGGCTAGGAAATTGCGATTGTCTGAGGAACCCGGGTTAGGGGTGACGAGTCTCGCAATTTTCCGTTAAAGCCGAGCGTCGTAGATTCCTCAGGTTTTTCATTAGCTCGCGACTTTTTCTGTCGCTTTTTCTAGAAAAAGCGACAATATGAATAATGAGCCAAGTTCGGAATGACGGTTAAGGGGACTTGAAATTCCCAAAATAGCGTTCTATGCTTAAACTAAAGCATTAAGTCCCCCCTTTGCGGGCACGATCCCTCTGCTTTATGAAAATCAAATATTTTCTAATTTTCGGACTGCTTCTGTTTAGTCCTTTTTTTGTGTCCGCGGCAACCGCCGACCATCTGGTCATAAGCCAGGTGCAGATCACGGGCGGCAAGGGCAAGACAGGCAACGACTTCATTGAACTTCATAACCCAACCGACCAGGCCGTCAGCCTGACCAACTGGAAGCTCGTCAAAAGGACCAAGACCGGCGCAACGGACAGCTCTTTGGTTTCCTGGAACAGCACGGACAGCGCCGCCGTCCCCGCGTATGGTTACTACCTTTGGGCCAACGGCGACTACCTGGACATCCCGGTTACGCCGGACATCACCCGTAAGTCCACCATAGCCGAAGATAACGGCATAGCCCTTAAGGATTCCGGCGGCAATGTCATCGACAGTGTAGGCTGGGGCGGAGCCTCAAATATCTTCGTGGAAGGTGCGGCTTTCGTTTCGTTTGACGGCGGTAAGGTTCAGAGTCTGGAGCGCAAGCCCGGCGGGATCGGAGGAAACGGTCAGGACTCGAACAGCAATTCCGACGATTTCTTCATCCAAGCCGCCCCGCATCCCAGAAACAGCCTGGGTCAGGAAGGTCTGATCGCCGCCGACCCTCAATCCGAGCCGGACGCTCCGGTTTCCGCTCCCGTCAGGCAATACACCCAGTCCCTGATCATTTCCGAGTTTTTGCCCAACCCCGAGGGCGCGGACACCGGCGAGGAGTGGGTGGAACTCTTTAACCCTTCCAACGAGATCGTGGAACTTGCCGGCTGGAAGCTCGACGACAAGCCTCTGTCCGAGGATGCGGTCGGGGTGACCGCGTACAAGTTTCCGGACACGGCCAAGCTCATGCCCGGAGAGTTCCTTACCGTCGATCTGCCCGAGGACGTGTTCGGTTTAAGCAATTTCGGCGGCGACACCCTCCGCCTGATCTGGCCGGACGACACGGTGGCGGCAAAAGTCGTCTACGAAGGCGATGCCCCGGAAGAACAGGCTTATGCCCGCAAAGCGGACGGCTCATACGCCTGGACTTTGGAGCAGACAAAGAACACTGCAAACCGGATAGAAAACGGATTGCCGCTCAACCCCTCCGTCCTTGGTCTTTCAACCCCAAACGGCGACGTGTTCGTCAGGATCAAGGCTGCGTTGCCAAATCCCAAAGGGGCAGACTCCGGCAAGGAATGGATTTTACTTGAGAACTTCGGCGACTTTTCTCTCGACCTTGATGGTTGGATACTCGATGACGGCAAAGTTGAGGATAAAATTGGATCCAGCGCCTTTACGCTGGGTCCTTTGGGACTGAATCCGAAAAGCGAGGTGACCGTGACTATCCCGGAAGGCAAGGTTACTTTTGCCAACACCGGGGAAGATCACATCAGGTTATTCAACCCGCAGAAAATTCTGATAAACGAAGTGGGGTATATCGGCGCTGCAGAAGGCAAAGTATTGTCTTTTGCTCCTGCCTCGGGAGCCGAACCGGCAACGCCTACTTCCGAAATCATACCTCCTGCGGAGCTTCAAAAAACTGACCTTGTGGTGGCGGCTCCGGTTGCCAAAGAACCGGCAGCAGAACAGGGGAGTGTGGCCGGGGCAAAAAATTTACCCCGAACTGGCACCGGCAGCGCGTTGTACGTTTGTATCTTTGTCTTTTTTGGCTTGTTTTGGTATATTTTTAGGGTAAGTCGCATAATTTAATAGCGGGTCATCGCAAGATCCCAGGTAATTCATTTACCCAAAGTCGGACCCGTTAGAAAGGCGAACATGAACAAACAAGAAATCATAGACGCTCTTGCCCAAAAAATGGCCACGGACAAAGCCACCGCGGAAAAGATGCTGGTGAGCTTCACGGAAGTGGTCACCGAGGCCTTAAAGTCCGGTCAGGAAGTCAACATCTCCGGCTTCGGGTCGTTCTCTGTTTCCGAACGCGCGGC